>NZ_JAUBRC010000034.1:65343-83216 GCF_036701635.1 Microcoleus sp. N9_B4 | reverse complement strand
TATTAAGGGGGGGCTAAGACTTCATCCATAGCACATCTTTAGAAAAATGGTATAAAGTCCTCACTACGAACGAAAGACGCGCAATTGCCCAACTTTCCTCAATCGCAAAGCAAACTCGGAGAAGTCAGCACAAAGACATCCCTGGTTCCCACTCCTTCAGATTCCGGTTTAATCGGTGTAGTAAAGTGGAAAAACTCGTGGTCATTAACCAACAGCAATTCTCCCGGATGCAGAATTTTATTAAAAACTGGCTTCTCTTTTTTAGCCAAGTACAAATGCGTTTCCCCGCCTACAATATTAGTTCTGTCAACCGAGAAAATCCCGATAAAGTCAGTACCGTCTTGGTGAATGCCTTCCGGTGCGGGGTTGCCGAAATTGTGCGGCGAACAAGTTGTCCTGATTTGATGGATGCCGATTTCAGCTTCAGGGTGAATTTTGCAGGAATCGAAAAAAGCAAAAATCATCTGTTTGAAATTATCGAGGGCAATTAGCCGATCGTCCAATTCGGCAAATTCCCGCCTGATATCACCCACTAGCGGATTATATGTTTTGCTTTGATACAAATAGCCGTGAGGTAACTTAACTAACTCATTTCCGTTGACTGCAAACCGCGACAATCTTCTCGAACGATACTTACCTTTCACATACGGATCGACAGGCATATCGTCAAAAAATTCCTTGAAACCTTCTAGCTTAATCGAGTTTACTTTTTTGAAAGTAAACATGAAGGCATAATCCAAATGAATGGATTCTAATACGGTTTTCATAGATTTTACTCCCTGAAGCCTTGCTCCCCTCCCTTATTTTGCCTTTAGGAGGTGTATGCTTCTACTCTAGCGCAGGTTTTTTGTATGTGTCGTAAAAGACACTACAAAAATTGCAAAGATATCGTAAAGCTTGCAAGATGAATCCGGGGGCTTGTTCTTCTTTTAATCGAAAATCCAAAATCTAAAATCTAAAATCGATTCACTGCTTTCACCAGCGACTGACAGGCCCGCAGGAAAACGGCAACATCGACCCCAAGTGCGACGTACTGAACGCCAGCATCAATCCACTGCTGGGCGATTTCGGGGTTTTCGGCAAAAGTACCGGCGGCTTTGCCTGCTTTGCGGATGGTTTGCACTGCCTCCTGCATCATGTCGATGACTCGGGGATCGCGGACTTGGCCGGGAATGCCGATCGACTGTGACAGATCGTAAGGCCCTAGAAAAATCACATCCACCTCTGGCACAGTAACAATTTCTGCCAGGTTGTCGATGCCGCCTTTGCCTTCGACATGAATCACAACTAAGGATTCTTCGTTGAGTCGATCGGTGATATTTGTACCTGCTGCGGTGTAAAGTCCGGCCCGCGTAGCAAAGGAAAGACCTCGCGTGCCCAGAGGACTGTATTTAGCGCTTTTGACAGCGGTTTCGGCATCGATTTTGCTTTCAATTTGAGGTACTTGAACGCCTGCACTGCCGATATCGAGAGCTCGTTGAATTTGTGGCCCATCGTTTTTGCGGACACGAATAATCGGTGCAATTCCGGTGCAGTCGGCGGCGCGACACAAATCTTCAGCAGCAAGCGGGTTCAGGGGGCCGTGTTCCATATCGATAACGGCGAAATCAAATCCAGCGTGACCGCAGATTTCCATGAATGCGGGATAAGCGCAGTTCATAAATAAACCGAGGACTGTTTCGCCTTGTTTAATTTTTTGTTTGAGTTTGTTTTGACGCATGGGTAATCCCGGAAAGTTTAGTTTTTTTTGTCGCAGATGAAGCCAGATTGTTTTTAATAATACAGCTCAAATATGGTGGTGATAAATTACTTTATGTTAAGAGAATTGATAAAAATTTTATAGCTGCTTTTGCTTCTATTTTAAAGGTAATCAAGCACAAAAGCCAGCCGAAAATAAACATTCCTAAAATTGGTAAAAATATTGGTCCCACGGAGGGTTCGACTAACCAAGCAAATAAAGAAAACATTCCTATACTGCCAGTTGTCCACAGCCAAAGAATCATAAATCCTAGAACTATTTTATGTAAACTCATCCGAATTTTTATGTAACAACCGAAATTTTGAGTATGTATATCTCCTTCTATAATTGGGATAAATGAATTGCGACCGATGATGATGCGATTGATTTTGAATCTCTTGCCAGAAATTTTTCCTTCATAGGGTTTGGCAGGTGGCGAACCAAAGGGTAGAGTTATTCTAAAAAGTTTAGGAGGAGTGACAACTTCGTCCAACCTGGACACAACTTCCGAAAAAGTTAAACTGGTAGTAATTGTTAAAGTCTCAAAAGGAATAAATAACCTAAAAAATTTGACAATCTTGAGCATAAGGTTCATCCGGCTGTTCAATAGTTGTTGCTGGTATTAATGCCTCTTATCTAAAAAAGTTTTCCCTGACAACACCGCGAAATACCAGTATACTGCAAAAGGAACACTTAGATAGGATGAGTGTTTTTCGTTGATGTCAAAATTAATTCCACAATCTCCGATGAAACTTCGACAGTATCTATTTTTGCTCAAAGGTCGATCGATCCTTAGCCTCACCCTCGGCATCATTTCCGCGATTGGGAGCATTTCGCCAGTATTTGCCGCACCTCCCCGCAATCCAGACAATGCAGAAACTTGCGACATTCTAGTAGCAGGCGGCGGGCTCGCAGGCGCTGCTACCGCTTACGAAGGTTTGCTGGCGGGGCGCACAGTTTGCCTGACTGAAATTACTGACTGGGTAGGCGGTCAAATTTCCTCCCAGGGAACTTCCGCACTCGATGAAAGAGACACTCAGCGATCGCTCTTATTTTACCCCCGTGGCTACCTAGAATTGCGGGCGCGGATCAAGGAACATTACGGCCGGTTAAATCCCGGAGGCTGTTGGGTTAGCTATTCGTGTTTCATGCCCTACGACGGTCACAAAATTCTATTTAACATCTTGCAGGATGCCGCTAGAAAAGGCAAAGGCACGCTGAAATGGTTTCCCAATACAGTTATTAAAGAACTAGGCATTACTCCTGCTGTGGCGGGGAATACGGTTGGCGGTCAACAAATTAAAAGTGCGATCGCCATTCAACACAAATCGGCCCCCAACACCCCGCCAATCAACACCGAAACTCTTTCTCAGACTATCGAAGATGCCTATCGCTACGATAATTCTCCGCGCTTTAACAAAACTATTATTCAGTTTATTCCCAAATCATCTGGAACCCCCCCTAACCCCCCCTTGCCAAGGGGGGGGAATTCCACAAGTTCCCCCCCTTTACAAGCGGGGAATTCCACAAGTTCCCCCCCTTTACAAGCGGGGGCTAGGGGGGGTGCTGATTGGTACGTTGTAGATGCCACCGAAACAGGGGAATTGATCGGACTTGCCGATGTTCCCTACCGCCTCGGAATTGACCCGCGTTCCCCTCTCGAACCTTCCTCCGCTAGCCCAAGCGGCGACGCTTACTGCACTCAAGGTTTTACCTACACCTTTGCGATGGAGGCAACGAAGGAACCGCAGCAGCATCAGGTGCCGTCTTTTTATCAACAATACGCTCCTTACTACAGCTACGAATTGCAGAGATTGGCTAGCTTTCCCTTAGTTTTCACCTACCGCCAAATCAGGAGTATGAGACCGGATGAAAAGCGACCTTCAGACCCGAAGCAATTCCCCATTTATCCGGGGGATATTTCGATGCAAAACTGGACTTGGGGAAATGACTATCGTCCCGGTTCTGCCCAGGATAATTTAATTTATTCTCGCGCGCAGTTGGAAGCGGCCGGTCAACTGCAACCGGGGGGATGGATGGGCGGTTTGCGAACGGAAACTTTGCGAAGAGGAGAGGAAAATGCCAAAGGATTTTTCTACTGGTTGGTAACAGGAACTACTGACTCGCAGCTAGGAGATGGAGTGAAAAAGCCTCATCCAAACAATCGTTTTTTGAGCGGGTTGGATTCGCCGATGGGGACGGTGCACGGACTTTCTAAATATCCTTATATGCGGGAGGGCAGGCGTATTATTGGGCGGCCGAGTTTCAATCAGCCTCAAGGTTTTACGGTGTGGGAAGTTGATATGTCTCGCACTGACTTTACGGCTGATTTTTATCGCCAGAATTTGTCGGAGGAAGAGTATCGCAATTTGTGGTTGGCTGTGGGTGGTTTGAATGCGCCGGCTTTGGCTGTGGGAAGTCAATCTGTTGAGGATACAAAATCGCGATCGCGCGCTACGATTTATCCTGATTCTGTCGGTATCGGTCATTATGCGATCGACTTTCACCCCTGCATGACCAACAGCCCCCCAGAAGCACCGGGCAACACCGAACGGGAAGGCACTCGCAAAGGTCAAGGGCAAGCTTATCCCTTCCAAATTCCGCTGCGGGCAATGATTCCCCAGAAAATTGACAATATGTTAGTGGCAGGTAAAAGTATTGCTGTTAGCCACACAGCGGCCGCTGCTTATCGAGTGCATTCTTTTGAATGGTCTGCCGGTGCGGCGGCGGGAGTTACGGCTGCTTTTTCCTTGGAAAAAGGGATTTTACCTTATGAATTAGTGGACGAATTGCCATCCCGCGAGCCAAACTTGGAAGTTTTGCAGTTGCGGTTGCAACAAAATGCTAATCCGATCGCCTTTCCGGGTACTTCTATTTTCAATAGTTCGTGGCAAAATTGGAAATAATCGCAGTTGGTAATCTGTAGGGCGGGCAGGATGCCCGCCCCACAATAAAATTCACTCTTTGTGGAACAGGGTGGAACAGGCTTTCGTGCCTGTTCCTGACACCCCACAATTAACTCGTTACCAAGAAGAGCCTGCTAACCAGTGTAAAATAACTAATAAGTCGATAGCTGACCAACAGCAATTTGTCATCCATCTTTCGATAGAAGCAATCAGACACTGCTTTAGTCGGATAATATCAATAATCCCAAAAATATTCCCCCCTTCCCCTTCAAACTCCCAAAAGGTAACGGTCATGTCAACTGCACAGATAACAAGCCCCAATTCAAATAATGGTTATGCCAAACAGTTACTCAGAACCTTAGTAGCAGTCAAAAAAGGGGACTTTTCAGTTCGGATGCCTATAGACCAGACCGGTCTAGCGGGGAAAATTGCTGACGAACTTAACGAAATTATCGAGCTCAATGAGAGAATGGCGGCCGAACTCGATCGGATCGGCACAGTGGTTGGTAAAGAAGGCAAAATCTCCCAGCGGGCCACCATCGGCAGCGCCGAGGGGTCATGGGCCGCTAGCGTAAATTCTGTCAATACCCTAATTACAGATTTAGTGCAACCAACCTCTGAAACCGCCAGAGTCATTCGGGCCGTAGCAAAAGGAGATTTATCGCAAACCATCGCCTTAGAAATAGAAGACCGACCCCTCAAAGGAGAATTCCTCCAAACAGCGCAAATTGTTAACACAATGGTAGACCAGTTGAGTTCCTTTGCGTCGGAAGTAACGCGGGTGGCTAGGGAAGTGGGAACGGAAGGCAAATTAGGGGTGCAAGCTGAAGTTAAAGGAGTTGCCGGAACCTGGAAAGATTTAACGGATTCAGTTAACTCGATGGCGGGGAATTTAACAGCCCAAGTCCGCAACATTGCTGACGTGACCACCGCTGTGGCAAATGGCGATTTATCCAAAAAAATTACAGTAGATGTAAAAGGCGAAATTCTCGAACTGAAAAACACGATTAACATCATGGTGGATCAGTTGAGTTCCTTCGCATCTGAAGTAACCAGAGTTGCTAGGGAAGTAGGAACGGAAGGCAAATTAGGGGTGCAAGCTGAAGTGCGGGGAGTTGCAGGAACCTGGAAAGATTTAACGGATTCAGTTAACTCGATGGCGGGTAATCTTACGGCACAAGTACGGAACATTGCGGAAGTGACAACCGCTGTGGCAAATGGTGACTTATCTAAAAAAATTACAGTAGATGTTAAAGGTGAAATTCTGGAGTTAAAAAACACTATTAACATCATGGTGGATCAGTTAAATTCCTTCGCATCTGAAGTAACGCGGGTGGCGAGAGAAGTGGGTTCCGAAGGCAAACTCGGCGGTCAAGCAGAAGTTAAAGGAGTTGCGGGAACTTGGAAGGATTTAACTGATAGCGTTAACTTCATGGCAGGCAGTTTGACATCACAAGTCCGCAACATCGCTGAAGTGACAACCGCTGTGGCAAAGGGCGATTTATCCAAGAAAATTACCGTCGATGTTAAAGGGGAAATTCTCGAACTCAAAAACACCGTCAACACGATGGTTGACCAGTTAAATTCCTTCGCATCTGAAGTAACCAGGGTTGCTAGGGAAGTGGGAACAGAAGGGAAATTAGGCGTACAAGCTGAAGTGCAGGAAGTAGCAGGAACCTGGAAAGATTTAACGGATTCAGTTAACTCAATGGCCGGGAATTTAACAGCACAAGTCCGCAACATTGCTGAGGTGACGACGGCGGTGGCTAACGGTGACTTATCTAAAAAAATTACGGTACAGGTTAAAGGCGAGATTTTAGAACTGAAAAACACCATTAACGTGATGGTGGATCAGCTTAATTCCTTTGCATCTGAAGTAACCAGGGTTGCTAGGGAAGTGGGTTCGGAAGGTAAACTCGGCGGTCAAGCCGATGTCCGAGGCGTAGCAGGAACTTGGAAGGATTTAACTGATTCAGTTAATTTTATGGCGGGTAGTTTGACAGAGCAAGTACGGAATATTGCGGCTGTTACGACTGCTGTGGCAAATGGGGATTTATCCAAGAAAATTACAGTAGATGTTAAAGGTGAAATTCTGGAACTGAAGAACACCGTTAACACGATGGTGGATCAACTTAATTCCTTCGCATCTGAAGTAACGCGGGTGGCTAGGGAAGTGGGAACCGAAGGGAAATTAGGCGTGCAAGCTGAAGTTAAAGGAGTTGCCGGAACCTGGAAAGATTTAACGGATTCAGTTAACTCGATGGCGGGTAATCTTACCGCCCAAGTGCGGAACATTGCGGAAGTGACAACCGCTGTGGCGAATGGGGACTTGTCGAAGAAAATTACAGTAGATGTGAAAGGGGAAATTCTCGAACTGAAAAACACGATTAACATCATGGTGGATCAGTTGAGTTCCTTCGCATCTGAAGTAACCAGAGTTGCTAGGGAAGTAGGAACGGAAGGTAAATTAGGTGTGCAAGCTTACGTGCGGGGTGTAGGGGGAACTTGGAAAGATTTAACTGATAATGTTAACTTGATGGCGGGGAATTTGACGGCGCAGGTACGGAATATTGCGGAAGTGACGAAAGCGGTGGCAAATGGCGATTTGTCTAAGAAAATCACCGTTGATGTCAAAGGCGAAATTCTGGAGTTGAAAGATACCATTAACGTGATGGTGGATCAGCTTAATTCCTTCGCTTCTGAGGTAACGCGGGTGGCGCGGGAGGTGGGAACTGAGGGTAAATTGGGCGGTCAAGCTGACGTGAAAGGAGTTGCGGGAACTTGGAAAGATTTAACCGACAACGTAAACTCGATGGCGGGGAATTTGACAGCGCAAGTGCGGGGTATTGCTAAAGTTGTGACGGCGGTGGCGAATGGGGATTTGAAGCGCAAATTAATGCTGGAAGCTAAGGGAGAAATTGCGACTCTGGCAGATACGATTAACGAGATGATTGATACGCTGGCGACGTTTGCCGATCAAGTTACTACGGTGGCGCGGGAGGTGGGAATTGAAGGGAAATTGGGTGGTCAGGCGAAGGTTCCGGGTGCGGCGGGGACGTGGCGAGATTTGACGGATAATGTGAATGAGTTGGCGGCGAATTTGACTACTCAGTTGCGGGCGATCGCAGAAGTGGCAATTGCTGTTACCAGAGGTGATTTAACGAGGTCAATTTCCGTCGCCACTGAAGGAGAAGTTGCCATTGTTAAGGACAACATTAACCAGATGATCGCCAATCTCCGGGAGACGACGCAGAAGAATACTGAGCAAGATTGGCTGAAAACAAACCTTGCTAAGTTCACTCGAATGCTACAAGGTCAGCGGGATTTAGAAACTGTTTCTAAACTAATTCTATCAGAATTGACGCCCCTGGTTTCTGCTCAGCATGGCGTATTCTTTATGATGGAATCTGTGGATCACGATCCGTTTCTCAAACTCTTAAGTACCTACGCATATCGCGAACGCAAACAGTTAGGAAATAGATTCCATTTAGGCGAAGGTTTGGTAGGACAGTGCGCCCTGGAAAAGGAACGAATACTGTTGACTGAAGTGCCGGAAAACTACGTTAAAATTGGATCGGGACTGGGAGAATCTACGCCGTTGAATGTCGTGGTTTTACCCGTATTATTTGAGGGACAAGTGACGGCAGTAATTGAGTTAGCTTCGTTCCGCCGCTTCAGCGAAATACACTTGACATTCCTCGACCAACTTACAGAAAGTATCGCCATTGTCTTAAATACAATTGCGGCGAGTATGCGGACGGAAGAGCTGCTGAAACAGTCGCAGTCTTTGGCAGAAGAGTTGCAAACTCAGCAAAAAGAACTAACGGAAACTAACAAGCGTCTCGAACAACAAGCGCAGTCGCTCCGTGCATCGGAGGAACTGTTGAAGAGTCAGCAGGAAGAATTGCAACAAACGAATGAAGAACTAGAAGAACAAGCTGAATTGCTAGCGCTGCAAAATAAGGAAGTTGAGCGGAAAAACCGAGATATCGAACAGGCGAGGGGGTTGTTGGAAGAAAGAGCCGAACAGTTGGCTCTAACTTCTAAGTATAAGTCGGAGTTTCTGGCAAATATGTCTCACGAGTTGCGAACTCCGCTGAATTCGCTGTTGATTCTGGCTCGATTACTTTCTGACAATACTGAGGGTAATTTGACTCAGAAGCAAGTTGAATACACGCGCACAATTTACTCGGCGGGAAATGATTTGCTGGGGCTGATTAATGACATTTTGGATCTTGCTAAGATTGAATCAGGCACGATGTCGGTGGAAATTGAGCAAGTGTTGTTTACGGAATTGCGAGATCATTTGGATCGGACTTTCCGCCAAATCGCCCAGGATAAGAAGTTGAGTTTTCAAATAGAGCTTGAGGCTGGGTTGCCAAAAGGTCTCTATACGGATGCTAAACGGCTGCAACAAGTTTTGAAGAATCTCCTCTCGAATGCGTTTAAGTTTACAGAGCGGGGTGAGGTGAAATTGCGTGTCGAAGTAGCGCGGGAAGGGTGGAGTTTAGAGATAGAAAGTTTAAGCAGTTCCCCTACTGTTTTGGCTTTCTCTGTTAGCGATACCGGGATTGGGATTTCTGCTGAAAAACACAGGGTTATTTTTGAGGCTTTCCAACAAGCTGATGGTAGCACTAGCCGCAAATACGGGGGCACAGGTTTGGGTTTGTCAATTAGTAGAGAAATCGCTAATCTGTTAGGCGGAGAAATTAAATTGACAAGTCATCCTGGTGAGGGTAGTAAGTTCACGCTTTATCTGCCACAAACTTACCAAGAATCGCGAATAATGAATGATATGGAACCGGGAATGGGCAAGCAAACGCCTCAATTACCCCCTCCTGTTTCTCCCGCACTTCCTTCGCCGAATTTCAACTTGCCGATCGCCTCTTATCCATCACCGATTATCGCTGACGATCGGGAAAATGTCGAACTCGACGATCGCGTGCTGTTAATTGTCGAGGATGATGTAAACTTCGCTCGGATTCTCTTGGATATGGCGCGGGAACAGGGTTTTAAAGGTTTAGTGGCTTTACGGAGCGATATCGGTTTGGCGATGGCGCGAGAGTTCAAGCCAACGGCGATTATGCTGGATCTAAATTTGCCTGTGATGGATGGCTGGACAGTGCTCGATCGCTTGAAGCACGACCCAAGTACGCGCCACATTCCGGTTCACATTGTATCAGTTGAAGAAGGGCGGCAGCGCAGTTTGCAGTTAGGGGCGATCGCGTACTTACAAAAGCCTGTCAGTCGCGAAGCTTTGAGCAAAGCTTTGACTGATATTAAGGGGTTTGTGGAGCGGCCCGTGAAGAATTTGCTAGTCGTGGAAGACGACGAAACACAGCGTCTGAGCATTGTGGATTTAATCGGCAATCACGATGTTTCTACCACGGCTGTGGGGAGTGGTGCAGAGGCGCTAGCAACTTTGAAATCGGGGCATTTTGACTGCATCGTCCTCGATTTGGGACTGCCAGATATGACGGGTTTTGAACTGATTGAGCAGATCAAGCAAGAGGCAAGTTTGAAAACTCTGCCGATTATTATTTATACGGGCAAAGAGTTGACGAGAGCCGAAGAAACTCAACTCAAGCGCATGGCGGAAACAATCATTGTTAAAGATGTGCGATCGCCAGAACGTTTGTTAGATGAAACAGCTTTGTTTTTGCACCGAGTTCAAGCAAATTTGCCGGAACCAAAGCGCCAAATGCTAGAGCAATTGTATCAAACTGATTCGACGCTCGCGGGCAAAACAGTCTTGATTGTTGACGACGATATGCGGAATATTTTCGCCCTCACAAGTATGCTGGAGCGCCATAAAATGGAAGTTGTGTATGCTGAAAATGGCAGAGAGGGCATTACTAAATTGCAAAATACGCCTGAGATAAATATTGTGTTGATGGACGTGATGATGCCAGAGATGGACGGTTACGAAACCATGCAAGCAATTCGTAATATGCCTCAATTTGCTTCCTTGCCAATGATTGCTCTGACTGCGAAAGCTATGAAGGGCGATCGGGAAAAATGTATCGAAGCTGGTGCGTCTGACTACATTACCAAACCTGTTGATACGGAACAGTTGCTCTCGCTGCTGCGTGTCTGGCTTTATCGATAGTCATTAGTCATTAGTCATTAGTCATTAGTCATTAGTCATTAGTCATTAGTCATTAGTCAGCAGTCAGCAGTGAACAGTCAACAGTCAACAGTCAGCAGTCAACAGTCAACAGTCAACAGTCAACAGTCAACTATGCCCCATGCCCCATGCCCCATGCCCCATGCCCCATTCGCAATTCCCAATAAATAATTAAAAATGCCCGAAAGCCATGAACTTGAAACAATCGAAATTCAACTCCTACTAGAGGGAATGTTTCGCTATTACGGATTTGATTTCCGCAATTATGCTCTTGCCTCTCTCAAGCGCCGTATTTGGAACACTATTCGCTCGGAACGGCTCACCACTGTGTCTGCACTTCAGGAAAAGGTACTTCACAATCCTGCTTACCTAGACCGTTTACTGCTGGACATTTCTGTCAATGTAACGGCGATGTTTCGCGATCCCAGCTTTTACATTAGTTTCAGAAATAAAGTGGTGCCGCTGCTGCGTACTTATCCTTTTATTCGGATTTGGCACGCTGGATGTTCAACGGGAGAAGAAGTCTATTCTATGGCAATCTTGCTGCAAGAAGAAGGACTGTATGACCGTTGTCGGATTTACGCTACGGACATGAATGAATTAGTTTTGAAAACCGCAAAAACAGGGATATTCCCGCTGAAACAAATGCAAGAATATACGCAACTCTACCACCAAGCTGGGGGCAAGAAAGCGTTTTCTGAGTATTACACCGCTGCCTATGAAAATGCGATTTTTCGCTCTTCACTTAAAGAGAATATTGTCTTTGCTCACCACAACCTAGCAACGGATAATTCTTTTAATGAATTTAATGTTATTTTATGCCGTAATGTGATGATTTATTTCAATTCACACCTCCAAGAGCGGGTACACAAGCTTTTTTATGAGAGCCTGGTAATGTTTGGGGTTTTAGGCCTGGGACATCAGGAGTCTCTGATTTTTACACCTTATGAAAAATATTATGAAGCACTTGAAAGTAGTGATAAACTCTACCGGAGAATTAAATAAAAAAAATTTTGAAATAGTGGTTGTAGGCACGTCTTTGGGAGGGCTAGAGGCTCTGACTGTGCTGCTGGCAGATTTGCCAACAAGCTTTCCTTTGCCTGTAGTTATTGTCCAACACCGCCATAAGAGTTCTCAGAATAGGCTTACTGATTTTTTACAACAGCAAAGCTCTCTCCCAATCACAGAGGCCCAAGACAAAGAGCCGATCGTACCTGGACGGGTTTATTTGGCTCCTGCGGACTATCACTTGCTAATAGAATCGCGCTCTGAGGAGGAGTTTAGCCTGTATGAAAACAACTTGACAGAATGGGGGAGCGTGGCAGTGGAGTCAATCCATAATTCAAAATCCCCAATCCCCAATCGCGGAACTCCTAAATTTGCACTATCAACTGAGGCTCCTGTGTGCTACGCGCGGCCCTCAATCGATGTGCTGTTTGAGTCTGCTGCGGATGCCTTTGGGGAGAAAGTTATCGGCATAATTTTAACGGGAGCTAATTCGGATGGCAGTGAAGGGCTGGCAAAAATTAAAGCTGAGGGAGGATTGACATTCGTGGAGGAACCGGCTTCAGCTCTATGCCCGACCATGCCAGCATCGGCGATCGCAAATGTTGAAGTAGACTGGATTTTACCCCTCTCTAAAATTGCTCCCTGTGTAGTCAATTTGCTAAGAATTAAAGATTAAAAAAATTATGAATCTGCAGTCCCCCCATCGAGTAAATGTCCTTTTAGTTGACGATCGCCCAGAAAATTTGATAGCTCTAGAAGCTATTCTCAACAGCCCCTCTTATCATCTAGTACAAGCTAATTCGGGCGCGGAGGCTCTGAGATGTCTGCTTAATGAAGATTTTGCAGTAATTTTGCTTGATGTGCAGATGCCGGGAATGGATGGATTTGAGACAGCAACATTGATTCGCTCTAGAGATCGATCGCGATCGACTCCGATTATTTTTATCACAGCATTTAGCAGTAATGACACCCACGTGTTTAAAGGTTATTCTTTGGGTGCGGTAGATTACCTGTTCAAACCCTTGGAACCGGAAATATTGACATCGAAGGTGGGGGTATTTGTGGAATTGTTCCAAAAAACAGTCGAGGTGAAACAGCAAGCAACACAGCTAGCTGCTGTTAATAGTGAACTAAGTAAAAGTGAAGAGCGGTTTCGCACTTTGTGTGCTTGTTCCCCGCTAGGAATTTACTTAGCTGACGTTGAAGGCCGCTGTACATACATCAATCCCCGTTGTCAAGCAATTTGCGGGTTAACATTGGAGGAAAGTTTAGCAGAGATTTGGCAGCGGGAAGTTCATGAAGAAGATCGCGATCGCGTAGTAGCACATTGGTTAGCTTGGATTAAAGAAGGCCACGAATATTCTAACGAGTTTCGATTAGCTGGTAGCGAAACTGTGCGTTGGATTAATGTGCAGTCGTCGCCAATGTTTTCGGATTTGGGAAAACTGATCGGTCACGTGGGTACGGTTAGAGATGTCACAGACCGCAAGCAAGCAGAGGAAGAACGCAGCAGACTAATCCGCGAACAAGTGGCGCGGCAAGAAGCGGAGAGAGCTAACCAGATGAAGGATGAATTTCTAGCTATTCTCTCTCACGAGCTCCGTACTCCTTTAAATGCAATTCTCGGCTGGTCTAGGCTGCTTCGTACCAAAACATTTGACCAAGATACTATTGAGAAAGCCCTAGAAACAATTGAGCGCAATGCTAAATCTCAAGCTCAACTCATCGAAGATATTTTAGATGTTTCGCGGATTCTGCGGGGGAAATTAAATTTAAATATGCATCCGATTCGGTTGGAATCTGCGATCAAGCTGGCAATAGATTCTTTGCAGCCGCTGACTGAGGAAAAATCAATAGTCATAGAATTAACGTGCAGTCCTAATGTAGGTGAAGTTATCGGCGATTTCGATCGCTTGCAGCAAATTGTGTGGAATTTGCTGTCAAATGCGATTAAGTTTAGTCCGCAAGAGGGTAAAGTAGAAGTGCGGTTAGAGTCAGTTGGCGATGAGGCTCAAATTCAGATAATTGATAGCGGCATTGGTATCGCTCCTGATTTTTTGCCTTATGTTTTCGATCGCTTCCGCCAAGCTGATAGCAGCACAACTAGGTCTTACGGGGGTTTGGGACTGGGATTGGCGATCGTCCGTCACTTGGTGGAACAGCACGGCGGTAAGGTGCAGGCAGAGAATAATCCGGGCGAGGGTGCGAAATTTACGGTGGCTTTACCTCTTGCACAGAGGAAGACCGGAGGTGCAGGGGATACTTGGTCGGAACTCAATGACGCGACAGAGGTTCTCCCCACTCTAACTAATTTGCAATTGCTGGTGGTGGATGATGACGATGACACGCGGGAGTTTTTGATTGCTTTACTCGAGGACGAAGGAGCTATGGTGCGATCGGCTGCATCGGTGGCCGGGGCTCTAGCTGCACTGGAGAGTTATTGGCCGGATCTGCTGCTGAGCGACATTGGAATGCCGGAAGCAGACGGCTATGAGTTGATCGCGCGGGTGAGAGAAATGGAAGTGCTCAGGGGTGGAAAGATGCCTGCGATCGCCCTGACGGCCTACGCGAGAGAGGAAGAGCGCCAGCAAGCGCTGGAAGCTGGTTTCCAGATGCACTTATCTAAACCAGTTGACATAACTAAGTTAATTGCCGCAATTGCTAACCTCACAGGAATACTCGGAAATCCTGAGCCGACGGACTCGGCGGTTGAAACCGCTTTGTTGACCCCTCAATCCCGTGCTGATTAGTGAGAAAAATATTAAGCTAGCTAAAAGGACAAGCGATCGACAGTTCGGAACAAGACACCCGTTTTTCCACAAAAAGCTGGATATTTGCCGTTTTTTGCTTCAACCTGCCGTCAAAGTACAAAATTACCCGCCGATCAATACATGAATATTTTTAGCAGTCTGCTTTCTAGCCCAACTCAAGCACCCCAAGTCAAAAAACAGCGTCGAGGCATTGAAATTAAGTCGGAACGCGAAATCGAAATTATGCGGCAAGCAGCGAAAATCGTTGCAACGGTACTCAAAGAAATTTCCCAAATGGTGAAACCGGGAATGACTACTGCTGATTTGGATGCTTACGCGGAAAAACGTATCCGCGAAATGGGTGCAACTCCCAGTTTTAAAGGCTATCACGGTTTCACGGGATCGATTTGCTCTAGCATTAATAACGAAGTTGTTCACGGCATACCCAGTCCCAAAAAAGTAATTCGGGCAGGAGATGTTCTTAAGGTAGATACGGGGGCCTATTATCAAGGTTTTCACGGCGATTCTTGCATCACGATCGCAGTTGTGGAAGTGACTCCCGAATCGGCAAAATTAATCCGAGTCGCAGAAGAAGCTCTCTACAAAGGCATCGAACAAGTGAAGGCTGGAGCTTATTTGCTCGATCTCGCTGGTGCGATCGAAGATCATGTCAAAAGCAACGGTTTTAGCATCGTTGAGGAGTTTACCGGCCACGGTGTCGGGCGAAATTTGCACGAGGAACCGTCGGTTTTCAATTTCCGCACGCGGGAAATGCCGAACGTGAAATTGCGAGCAGGTATGACATTGGCGATCGAACCAATTCTGAATGCCGGTTCTAAGTACACTCGGACGCTTTCTGACAAGTGGACTGCTGTAACGGTTGACAATGCTATGTCGGCTCAGTTTGAGCATACTGTGTTGGTGACAGAAACTGGCTATGAAATTTTGACCGATCGTTCCAAAGTTTAAGTGGAAGGGTTCAAGAATAATTTTGAGTTTTGAGTTTTGAGTTTTGAATTAAAGATTTAACAACTTTTTCATCGTTAGATCAAAACCTAACTCAAAACTCTTGAGTTAAACAACAATTTTGTAACTTCCGTCGATGGATGGAGTGACAATAAGAGTTAAATTCGGCTAAATTTAAAAATAGTGGTAAAGCGTAAGGGTAACAACTATGTCAGCACGATTATTATTGGTAGATGATGAACCGGGCTTGCGGGAAGCAGTACAAGCTTATTTGGAAGATAGCGATTTTGCGGTTGAGGTTGCCAGTAATGCTCGCGACGGCTGGGAACTCTTGCAGCAGTACAATCCCGATTTGGTGATTTCAGACATTATGATGCCCCAGGTGGACGGTTATCAATTTCTCAAGCAAGTGCGGGAAGATCCTCGCTATAAGGCTTTGCCGGTGGTATTTTTGACGGCTAAGGGAATGACGAGCGATCGCATTCAAGGCTATCAAGCAGGCTGCGATGCTTATCTTTCTAAGCCCTTCGATCCTGACGAATTAGTAGCAATAGTAACCAATTTGCTGGCCCGCCGCGCGGCTGCTAAGGAGACAAGCGAAAATCCTGAAAGTCCAGATATTGCTGCTTTGACAAGCCAAATGGCAAGAATTGAGTCTTTGCTGAGTGGGCGAAGTTCGATCGCCCAAAGTCCTTCGCCGATTAAAATTGATTTGACTCCGCGAGAACAAAGTGTTTTGGATTTGGTTGCTCAAGGTTTGATGAATAAGGAAATTGCCCGCCGCTTGGAAACTAGCGTGCGTAATGTGGAAAAGTACGTCAGCCGTTTGTTTAGCAAGACGGGTACTAACAGCCGTACTGAGTTGGTTCGCTTCGCTCTCGAACACGGCTTGACGAAATAGCAGCCATCTCGACTTGGCTGGAGGCTGTGCCTCGCCAAGCTGCGTTACCAGGCTCTTCCTGGTAACGAGAATTATGCAAAAAATTAGAAATGTTAAGATATAAGTATTGACAGATATCCGGTGGCTGTGGTATGTCACATCAGCTTGCTGGTGGCAGCGCGGGAGTGGGAAAACTGGTGTGCGAAAACTGGTGTGCGATCGAACTTCTCACCCACTTTGCTTTGAGTCTGAGATGAACACTCGCAAACGCCGGGGAATTACTTAACGGGAAAACCTGACTGTTTAAGAGTTTTCACGTAGTAAATAGAAAGGCAAACACTTGACCGGATATGCTCCGTTAAGCAAACTTGCCACAAACAGTCACAGATAAGGTTATATCCTGTGGAAAAACAAGCCACTATTAATTAATGACTCTGCTCAAAAACGGAGACTTGCGAACTGCCGGAGTGGTAAGTAGCCCACAATTTTAGACCCTAGTTAAAGCTCTCAGATTTATCTGTGGAGGAAATCTCAACTCTCAAATCTCAAATCGACTCACAGCGCTCTAAAGTAGCCGCAGATGTTGAATGTATAGCAGCACCAAAGTTTAGTTTATACCAGGAGGATACCATGAGAAAAATCACGGCGCGACAAACGATAAGTGCCATAGTAGCACTGCCGATCGTACTAATAGCCAATACAACTCAAGCTTTAGCCACTGATACCGGTCAGAAAATAGAGCCAATTAAGAAAGTTTCGGATTTTGGCGATGAGCTAGATTTTGATATTGGGCCACCAACAACAATTAGCATTGAAGAAAGCGAGGATTGGGATGAACCTGATTTTACAGCTACTTTAGATATGGAGATTAGTAAATTTATGACAAAAAATCTTCAAGCTGTAATTGATGAGCCGCCCCCGGTAGTTTATCTCAGTGCGGCGAGGGGTCAGTCAACCAGGGAATGCCGGATTTCCGGGATATGCGAATAACTGAATCGGATTTGTGCGATTTTGGCGATGGCTGGGAGTCCCGCAAACAAAGACTCTTTTGCTGGGTAGAATTTGAGCAATTATCAAGATTTCAGTAAACTCCGGTTGATTTTGCTGGGAATATGCGAATAACAGAGTATGTATTTTTTTGGGTATGCTTTAATTGCGATCGGCTAACATAATAAGTATGCAGGCTGAAATAAACTTAACTAATTGATAGTTGCAATTGATGGGAAATCGCCCACAAGGGCAGAAATAAAATTAATCATAGGATTCTTCGCAGAGATTTGCAAAAGTAAAAACGGGTAAAAGTCAACTTATATCAACCGCCAAAACGGTTATGAAGTTCTTAATTGCACTTTCCCCCTGCAGTCGATTCCTTCCATCCGTTACATCCGTTAAAAAATCCGTTGCCGAACTGCCATCCGTTACATCCGTTACATCCGTTAAAAAATCCGTTGCCGAACTGCCATCCGTTACATCCGTTACATCCGTTAAAAAATCCGTT
>NZ_JAUBRC010000034.1:0-65243 GCF_036701635.1 Microcoleus sp. N9_B4 | reverse complement strand
GCCGAACTTCCTTTTTTCGGCAGTTGACAGCATCTATCCTGAGAAAATTTTTCAAATATTAATTATGATTAATTCGCACTGCCAGCAAGACACCGCAGCACAGCAAAACAAAAGTTCGCTGCAAACTCTCTCCCGGACTCTGAGAATGTCTCAGGGGCAATTTTCGCTGATTTTGGTGCGGTGCAATTACAGTGCTATGAGAGAGGAAACTGTACGGCAATTGCGGGAGGAGTCTGGTATCGAGATTCGAGAAATTGTCCTCCCCCCATCTGTTAAAACTCTTTACACGACGATAGAAACCAAAGTTTCCTGCAGCCATCCGGCAGCTTTAATGGTGTTTGGATTGGAATCGGTAAGTGCGATCGATCGGGTGCTAACTTCTACCAACTACGTGAGGGAAGAATTTCGGAATAATTTTCCCTTTCCGGTGGTGCTGTGGGTGACGGACAAAATCTTAAAAAAACTGATTCGGTTAGTAACAGATATCGAAACTTGGACGACAAGTGTTGAATTTGTGATTGGCCCCGACGACTTGGTGGATTTTTTGGGCAAAAGTGCCGATCGCATTTTTTCCAACATTTTAGAAAGTGGCAATTGGCGTTTAACTAATTCTGCCATTCTCGGAGCCAATTCTTTGAGTGAACTAGAGTCGGCTAGCCAAGACTTGCAAACTTGCAATATCAGATTAGAACCAGCTATTGAAGCGAGTTTGCAATTTATTCGCGGTAGGCACGAATATGCTTGTCAGCGCATCCCTGCGGCTATTGAGTTGTATCAAAAAAGTCTGAGTTTTTGGAAGTATCAAGTAGCATTTATTGGACACAAAACAGAATTTAGCGATTTGTTATTTACCGTTCACCCTGCACCAGTGTTAGAGGGAATTCTCCTATTCCACATCGGTCTTTGCTACCGCTTCCAAGCAGAACAACACCGCAGTGGCAACCGTCCTTACTGGACGGAAGCTAAGAATTATTTTCAGGAATGTATTGATGTTTTAGAACGCGCGGGACGGCCGGATGCCGTTGGTATATTCATCAATCAACTTGGCGAAGTATTGCAGCATTTAGAAGATTGGGATGCACTCTGGAATTTAGCTATCAAAGCTCGGAGGTTACATGAAAACATGGAAAATTCAGCAGTTAATTTGGCTCAAGATTACGGCTTTTTGGCGAGAGTAGCCTTAGAGCAAAAGAACTGGCAAGGGGCGAAAGAATGGGCTTTAATCGCTCTAGACGTTCTCAACTCAAATTTAGAAGCGACGGGACAGGGAACCCCTGTAAAGTCGCAGCATCTAGGCTTGTATCTGTTAATTTTAGCAGAGGCCCAAAGTCAGTTGGGTGAGGTGCAGGAGGCGATCGCACATTTAGAGCTTGCTCGCTTGGAAACCGAACCTTGCTACAACCCGCAACTGTATTTGCGAGTTTTAGAAATGCTGCGATCGCTCTATTTTCAGCGGGGAGAATATCTCGAAGCATTTCAAATTAAGCAAGATTATCGAGCGGTGGAACACACGTATCGGTTCCGAGCTTTTATTGGAGCCGGAAAGTTGCAGCCGCACAGAGAAGCAGTTAATTCCGTCGCCGAAACTATTGCCGGCGCTGCTACTATTGCTGACGAAATTACAGCTTCCGGCAGAGAGGAAGACCTCAACCGCTTGATATATAGGATGAACAATACCCCCGACAAACTGACAGTAATTTACGGTCAGTCTGGAGTTGGCAAAAGTTCAATAGTCACGGGAGGATTAGTACCAGCTCTCAAACAAAAAAAAATAGAAATGCGGACTGTTTTGCCCGTAGTGCTGCAAGTTTACAACAACTGGCCGCGGGAATTTACCAGACAGTTATCTGCTGGGAAAGCTGAGATATTCGATCCGGAAATTGCCGAAGCAGTACCAGAAACTGCTCCGGTAGATTTGACCGTAGAAGCAGGTGCAGTCAAGGGAAATCTTATTTCGGGATTTCATGGTGGAGCGACTGGGAATAATCAGGATCAAAAGGAGCAGTCACAGCCAGTAGAATTAATCATACAACAACAGGCGATTGAATACGAAAACATTATCAAGGAGCTGCAAAGAAATTCCGAACATTTAGTGACAGTTCTGATATTTGACCAATTTGAAGAATTCTTTTTTGTATGGAAAGAGCCAGCGGAAAGACAAATATTTTTTGATTTTTTGCGGGAATGCTTGAAAATCAAATATTTAAAAGTCGTCCTGTGTTTGCGGGAAGATTACCTGCACTATTTGCTGGAATTTTCCCGACCCAAAAACCAGACAGGATTCGTTAATAACGATATTTTGGAGGACATTCTCAGCAAAAACATCCTGTTTTATTTGGGAAATTTTTCCCTGATCGATGCGCGATCGGTAATTCGCACTTTAACTGAGCGAGCGCAGTTTTACTTAGAACCGGAGCTGATCGAAGAATTAGTCAAAGATTTAGCTGGAGAATTGGGAGAAGTCCGCCCGATCGAACTACAACTTGTCGGCGCTCAACTGCAACAAGAGAACATTAGAACTTTAACTCAATATCAGGAACTTGGCAACAATCCGCAACAAAAATTAGTCGAAAATTTTCTCGAAGAAGTCATCAAAGATTGCGGCCCAGAAAATGAAGTAGCGGCGCGCCGAGTATTGTATTTGCTCACAGATGAAGAGCAAATTCGTCCCCTAAAAACCCGCGCCGAATTAGTTTCAAATTTAGCGACATTTGCTGAAGCTGACAAATTAGATTTAGTCTTAGAACTGTTAGTAAACTCTGGTTTAGTTTTTCGATGGACGGAACTGCCGGCAGAGCTTTATCAGCTCGTTCACGATTATTTAGTTAGCTTTATTCGCCAGCAGCAGGAATTAGATCAAAAGGCAGAATTTGAGGAACTGCGAAAGCAAAACCAAATTAACCGAGATGAAATTGAACAAATTCGCAAAGACAGAGAGCAAGATGCTTTGCTGTCGGAAGCTAGAGAGAAACAGCACGAAGCGGAAGCTCAACTTTACCAATCTCGGAGATGGCAATTGCGGGCGGCGGTTCTAGGAGTGCTTGTACTCGCAGGTGTTTCGGGGATGGCATTCGAGCAAGCAAAATTAGCAGAAATCGCACGGCAAGAAGCAGAAACCAGTCGGACTGATGCCCTAAATTCGGCGTCGGAAGCTTTGGTGCTTTCTAATGAAAAAAACCAATTAGGAGTGTTGGGAAATAGTATCAAAATTGGTCGTGATTCTCTGAAAAGTACAGCGCTGCCTGTGGACACTAAAAATCAAATTGCTGAAAGACTCAGACAAGCAGTTTCCGGGGTGCAAGAACGCAACCGTTTCGAGCAGCACAGCAAGTTTGTTTTGGATGTGAGTGTCAGTCCCGACGGCAATTCAGTTGCTTCGGCAAGTGCTGACAAAACTGTTAAATTGTGGACTAAAGAAGGTAAGTTATTAAAAACTTTCAATCACCCAGATAGCGTGACGAGTGTTAGTTTTAGTCCCGATGGGAAAACGATCGCTACTGGTTGTGCCGATCGCACAATTAGAATTTGGCAAGTAGATAACGACAAAAGTGCGATAGGGATTTTATCCGGCCACCGCGATATCGTCACCAGCGTCAGTTTCAGTCCCGACGGTAAAACCCTAGCTTCCGCCAGTCACGACAACACCGTCAAAATCTGGAACCTTGCCAACAAACAACTGCTGCAAACCTTAACCGGGCACAAAGACTGGGTACTCGGCGTCAGTTTCAGTCCCGACGGTCAAACAATTGCCTCAGCAAGTGTTGACAAAACTGTCAAACTTTGGAACCGAGAAAATAAAACGCAGAAATTTAGAATTAATCCCAAAACACTCACCAAACATTCTGACATTGTTTACAGCATTAAGTTCAGTCCAAACAGTCTAGAACTCGTCTCGGCAAGTGCCGACACCACAGCCAAAATTTGGAACCGAAACGGTGAGGAAATCAGAACTCTCAAAGGACACAACGATGAAGTTGTCAGCGCGAGTTTCAGTCGCGACGGCAAACAAATTGTCACCGGCAGCGCCGACGATACGGTGAAAGTTTGGAGTCGCAGCGGCACTTTGCTCAACACTTTTCGAGGACATCAAGACGACGTAAGGGCCGTAAGTTTCAGCGGGGACGGCACTATTGCTTCCGCAAGTAAGGACAAAATAGTGAAAATTTGGAAACCGGACAGCACTCCGCTGAATAAGATTTTATCAGGACACGGAGACTGGGTTTACAAAGTCAGTTTTAGCGCTGACAGCAAAACAATTGCTTCTGCTAGCGGCGACAAAACCGTGAGACTTTGGCACGCTGACGGCAGTTTATTCAAAACCTTAGAAGGTCACACGGATTCTGTTACCTGGGTGAGCATTTCGCCTGATGATAAAACAGTTGCTTCTGCCAGCGATGACAAAACCGTGAAAGTCTGGAGTTTAAACGGCAAACTGTTAGATACTCTCAGCCACAGCGGCATTGTGAGAAGCGTAAGTTTTAGTCCAGACGGAAAGATAATTGCCGCCGCAAGTGCCGATCGCAAATTGTACCTCTGGCGCTGGAACGGTGCTAAAGCAACTTTGTTTGCAAAACTCGATCACAGCAATCCAGTAATTAGCGTTAGCTTCAGTCCCGACGGCAAAACTATTGCTACTGCTACCGCTGCTGAGGACAATGCAAGCGGGAAGAAAAAGGCTTTTGAAATTACCGGAGAAAAGAGAGTTTACCTCTGGCAATTTAACGGTTCGTCTGCGAAAATCATGAAAACTCTCGACCACGAGAACAGCGTTAAAAATGTTAGTTTTAGTCCCGACGGGAAGACTATTGCTGCTGCTTGCGCTGACAAAAAAGTTTACTTGTGGGGGTTTGATGGAAAGGCAGTTAATCTCAATGAAAAACTCGACCACAGCGATACTGTAGAAAGCGTGAGTTTTAGTCCCGACGGCAAACTGATTGCGGCGGCGAGTGGGGGAAATACTGTTAAGCTGTGGGATTTTGATGGCAAGAAGGCGCTGCTATCGAAGACTTTGGAATCGAGCGATCGCGTGTTGAGCGTTACTTTTAGTTCTGACAGCCAAACTCTGGCTTTTGCTAGCAGGGATAGAAGTGTAATTTTGTGGCCTGTAGAGAATTTGGAACTGAATAAAATCATTGCTCGGAGTTGCGAATGGTTGGGAGATTATTTGCAGAATGACCCGAATGTTGCTGAGGGCGATCGGCTGCTTTGTCTTGGGTTTGGGAAACAGGCGTTAAATAAGAGGAAGTAAACCTTAAGCTAGGACGGGCTAGAAGCCCATCCCACAAAAATTATTTTTTCTTGTGGGGTGGGCTTCTAGCCCGCCCGAAAATTTAATTAAAAAAAAGGACTTTTGCAAGATAAGACGGCGGTTGAAACCGCCGGGTATTCTTAAAACATCTATCTATTGACTAATTTTTTGTGTTGTAAATTTGCAGTAAATTAGACTAATAAACTTAACAGCACATCAATCCGCAATTCAAACAAAAGGTAAACCACATGGATGTCAACTCCCAAAATGTCCAACCAATCCCGCCATTCAACGAGACAAACGAGGAAACACCAGAGATAGGTGGCGGTTTGCCCGTAATAGAATATTGGGCAAAACATACATTGTCCCCGGAAGGATCGAAACTTTGGAAAACTTTGCTGCACAAAAGTGCTTGTTTGTCCTGTTCTTGGGGCACTGGCGGGCAGAAAGGAGGTTTTACGAATGAAGAGGGCGAAAAACTTCAGCGCTGCATGAAAAGCGTCGAAGCAATCTCCGCTGAAATCAAGCCGGCTATCTCAACTCAATTTTTTGAAAAGAAGAGTATTGCAGAACTTCAGCAATTAACTTCAATGGAAGCCGATAGGTTGGGAAGGCTGAGTTTTCCGATGATTTTGCGGGCTGGTTCATCTCATTACGATCGCATTTCTTGGCAAGAAGTTTATCAAATTGCCGAAGCTGCGTTTCGCAAAACTCCCGAACGAGTGGCATCTTACAGTTCCGGCCGCTCTTCCAACGAAGCGGCTTTTCTGCTGCAATTGATGATGCGGGCGATGGGTTCCAATAACTTAGCAGATTGTTCCGATCTCTGCCACGCTCCCTCGACAACCGGGTTAAGCGAAATGTTTGCCACCCGCACCTCGGTAGTGAGTCTAGAAAACTTAAAACAAGCAGATTGCGTCGTGCTCGCGGGTGCGAATTCTGCCTACAACCATCCCCGCTTCATGAACGAATTAATTAAAATTCGCGACAAAGGCGGTAAAATAATTGTAATCAATCCGGTGATGGAAATCGGATTAGTCAAGTTTGGTTCTCCGGCATTTCCTGTCAAATCGCTCATCCCCGGTTCCGAGATTTCCTCGCTATACTTGCAACCAATTCCCGGTAGCGACACGGCACTATTTGTCGGCATTCAAAAGTCTATAATCGAACAAGGATTGCTGGACGAAAAATACTTGCAAGCTTATACAGAAGGCTGGGAAGCAGTAGTACAGCACGCCCGCGAAACCGATTGGGAAACTATTACTAAAACCTGCGGAGTTTCCCAATCCGAACTTGAGGCAGCCGCCAAAATTATCGGCACGTCCCAGCGAGTTGTCTTTGGTTGGGCGATGGGAATTACCCAACACGATAACGGTGTAGATAACGTTTTCAGCATTGCAAATACTGCCTTAATTACAGGAAATGTCGGCAAAGAAGGGGCGGGATTAATGCCCGTTAGAGGACACTCAAACGTCCAAGGATTCGGCTCTATGGGCGTCACTGTGAAGCTGAAAAAAGAAATTCAACAAGCTTTAGAAAAGTTATTGAATCGTCCCCTCAGTCCTGTTAAAGGCTACGACACTCGATCGCTCATTGAAGCAGCAGATGCAGGCAAAGTCGATACGCTGATATGTCTGGGCGGTAACTTGTATGGGGCAAATCCAGATTCAACCCAGGCAAAACGCGCTTTAGCCAATGTTGAAACCGTTATCTACCTCGCAACCAAACCTAATTTAGGGCATTTTCACGGATTGGCAAAGCACAATACAATTGTGATTCCTGTGCTGAATCGCTTTGAAAACCCCCACAAAACAACGGTGGAATCTGGGAATAATTTTGTGCGTTTAAATGATGAGGGCGAAACTCATCTCAAAAATGCCGATCTGATTTCAGAGGTAGAATTCTTGACGGAATTAGCTAGCAGAATTCACGGCGAGTTTCCGGTTCATTGGCGCCTACTTCAAGACACAAAATACGTGCGCCAACTAATTGCTCAAACTATTCCGGGCTATGAAAAATTAGGGACAATTGATA
This sequence comes from Microcoleus sp. N9_B4, assembly GCF_036701635.1. Classification (NCBI taxonomy): domain Bacteria; kingdom Bacillati; phylum Cyanobacteriota; class Cyanophyceae; order Oscillatoriales; family Microcoleaceae; genus Microcoleus; species Microcoleus sp. N9_B4. The sequence continues at coordinate 57,961 of NZ_JAUBRC010000034.1, read as the reverse complement.
AAACAAAAGAGGAATTTACCATCGGCGGTCGCATTTTTACAGAACCTAAATTTCCTACAGAGTCTGGGAAAGCGAAGATGTTTGTCACGCCTTTACCTAAGCTGAAATTACCGGAAGCGAAAGAGTTTGGAGTATCGGAATCAGCACAGGGTATTGTTCTGGCATTGATGACGGGACGCAGCTATTCTCAGCACAATACTGTGGTTTACAAAATTGATGACAAGTACCGGGGAATGCCGCACCGCAACTGCATTTTGATGAATCGTGCGGATGCAGAAAGCACGGGTTTTCAAGAACATCAGCGGGTTACGGTGCAGGGAAATGTGGGGAAAATGGAAAATGTCGAGGTGATTTATGGGGCGGTTCGTGAGGGTGCTGCTTTGATGTTTTATCCTGAAGTTAATGTGATTTTTCACCCGGAGATTGAAAAGCGATCGGGCACGCCTGCTTACAAGCGCGTACCTGCTTTTGTATACGCGGAAGTATAGAATATTTTACACCATTCTTAAGAACAGGCAAGATGCCTGTTCTACAAATTACACCATTCTTAAGAACAGGCAAGATGCCTGTTCTACAAATTACACTATTCTTAAGAACAGGCAAGATGCCTGTTCCACAAATTACACTATTCTTAAGAACAGGCAAGATGCCTGTTCCACAAGGAGTTACTTTTTTGTGGGTGGGCATCTTGCCTGCCCATATGCAAGTCTTAATTAACTCTTAATTTGCAAAGTTCTACCGCGCCAAGTCCATCCCCAACCGGTTTCAGTTTTAATCGCAGAACCGATCGCAATCGCCGCCACTAACGCACCTCCGAAACCTCCCAACCACCAGTATTTCGTCGGACAGTCGGAAATCTCGGCACCCAAACGTCGCAAATTGTAATGCTGCCAAATTACGATTACGGATAAACAGATAGTTAACAAGGTAATTGGTAATTGGTAATTGGTAATTGGTAATTGGTAATTGGTGATTGTCAGAATTTCTGCAAACTCCCCGTTTCCCAGCAAAATAGCTAATGCCAACCAGGGCATAGGATAAAGAAAAAACATAATTGCAGCCATGTAAACCATCAACCCCCAACTGCGGTTAGCGCCGAGATACAAATTCTTTGTCCAGCCTTCCCACAATGCGTTCCAAGACCGATACATCCGCACGGATGCCAAATTTGACCCGGAATAAAGTCCGAGCTTTAAACCCGCACGTTTGATGCGTCTAGCTAATGCCACATCTTCAACAATAACGCTTGCAACTGCTTCGTGACCGCCTATTTTTTCGTAGCCCGATCGCCTAAATAACATGAATGGCCCGCCCGCGAAAGCACTGTCTGTTTTCGAGGGATCGTTGACGGCGGTAAAGTCGTAGCAAACTGCTAGGTGATTGAACATTATCGGCTGCACTAACCACTCGGCCAAACACTCACAAACCAGCGCTGGCATACAGGTGAACAAGTCTATTTTCTCGGTTTCGGCTGTGGCGATAGCGGTTTCGATCGCCCCCGGTTTGAGTCGCACGTCGGCATCGATAAATAATAAGAAGTCTCCGGTTGCTATTTGAACAGCTTGGGCGCAGGCCCAGTTTTTGCCCGCCCAATATTGGTTGGTTGGTCGCGGCTGACCTGCTAATATTTTAAGCCGGGGGTCGTTGAGATGCTGTTGCAGGGTTTGCCCGATCGCTAACGTCTCGTCTGTCGATCGATCGTCTACAATTAAAACCTCTAAGTTTTCCACAGACAGCGGTGTACTCTCCAAAATGGTGATCGCGCAATCCCGAATATTCTCTGCCTCGTTGTATGCTGGTACGATTACCGAAACTTTAGGGAACTGCGCGGCGGGTTCCGGTGAGGGCCTCGCGGAACTTCTGTCGGTTCGAGGCGCATTTTTGACCGATCGGCGCAAATTCTTAGTGTAAGCTCTACTTACAATCAGAGAAAAAATTAGCAGGGTTAACAATATCAAAGCGAACTGACCTCAAAATTTCGGTACAGGATTTGTCTCCCTAAATATTAAAAAATATTAAAACAAAAAGCTAGTCGATCGCCCGAAAAGTTATTTTGACCGCCTCTTTTGCTATAATTTGTGAGCATCTTTCGGCTCGCCCGCAGCGAGGGGCAAGACCCCTCACCCAGACAGCGACCGAAAAGCCGAGGATAGATATCAGTTTTCAGAGGATATTGCAATGGGCGAATTTTTTACAGTCGATGTGTTTGCGAACACGATAGCGGTACTCGGCGCTTTGGGTTTTTTCTTTTTGGGATATCAAGCTTTGCAGATGTTGAAAAGATAAAGTATGTCAGAACTGAGATGTTGCACCATTGTCAAGAACGGGCAAGATGCCCGTTCCACAAAGAATGATTTTTCTTGTGGAACAGGCATCTTGCCTGTTCCTAAACAAGTAATGGAGAATTGTGCAATATCTCAGTTAGAAGTCAGAAGTCAGAAGTCAGAAGGAAAGAAGGAAGAGGGAAGAAGGAAGAGGGAAGAAGGAAGAAGGAAAGAAAGAATAAGGAAAGAAAGAATAAGGAAAGAAACAACTATTCCGAATACCCAATGCCCTGTTTTGCCAATGCCCAATGCCCTGTTTTGCCAATGGCCTGTTTTGCCAATGCCCAATGCCCTGTTTTGCCAATGCCCAGGAACACCTAATTTACCTGAAAAAGGCTATACAACTGACTCAACAGTGCAACTGTTTCTTGCGAAAATCAACCAAAAAAAGGCTGCGTTATTATCATGGTGAGCCAACTTTTAGATGGACGCTATCAAATCATTGAAGTCATAGAAACAGGAGAATTTGGACAAACCTATCTTGCCAAAGATATTCGTCGTCCGGGAGAACCGCAGTGCTTTGTCAAGCATCTGCGTCCCGGTACTACCGAACCGAAATTAATTAATACTACGCGCCGTCTTTTTCAAAAAGAAGCAGAAGTTCTAGAAAAGCTCGGTCAACACGACCAAATTCCTCAGCTATTCGCTTATTTTGAAGAAAATGAAGAATTTTTCTTAGTTGAATCCTTTGTTGCCGGTCACTCGCTATCAACCGAGATTGTACCGGGCAAGCCTCTAACTGAAGAAAAAATGATTCCTTTGCTGAAGGAACTGTTAGAAATTTTAGTGTTTGTACACGGACAAGGAGTAATTCACCGAGATATTAAACCGGGAAATTTAATCCGCCGCTATTCCGACAACAAGTTAGTTTTGATTGACTTTGGCTCGGTGAAAGAAATTCACATCGCTCAAAGACAAGCGCCGGTAACTGTGCGGATTGGCACTCTGGAATATATGCCGATCGAACAATTTCAATACAACCCGCAACTCAACAGCGATATCTACGCTTTGGGAATGATTGGCATCCAAGCAATGACGGGTTTGCCGGCTTACGATTTGCCGAAACTGCGGGATTTGAAAAATTCTAATAAAGGCGAAATTGTTTGGCGGCATTTAGCCACCTGTTCCCAAGCGCTGGCCGATGTTTTGGATAATATGGTGCGCTACGATTTTCGGGAGAGGTACCAGTCGGCGGCGGAAGCTTTAGCCGATTTGAGGAAAATTGGCGATCGCTCGCGGGCGCGGATTCCCAAGCTAACAATATATCGCGAAGAAGTCGATCGGCGCAGCAGCAGCCGGGGTGATATTACCGTCGTCGGTCGTAGAATATTAGATGAACTGCGCGTCAGTTTGGAATTGCTGCCAGAAGAAGCAGAGGCGATCGAAGATGAGGTATTGAACCCTTACCGGAAATACAGGGAAAAAGGCGAACGCTACGAACAATCGCTGCAAGAAGCAATGCAGCAAGAATATCCCTTTTCTCTGGAAACTCGCGACGAGTTAAAACGCTTGCAGCAAGTTTTAGGGCTTACCGACGAAGATGCCGCCAAAATCGAAGAATTAGTCATTCCTAAATCTTTATTTGCTAAATTGTACAAGGCGATATCCACAGTTTTGGAGGGACACCGCAACCCCAATCCGCCACCAGCGAGTAGCATCCCTCACCTCGAATTGCCGGCAAGTCCGGCGGTATCCTCGCAGGTAAATCTGAACGGAAAAACCGATTTATCGTTAGCGCAGCCCGCCCCTACGGGGGCTACGCCAACGGAGAGGATCGGCAGCGCAGCAGCACTTGTCCCCAAAGAAACTCGCAAATTCAATCCTTATCTTGCCGGGGCAACAATTGCGGCTATCTTAGCTGCGATCGGCGGAGTTTACGGATATCTCAGGTGGCAAGAATGGCAGCAGCGAGTCCAGAAAGAATCCCAACAGATCAATCAAATTGAAGGTCTTTATAAAGCCAGCAATTATGAAAGCTGCATCAGCCAAATACCAACAATTGCCGACACTTCCAGCAGCTATTCGTCCGCTCAGGAGTTACAAGAACAGTGCCAAGCCGGTTTGCGGTGGAAGAACGCCAAAGTCAAAAATTTTGCTCAGCATTCCGATGCAGTTGGGTCTGTTGCTTTCAGTCCAGACGGCTTAATGTTAGCCAGCGGTTCTAAAGACAAAACCATCCAAATTTGGGATTTAGCTACAGGCAAGTCGATCCGCACTTTTCCAGGAGATTCCTCCACTATTTGGTCGGTTGCTTTTGACTCAAACGGTACGAAACTGGCGACTGGCACCGGTTTTTGGCGAGTCATGCTGTGGGATTTGAAAACAGGGCAAGTGATTCGCAGTCTCGACCACACTGCTTCTGTTTGGTCTGTCGCTCTGGGCCCCGACGGACAGCTTGTGGCTAGTGGCAGTGGAGACAAAACCACAAAGATTTCGGATGCAGCAACTGGCCGTTTGATTCAGAGTTTTCCAGACCATACAGATTTTGTTTATTCTGTTGCTTTCACTCCAGATGGAAAAAGTTTGGTTAGCGCTTCTAAGGATAAAAAAATTACAGTTGTGGATGTCGCAACAGGGGCGTTGCTCAAAACTCTTGAGGGACACGGCGACGCGGTGAGGTCGGTTGCTGTTAGCCCAGACGGCAAGACAATTGTTAGCGGTTCCTACGATGAAAGTATTAAAATCTGGAATATCGAAACAGGAGATTTAATTCGCTCTATCAAGGGACATTCTGACGATATTGTCTCGGTTGCTATCAGCCCGGATGGGAAGTTTATTGCCAGCGGGAGCAAGGATAAAACTATTAAAGTTTGGGATTTTGCTACAGGAGAATTGCTGAATACTTTGACGGGACATTCTGATGAGGTTTATGTGGTGACTTTTAGTCCCGATGGCAAAACTATTGCTAGCGGTTCTAAAGACAATACTATTAAGTTGTGGTTGAGGTAATCAGAAGGAAGAAGGAAGTTCGGCAACGGATTATGTAACGGATGTAACGGATGTAAAGGATAGAAGGAAGAAGGAAAAATAGTCCTTGACGCACAGACTATACTTGTAGGGTGGGCAGTGCACACCTTACTATTACAGATAGTGTAACAATTGAAAAGTTGTATCTACGACTGAAGAAGTCAGTCAACAGTCAACAGTCAACAGTATCCATTAGTCATTGGTCATTTAATTGCTGTAATTCAGCTCGTTTTTTAAGGTTTTGGGAAAGTGCCAATAAGGCGTTTCTAATTCGTCCTCAGTTGGAGACTTTTCAGTTGATTCCTCTCGGATTTGAAAAAAGTGGTAGAGGTTAGCCACAGTTAAATCGGATATTTCTTGCCAATTCGAGGCAGCTAAAGCTTGATAGCCAGTAGCGATCGCCTGCTGGCTGACATAAAATTCGTATCCCCGGCGGATTTCCGGCGACACAGCGAAGGTTAGCTGGTCGCGCAAGGATAGAAAGTGAGACTTTTGCTTTAAACTTTCATAAAGTGAAGGTTCCGCAGCTAATACCGCGAATGTAGTGTACACGCTGCTTTTTACACTCTCGCCGGTGAGTTTATCTAAACTAGCTAACTGGTGCTGCTCTTTTGGAGACAAAGTTTGCATCCAATCAACCTCATTTTGCCAAAATTCTATTACACTTAAATCATGACCGAGAATCCTAGTAACTTCGGGAAATAAAAAATCTAGTTCTGGTTCGGATTGACATCCTTTAACAACAGTTAGAAGATTTTGACAAATTTTTGATTGGAGTTCCAGCAGGCGATCGCTCACCATATCGTAGGCCCGCTGCAAGTGAAACGTGACCCCGATCGCCTGCTCGATCGCCCAAACACATTCCATTTGCCTGAGCTGTCCAGCAGAAGACAGCCCCTCCAACAAACTAGGATTATCATAAATTTTTAAAGCCTCAAACAGCATATCCCGCCCGCTATTAATTTCGGAATTCCGAAGTTTAAGATCGGGAACTGTCAGGGCTGACTGACAGCGTTTGATAGCTTTAGAAAAAATCTCATAACCGTTAACCAGTTTCTGGCGGTGCATTTCAAAACTAGAGTTGTGAGCCACCTTAAAAATCTGCTGGATCACCTCTACTCCCCTATCTTTGAGGATGTGTCTGAGATCAATAAATCCGTCTTTAATTTTTAGCTTCTGGTGCTTTGCCTCTTCTCGGATTTTTAATACTTGGTTGAGGTTTACTGCTGACAAAACTGTGCTCGATACAGCGCCAATACCAATGACAGCAGTAGTCGCTTGCATCACTGCCAAATTAATTTTCAGACAGTTAAGCATTCTGTATATTTTTTGAAACCCCTGATGAGTTTGAGCCACCTGCAACGGCGCCAGTGTCACGTACACGGGAGCTACCAGCGGCTGTATGGGGCCACCTCCGGCTAACTGTGCGAGCAATCCTAGAACTCCGCGCGAGGAGCTAGTTCCAGTTGTTGATTGATAAAAGATTTTTGCCAGCTCCACAAACTCCCCTGTCACCGAATCTCTAGCCGCAGGGAGCAATTTTCCTGTTTTGGTAGCAGGCTGTACAAGGTTGCCACTATTGAGTCGCGCCTGAGTTGCAGGGGTGAATATATAATCCATGTTGTGGCTCAGTTTCCATTCAAAAAGGCAGATGTTTTGTATTGTATGCTGTTTATGGAAACGAGGCATCAAAGGAAATGAATGAGTATCTCAAGGCATTCCAGGCTATTACCCTGTTTAGCGATCGATTGTTGGCAGACGAATATCAATCCGTGGAGATTAAACAGTCAGCTACCCAACTCAGTTTAGATGTGGAACCTTGTATTGACGAAATTAAGGAATCTGCCATCAGACTCAAAGGGCTACTTCAGGTATGTTTCAAAGATGTATCTCAGGCTGAGGATGTCTGGAATAGCAAGCCGAGAATTACTGGAGCATCTCCTGTTGATGTCTGGGAGCAAATTGGCGAACTAAGCGGATGCGATGTGAGAATTCGCACTTTAGGAAAACAGGGCAAATATGATGCTGTTGTTAAAGTTCGCAAATCGTGGCTCGACAAGGCTACAAAGTTAAAAAATCAGTGTTTTTTGTGGGATAAAAACTATCAAGTCTTTCAAAGAGATACTATCGTTTTTTTTGAAAAAGATAATTTGCACAAAGAGTTGCGACATGAAGTGGATGCCCAGGCAGAGCGAGTGATTTTAATTATGGAGAATGAACTAAGTTTAATTTTTAAAGAATTACAATCTATTGATATAGAAAAAATTGAAGTTTGTATTGAATGCTTCGACCTAAACAGTCAGTCAAAATTTAGAGAACGACTACAATCAATAGGTGGGGAGATTGTATCTAAGTTTACGGAGCCACTGAAATATTTGCCGGATTCTTATATGAAGACTTTTAAAGAAACGCTGAAAGAACCTGTAGAAACTCTGGTTCATAAAAGCAATCTGGGAATCAGTTTGGTCGATTTTGAAGATTTCTGTAAAGTGATTGGGTCAATCCTGGAGAATGTGATTTTAGCAATTTTTGATGCGCGTATGAAACTGGCAATTCAAACAGTTGAAAAAGCAATTAAATTCTACAATAATTTTTTAGAGAAGCAGGCGCGGTATCAGCAAGAGACGCCGGAACAGCGAGCGGCGGAAAAAGATTGGATCGAATACCAGCGGCAGCAACTCAGGGAAGTTCAGCAGTATATTGATGCAGTTATCAATCATTAGTCATTAGTCATTAGTTATTAGTTATTAGTTATTAGTTATTAGTTATTAGTTATTGGTTATTGGTCACTGGTTATTGGTTATTGGTCACTGGTTATTGGTCACTGGTTATTGGTTATTGGTTATTAGAACGAACAACTAACAATTAACAAATAACCACTGACCACTAAAAACAGTCAACAGTCAACAGTCAACAGTCAACAGATTATTGATATTGACCGCTGATTTCGTAAACGATCGCGCCCAAAGACGCTAAGCTAGCTAAAATTAGCATTCCGGCGGGCATGAATTTTTGAGTTTTAACAAGGCGCACAATAAAGACTATTACTAAAACAGCGGAGATGGCTGCTGCTAATGTTAAACCCCAACTTTGTCCCATAAGCTGGGCGGTGCCGGCAAAAATTAGCAGGGAACCGCTAATCAAGCCCGAAATGAGCGAGGCTTGGCTTTTAGCCTTGATATAACCCATGATGCCGCCAACCAGTGTTAAAATGCCGTAGCCGATCGCCGCTGCTGTACCTAAATTCATTTTTAATCCTCCCGATTTCACAAGTGCATCTAAATTTATACAGCGCAGCCTGCAATTAGTGTCACGAATTGTTAGAAAATTTATTAAAGCCAGTCAGGATATGTAACTGTTATACAATTGCCATTATGTCAGCCCTAACTTCTGGTGCGATCGCCCAAATCCGTTACCTCCAGCGCCAAGCAGCATCCCTGCTGCTGTATCAATCGGTTCTCAAAAGCCCCGCAGGTCAAGCTTTTCTCGATTTGCTGCAAGCCCTTCACCACAGCGAAGTCAGCGGTTTGGAATGTCAGGTAGCTTACGGGAACTGGTTCAAACTTCAGGCTGCTAAAAATTTAAGCTGGAAAGATTCTCTGATTTCCGAAATTCTCAAAGACGAAAACCCCTTTTCACGCCGAGCTCAGCAAACAGATTTTGCAAGTTTGCCCCCCGCGTTGGTGGAGGCCGCCCGACATGATTTAGAAGTGCTGCAAAATATTTACGAATGCAGCAGCGAACAGTTGAGCAAGTGGGTGCGGGTAGCGGGTCAACTTGACGCAGTGCCTCCGATTTGGCATTCAGAAACTGTAGCAGAACAGGGAGATTTGCCGCTGCACGGAAAACTGGAAAAATGGTCGAGCGCGGCGGAATCTTTGGCAGTTTATTACCGACAGTTTGGCACGGGTTTGTTTGCCGAATATCGCGCTTTTAGGTGGCGGGGAGGGGAGTTGGCAAATATTTCGCATCCCGATCGCATAACTTTAAAAGAGTTGGTTTGCTGCGATTGGCAGCGGGATGCTCTGGTGAAAAATACGGAGTTTTTGCTGGCAGGTTATCCGGCTTTGCACGTTTTGCTGTACGGCAGCCGCGGTTCCGGCAAGTCTTCTTTGGTGAAGTCGCTATTAAATGAATTTGGATCTCGCAATCTGCGCTTGATTGAAGTATCTAAATCGGATTTGCAAGATTTGCCGCTAATTGTCGAGCAGTTGCGGGGAGTTCCTCAAAAGTTTATTATTTTTGTGGATGACCTGTCTTTTGAGGAAGATGACGATGCTTTTAAAGCTCTGAAAGTTGTCTTAGAGGGGAATGTCACTGCTCGCTCTCAAAATGTGGTAGTTTACGCCACATCTAACCGCAGGCATTTAATTCGAGAGTTTTTTGACGACAGGCCTCGCCCCCGCGATGGAGACGAAGTTCACGCTTGGGATACTGTGCAGGAAAAACTTTCATTTAGCGATCGATTTGGCTTGACTTTAACTTTTGAACCGGCCGATCAAAACACTTATTTAACAATTGTCCGACATCTGGCAGAACTTGCTGGAATCAAACTCGCTCCCGATGATTTGGAACACCGCGCTAAAGAATGGGCAACTCGTCGCAATGGGCGATCGGGCAGGACTGCGCGGCAGTTTGTTGATTTCCTGAAAGCAGATTTAGCCCTTTTTGACAAGTAGATCGGTGGCGCTGGGAAGGCGGGTTTTAACTGAGATGTTACATCCTTCTCAATAAGTTTTTTATGAACAGGCATCTTGCCTGTTCCACAATAAAATTCACTCTTTGTGGAACAGGCATCTTGCCTGTTGCTTACAATGGTGCAAGATGCCTGTTTTAGCCGATATATGGGAAGGCAATTCTGGATAGGAATCAACCCGCCCTTACAGCACCCAAGGGCGAAATAAAAATTCTTAATTTTTTCATAATTTTATTGATAACAACTAACTAACAAAATTTGATATAATTATCAAAATCCCCAAAGAAACCTCCAGAGCCAGAACCCATCCTGACTCCCTAAATCGACCACTAAATAACGAGGAAAATATCATGGGTTTATTTGATAAAGTATCGCAGACTCGCCAACAAACGGACGTAACGTTAGGGCCTGCCGAATCATTTGCGGCGATCGCGCTAATTGCTGTAGCAGCCGACGGTTACATCAATGACAGCGAAAGTAAAGCGATTAGCATGACGCTATCTCGGATGCAACTGTTCCGCAGTTATCCCGATGACGTGATGAGAAAAATGCTCGAACGCCTGCTGATGATTCTGCAACGGCAAGGAGTTGAGGTACTGTTTAATGCGGCTTTAGCAACGCTTCCCGACGAACTTAAAGAAACTGTTTTTGCTGTGACAACTGATATCGCTTTAGCCGATGGCGAGGTTTCAGAAGAAGAAGAACAACTTTTGAACGATCTTTACAGTGCATTGGGGCTTTCCGAAGATGTTGCACTCAAGATTATAGACGTGATGTTGATTAAGAACAAAGGTTAAAAAAGAAGGGGGAGCAGTGAGGAGAGCGAATTTTACAATATAAAAAATTAGCGCCTACTTACTTAGCTGATAACTTCTCCAAAAGTGCGGGTTTACCGATATGATGGTTGGTAAAATTGCGATCGAATTTGCGATCGCCCGCTACTACCTCAAATGCCTTTCACTTACACCCGCACTGTTCGCTTTCAAGATACCGATGCTGCTGGAGTCGTTTACTTTGCTAACGTTTTGGCGATGTGCCACGAAGCTTACGAGGCATCTCTAGCAGCATCCGGAATCAATCTCAAAGCATTTTTAAGCAATTTCGAGGTTGCTTTTCCCATAATTCATGCTAGTGTAGATTTTTATCGCCCAATGTTTGCGGGCGATCGGCTGATAATTCAATTGACGCCCAAACAACTTACTGGCGATGAATTTGAAATTGCCTATCAAGTATTTTCTGAGGAAGTTGCAGGAAGAAGCGCTGCTAAAGCTCTGACTAAGCACGTCTGCATCGATGCAGTTAGCCGAACTAGAAAACAGCTATCTGAAGACTTGATACAGTGGATGAGGAAATTTGAGATTGAGATTTCCGATTAGTTATATCTTTAAATAATAGCAGGGAATGACTGTCAAATTTCTGTTTGGTTGATAATTATTTCTGAATTGTTGATAGTATGTCAAATCGCAATTATGCCATTGTGGGCACGGGAGCTTTAGGCGGATTTTACGGTGCTAGACTGCAACAAGCAGGTTTAGAAGTCAATTTTTTGCTACGCAGCGATTACGATCACGTCAAAAAACACGGTTTGATTGTCGAGTCTCCCGAAGGCAACTTCACCCTCCCCCACGTCCGCGCCTACCACGACGCGCACAAAATGCCTCAGTGCGACGTAGTAATTCTAGCGCTGAAAACAACTCAAAATCACTTGTTGCCAAAAATTTTGCCTCCTTTATTAAAGGATAACGGCGCGGTTTTAGTATTGCAAAACGGATTAAATACGGAACCGGAAGTCGCTAAAATTGTCGGTGCAGAACGAGTGCTTGGCGGGCTGTGTTTTCTCTGTTCTTATAAAGTTGGGCCAGGTCACATCTGCCACCTAGATTACGGCACTATCACGCTGGGAGAATATGCCCAAGACTACAAAGCCATCGGTATTACTGATAGATTGCACCAAATTGCTAAGGACTTTAAACGTGCTCATATTCCTATTAAAATGAGCGAAGATTTGCTATTGTCAAGGTGGAAAAAGCTGGTTTGGAATATTCCTTATAACGGGCTGTCTGTAGTATTGGATGCGAGAACTGACGAACTGATGGCTAATCCTGATACTCTGATTTTAGTGGAGGAAATCATGGGGGAAGTGGTAGCGGGAGCCAAAAGTTGCGATCGCATTATTCCCGATGAATTTATCCCACAGATGCTGGAATACACTCAGAAAATGAAGCCTTACCGCACCAGCATGAAAATCGATTATGATGAATCGCGACCCCTGGAAGTTGAGGCGATTTTTGGTAATCCGATACGGGTGGCGCAGCAGGCAGGTATTAAGTTGCCCCAAATAGAGGTACTTTACCGAATGTTGAAGTTTGTGGATGTTCAAAGACAAGAAGCGGAGAGGACGAGAAGGCTATTAGGTTTGTCGTAATTAGTCAGTTGACTGTTGACTGTTGACTGTTGACTGTTGACTGTTGACTGTTGACTGTTGACTGTTGTCAGAAATAAGCATGAGAAATTCTGCCTTCTGCATTGACTGCGCCTAATAATTATTGATATTTGCTCGCAATTTTTTGCAATTGTTCTCGATTAACTTTGCCTTGAGAATTGCGCGGCAATTTTTCGACGATAACCCAATATTTCGGCCGTTTAAACTTGCTCAACTTATCTTCTATTGCCGCTTGCAGATTGTTGACAGTAACTTCGGAATTAGCGGGAACGTAGATAGCTGTAACGACTTGACCCCAATCTTTGTCTGGCAAGCCAATTACAGCAATATCCGCCACTAAATTAGTCGATCGCACAACGGCTTCGACTTCCGCCGGAAATACATTTTCTCCGCCTGTGATAATTTTGTCGCTGCTGCGTCCGACGATATTTAAGTAGTTATTTTTATCAAAAAATCCCAAATCGTCTAATTGGAAGTATTGGCGATCGGCAAAATTTTCAGGATAATAACCCAACGCCAAAGATTTAGCATTGACCGCAATATTTCCGATTTGATTGTCGCACAAAATCTCGCCATTGGCACTGCGAATAGTTATTTGAGCGTGCGGTAAAGTTTGACCGGAACTGTTATTACCCGCGAGAAAATCTTCGGGTTTTAGTGTAGCAATTTGCGAGGCTGTTTCGGTCATGCCGTAACTAGGCGCTAATTTGATTTGATAGTTTCTAGCTGTTTCTAAAAGTTCCGGCCAAGCGGGAGCACCGCCCAAAAGTACAGCCTGAAACCGTCCAAGCCAATTAGCTGTATCTGGGTTTTGCAGCAGCCGTTGCAGTTGAGTTGGAACTAAAGAAATGAAAAATTCTTCGGGTTCGATGTCGCATATTTGACCATTTTCTAATTCTTTAAATGGCTGAATAGCGAGTTTTCCTTTGGTAGTAAAGGAACGCATGAATTGCATTAAACCGCTGACATGATATAATGGCAAAACGCAAAATGAGTTGATTTTGTCAGCTTGAAAATATTGTTGAAAGCCTTGCACTGATGCGGTTAGCGTTTCCCAAGTGTGGATGGCAAAACGAATTTTTCCTGAAGAACCGCCGGTGGGAATCATGATTGTATCAAAACCGTTTTTAGAATGGAATTCGGGCGAATGGAATTCGCGGCTACACAAACGAAGTCCGCCTTCGCGGACTGGAATATGGGGAGTGATTGCAAGCGGGTATTGTCCTAAAAATATGTCTGGTTGAACTAAATCAAAGACTTGTTGCCATTCTTGTTTTACCCAGTTAGGATTGCACAGAAAAATCGGGCATTTTGCGGCGCGGGCGGCGATGAAACTGGCAAGAAATTGCACGGGTTCTGGTTCGGCAAGGCAAATTTTTGGGGGTGTTTTTTGTGCTGGATTTTGGGTGATTTCATGAAATAGCCGATCGACAATTTGGGCAAATTCGCGACTGTCACAACCGATAAGCCAATTATCGGGCAAGCTAGCCGCGATATCCAGGATATTTACTGTTAGATTTGTTGCCATAGATGCTTTCACCAAGTTTCTCGATCCAAAACAATTACCTAACCCGCTTGATGTAGTCGTGGGAGTAATCTAAAATCTAAAATCTAAAATCTAAAATCGAATGATTGTCGTCGAACCAGCAATCGGTGCCGAAGCCCTGTGCTCTCTTATTTACAGATAATTCGGTTGCTAAATTTAATGCTGCTTGTCTGCCGATTTCGGTTTCAAATACTGATGAGAAAACAGCGTCTATGTTGTGAGTTTTACAAAATTTTCGCAGTTGAGATGGAGAACCAGCAATCGCAGGTTTAATGACGAAAATGCCCCGCCAGCCTTGGCTGTAGCACTCTTGGATGCGATCGAGGTTGGCAGCAGATTCATCAAGGGCGATCGCAGTTGCATAAATAGCATTCAATTCTACCATTTCCTGAAAATGTGTTACGGGCAGCGGCTGTTCCAAAAATTCAATGCTTGCGGAAAAGTCGGGAGTTGCTTTTACCTTGTCGCAAGCTTCCAGCCATGTTTTAGCCTGCGAGTAATTGAGTCCCCCGTTGGCATCTAAGCGCAAAAATGCTTTTTCGCGATCGCACAATTTGTGCATTGCTTGGATTAGCTGCTGAAAAATCTTTAATTCTTGTTCAATTGCAGCAACGCCAATTTTCCATTTAAACGTGCGATATCCCTCTAACCAAAGAACTTGCAAAGCCTGCAAAGCTGTTTCACCTGCTGGCAATAAACCGCTGTACTGACTCAGCCTCTTCTCCTCCTCTTGGCAAAGGTAAGTTAAATTTTCACTTTTCTCCCCCCCTTGGCAAGGGGGGGCTGGGGGGGGTGAATTTGGCTCGTTTAGTGCTGACTCAAAGCCAAATTGACAAGCAGGCAATTCAGCGGAAATTGAAAAAATAGTTTCTTCTGAAATATTAGTCGCCAGCGATTTACAAAAATCTAAAGCTTGCTCAAAACTTTCGGAACCAAACCAACTCAAAGGAGCAATTTCTCCCCAACCACTTCGATTATTTTCGCCAACAAGTCGCAGGATAATTCCTTCGCGAATATCCCAAATGCCGTGACTTGTTCGCAGTGGACGGTTAAATTTTCGCTGATAAGTGCGAAACTCGAATTGATAAAGCATTTGTTTTTTAGTTAATCATAAAATTGTCTCACAAGTGCGACAAACGTATCAATATTTTCAAAATGGATATTGTGACCAGCTTTTGGTACAATTTCCAGACGCGCAGCCGGACACAAGCTGGCAATTTCGATATTTATAGTTGTAAATTTATCATCATATTCTCCCGCGAGCAAGAGGAGAGGGATTTGATTTTGTGCGAGTTTTTCCCAGAGAGAGGGCTGGTTGCCGATTCCCATGTTGCGGAGGGATTTGGCTAATTCTAAGGGATTGTTTGCTAAGCGGGTTTCTATGAGTTTGTCGAAGTGGGGAGAGTTTTTTAAAGATTTGAATAAAGGGCGATCGTACCAGTTGAATAAAAAATCTTTAATGTTGCTATTTTCCAGCTTTTGTGCTAGCTGTAAATCGGCTTCCAGGCGGTGCGATCGCTCTTTTTCTGTCTTCAATCCCGGAGAAGCTGACTCTAACACTACTTTCTCGAATCTTTCTGGAAAATGTAATGTCATGTACAGTGCCAATCGCCCGCCCATTGAATAGCCCAACAACAAACATTTGTCTATTTCTAAGTCATCTAATAAGTGTATCAATGCTTGGGCAGTCTTTGACATATTGTAGCAAGTTTCATCGCCGTTGACTTTGGTTTTTCCGTGGCCGGGAAGGTCAACTGCTAGACAGCAATAACTTTTAAGAAGTAAGGGAATGATGCTACTAAAGTCTTGACTGTTGCCAGTGAATCCATGCAAAAATAAAAGTGTCGGTTGATTCTTGTTGCCAGTTAAGGAATAGTGAAATTGATAATTTTTAAATATCTCCATATACAATTATTACTATAATTGCCGTATTTACTGAAATCTAATTTCCGCATCGCCAACAGAGATAACTGCCTGAAAACGAGTGAGAAAGTCCATACCAAGAAGACCATCTATACGAACATTTGGCGGTATATCGTGGGCAAATACGTCAAAATTTTCTATTAGTTGACCCACGCAATTAAACCAAGATACATTAATTACAGGAACATAGATTCTTCCTTGACCTGTAAAGATTTATTGCCTGCGGAGAGGATTGCGCGTATCGTAACCCAAATCCTCTAATGTTTTAACTGGCAATATTGTGTAGCTGGCTCCCGTATCCACCAATAAACGCACCCGATACTCAGTAGCCTCACCATTATTTCCACCAATGGTTGCTTGCACCGCGAGCAAATTTCGTCCGTGACGCAACAAGCGATAAGCTTTTTGATAATCTGGCATTTTTGTTACAACATAGCTGCTAAGTCTTCAGGGATAGGGCCGGTGTATTCTATTGCCACCGATTTTCCCTTCCTTGACAAAGCATTATTGTAAAGCAAATCGCGCTCCGGTGAGTGTGCTAAAACTTCACCTCGAATTACATTCAAATCCTCATCCAGTTCAGTGTAAGCAATTAGCACCCACTCGCTAGGATATAAGTGGATGATTTCTTCTAAACTCATAATTTTGCCAATTTCTGTTTGCGTACTCATGCTTTGATTCTCCTTTTGACCATTCAATGTGAGGTACGGATTGCTAAATTAAAGAAGATTTTGAGAAGTCGCCCAACTCTGCCAACTCCCCCAACTCCCTCAGCTTAGCAAACCATACCTCCAATTTACCGGAATTCTCGATCGCCCGATCTACAAACCAAAGCCCAACGCCAGCAGCAATCCGCTCGAAAAATGCAGCGTGACTGCGATAAACTTAGAGTTGCTGACCTTTGCCGGTTGGTCGTGATAGTCTGTGACATGGTGGCAAAGGTCGATCGCAAATGGCAAACTCCCAAAAATTAACAACGTCCAACTTGGGAACATTCCCAAAGCCACAAATAGCACAGTCAAAGCATAAACGCTGCCGCATAACCACTGCAACAACTGAGCACCTTTTTTCGTACCGAGTCGCACAATTGGCGATTTTTTACCCGCCGCCACATCGTCCTCAACTTGGTGAAAGTGAGAACAAAATAAGATGATACTCGTAGTAATTCCCACGATTGCCGACGCTGCAAAATTAGTGGCAGACCAAGTTTGAGTCTGACTATAATAAGCAGCGGCGAAAGCTAGCGGCCCAAAAGTGAAAAAGCAGATTATTTCCCCCAAACCTTGATAGCCAAGACGAAACGGAGGCCCTTGATAAGTGTAGCCCAGTGCACAGCACAAAACTACCAGCAAAATTACTGTTGGGTCTTTTTGCCACCAGCTTATGGCGCAGATTCCCGACACTCCGACTGCTAAAAACAGATTAGCCAGCCCGAAAATTAAAGCTTTATTTCCGGTTAAGTTAACTAGAGAATGTGCTTTATTTTTATCGATGCCTGTTTCCGAGTCAAATACATCATTGCTGAGATTCAGCCATGCTATAATCAAAATGGCTGACATTAAAAATGTCGAAAAGATTGACGAATTAATCGTTTGAGTTTCGGCAAAAGCAACTGCTGTTCCTACTGAAATAGGAATCACCGCAACGCTGTACATGGGCGGCTTGATTGCCGCCAGCCACAATTTACTATTTGGACGTTCAATTAACTTTGTTGTCATCACACAAACTTGATTCAATTGATAGCAGTTTAGTAATTTTACAATTTTATTGGTGAACAAAGTCTACTCTCGATCGGGTTGAGTGCGCGGCTGACATCCACACAGAGGCTGTGGCGGCACTCAAACAGCGCAAGTAGCCCGTCTGTAAACCTCTGCGGGGGGCGATCGACTTTTGCGAAATTTAGCCGATCGATCTTAAAGTTTTGTGTCTAAATGTTTCGCTCGATCGCCCGACGGTCGGTTTTTTTCCCCAACAGAGCCCAAACAGGGAGGGAAACTCAAAAGGTCGTGTTTTGCGATCGCCCTCCCGTGCTTAGATCGAAATAGGGGTTTTAGCCGGACAAACCCACACTCTATCTGACAAATCTGCTATTCTCGCTTTCATGACAGTAATACCGCACCGCGCTAATCTCTTGCAAGACCGCAATCAACTGCATCAGTTTCTGTTAAATTGCCAGCAGTCTTTAACCGAGAAAGAACGCACAAAAATAGTTAGTATTTCTCAGGAAATTTATCCCCTCGATCCGCTAGCTGTACTGCAAGAGATTTCCGAACCTTGTCAGCGGCACTTTTACTTTGAAAAAAGAGACCCCATTGCCGGCAAAAGTTTTGCAATTGCCGCCCTTGATTCGGCAATCCATCTCACCGTAGCAGGAACCGATCGATTTGTGGCAGCTCAAAACTTTATTCGTTCAACAGTTGCCAATACAATTACCATTGGTGCGGAACGCTTGCCATTTAGCGGGCCTCACTTTTTTTGTAGCTTTGCTTTTTTTGATGAGAACATTGCCGCTAATTCTTACTTTCCGCCCGCCACCATATTTTTACCAAAATGGCAAATTACCCGACAGAAAGATAGCTGCATTCTCGTCGCCAATGCCGTAATAGAAAAAGATCGAAACGTTAAAAACATTGCTGAAAATATTTGGCAAACTTTTGATAAGATTGAATCTCGTAAATACCATAAACTAACTACTGCGATCGACAGTTCGATATCTTTGAAACAAATCCCCGTCAATGATGCTAATCAATTCAAAGCATCAGTCAAGTCTGCTTTAGAATTGATCGCATCTAAATATTTTAGTAAAATTGTTTTATCTCAAGCAATTAATGTGATTGCTCAAACCCCTTTCAGTTTAATAGATTCATTAAACAACTTGCGCCTCAGCTATCCAGATTGCTATGTATTTTCAACCAGTAACGGCAAAGGACAAAATTTTATCGGTGCCAGTCCAGAACGCTTAATTAGCATTCACAACAATCAGTTATTAACAGATGCTTTAGCAGGTTCGGCACCGAGGGGAAAAACTGAGGCGGGTGATGCGAAATTAGCCCAAGGATTGCTAGAGAGTGAGAAGGATATTCGCGAACATCAAGTTGTGATTGACTTTATTGTCGATCGCCTGTCTAAACTCGGCATAACTCCCAAATTTTCCCCAGTGCCCAGACTGCTGCAACTATCAAACATTCAGCATTTGTGGACACCCATCACAGCTCAAATTCCCCCTGATATTCATTTATTAAAGATTTTAGCTCAACTGCATCCAACCCCAGCGGTAGCGGGCGTGCCGAGAGATATTGCCCTAGAACAAATTCGCCGCTGCGAAAGCTGCGATCGCTCTTTGTACGCAGCACCCCTCGGCTGGATCGATCGCAGTGGCAACGGCGAATTTGCTGTGGGAATTCGATCGGCTTTAATCGACGGCGATCGGGCTATACTTTATGCTGGTGCTGGTATTGTTGCCGGTTCGGAACCGGAAAAAGAACTAGCAGAAATTCAGCTCAAATTACAACCACTTTTAAATGCTTTAGTTTAATTCAGCTAATGTGCAGAATGTAGAGTTGTCTGGCTAATTGATTGAGTCTGTGTTAATGTTTAATTTTCACCTCCTCAAAATGTTCTACTATGGGAAAAGGATCGTAAAAATGGTGAAGCATTCTTTTCCACTCTTGATATTCAGCGGAATTCCTAAATCTAATTGTATGAGATTCTAAATTTTCCCATCTCACTAATAATAGATATTTTCCTTGAACTTCTGTGCAGCGATGAAGTTCGTGAGATAAATATCCATCTATAGACGCTATCAGACTGGATGCTTCTGTAAAAGCTATCTCAAAATCACCCTCACAGCCAGATTTTACATTAAGCACAACCGCCTCAAGAATCATAAAAATGTATCCTGACAATTATTTGGGTATAATATCGTAGCACAATACAGAGTTGAGCTACTCAGGTTTAGCAATGCCAATAGATTTTCGCAACACAAATACCGTCTGGGCTTCCGTATTAGCAGAAACTTTGCAGCGGTTGGGATTAACTACAGCCGTGATTTGTCCCGGTTCGCGATCGGCACCGCTAACAATAGCTTTTGCCCAGAACAAAAAAATAGAAACTATTCCCATACTCGACGAACGTTCAGCCAGCTTTTTTGCATTAGGAATCGCCAAAAAATCCGGTTTACCGGTCGCACTGATTTGTACCTCTGGAACCGCCGCAGCCAACTTTTATCCGGCGATAATAGAAGCTAGAGAAAGTCGAATTCCGCTGCTAATATTCACCGCCGATCGCCCTCCGGAACTGCGGGACTGTCACGCCGGACAAGCGATCGACCAAGTTAAAATATACGGCAATTATCCGAACTGGCAAGCCGAATTAGCGATACCTTCTGCGTCCAGAGGAATGCTAGACTATCTGCGCCAGACGATCGTGTATGCTTGGGAACGATCGCAATTTCCAACACCCGGCCCCGTCCACCTCAACATCCCCTTACGCGACCCGCTTATACCCGTTCCAGACATAGCTGTAGAAGCTTTAGAAACACAATTCAATCCCGAAGATTTTTTTGCAGGATTAGAACCCATTTTCGCCGGAGAAAGCTCTACTCCCCCCAGCCCTCCCTTGTTAAGGGGGGGAGAAGAAAGTACAATGCAACAATGGCAAAAGTGCAGCAAAGGGATAATTATTGCAGGCGTTGCACAGCCTCAATTTGCCGAAAAATACTGTAGTGCGATCGGCCAAATTTCGCAATTATTAAACTGGCCAGTTTTAGCAGAAGGACTATCCCCAGTCAGAAACCACGCCCAACTAAACCCCCATCTAATTTCCACCTACGATTTAATCCTGCGAAACCGCCAACTAGCAGATAAATTCAGCCCAGAAATCGCCATTCAAATCGGAGACTTACCCACAAGCAAAGAACTGCGAAACTGGCTAGACAAAACCCAACCAAAACGCTACATAATCGACCCCAGCCACCACAACTTCGATCCGCTACACGGCCAAACAATTCATCTCCGAACCTCCGTAGAAAATCTCGCAACTAATCTCGCAACTATATTAACTCAAGTCCCCCCCCTGCTTAAGGAGGAGTCCTCTCAAGTCCCCCCCCTTAGCAAGGGGGGGTTAGGGGGGGTTCTAACCACTGCTACCACTAATATCTCCCCTCAAATCCCCCCCCTAAACAAGGGCGAGTCAACTCAAATCCCCCCCCTAAACAAGGACAAATCAACTCCAGTCCCCCCCCTTAATAAGGGGGGGTTAGGGGGGGTTCAAACCTCTCCCTCAAACGAATACCTCCAACTTTGGCGCAACACCGAAATCCAAATCAGACAAACAATAGACCAAAAAATATCAGCAATTAACAACATAATCGAGCCCAAAGTTTCCTGGCTGCTTTCCCAAATTTTGCCACCTGGAACACCGATATTTATTGCCAACAGTATGCCCGTCAGAGATGTAGAGTTTTTCTGGAAGCCAAACAACTTAGAAATAAAAACTTTTGTCAATCGTGGCGCTAACGGCATAGACGGCACATTATCAACAGCATTGGGAGTTGCTCACCGCAATCAAAGCAGCATTATGCTAACAGGTGATTTAACACTTTTGCACGATACAAACGGTTTTTTAATTAAAAATAAATTTGTCGGTCATCTGACAATCATATTAATTAATAACAACGGCGGCGGAATTTTTGAAATGTTGCCAGTTGCCAAATTTGACCCGCCCTTTGAAGAGTTTTTTGCCACGCCGCAGCATATCAACTTTGCTCAGTTGTGTGCAACTTATGGCGTGAAACACGAGGTAATTGAGGATTGGGAACAGTTCAAACAAAAATTAAATTTGCTGCCAAATAGCGGGATTCGCGTCTTAGAATTGCAAACAGACAGGCGATCGGATGCTAAATGGCGGCAAGACAATCTAAGTAAATTTGCCAAAGATTTGTAGTCAGGACTTTTGTCAATAAGCCTTTCGCGGGCGGGCTTTCCGGCCCACCCCACAAGCAGAAAATTCACTTTTTGTGGAACAGGCCCGAAAGCCTGTTCTTGGGAATGCTGCAATAATATCTCAGTTTAAACTGCTGGTTGAGCTAGCAGCGGATCTAACTGTCCATCTGCATCGAGTTTGTGAATGTCATCGCAGCCGCCTACGTGTTGGTTATTAATGAAAATTTGGGGTACGCTGCGGCGTCCGTTAGCGCGATCGGCCATTGCTTTTCTAGCGGCTTCGTCGCCATCAATTTTGTATTCCGTGAAATTTACGCCTTTCCACCACAGCAAAGTTTTGGCGCGGATGCAGTAGGGACAGGTTTGCCAAGTATAGATTTCCACATTGGCTTTGATGCGATCGGGCTTGCGGCCCAAGATGGGATTGAGAAAATCAAGCATTTTCGGTAGGGGGGGTAAGGGTGGAACTCATTTAGAAATCATACCAAGTGTATAAATTCCGCTGGTATGGGCGCATCTGCCAGAGGTGGGTTTTAAGCTGTCGGGCGATCGCATTGTGACCCAAATCACAACTTGACTCTACTCGGATCACTTGCTTTCACCCCTGACAATCACCTTCGCGGCCTCATTAATATCACTGAGCTTTTGAGGAAACCAGAAGATGATAAATATATCGAATTCAACCGCACTGCCATGCACCCCGTACAACTTCTCCCCGGCGCTATCTCTGAAATCCTCGCTTCTGTAACCGATACAGGCGTTTTGACTCTGGCGGATCGCTACGGTTTGATGGCCGCCACCTTCGACGACTCTCTGAATGACGAAGACAGAGGCTGTGTCAACCGCTTGCTGCGCGCGGTGCTCAGAGGCCGAGTCCAAGTAGTCAACGAACTTTCAGCAGCATTCTAATCGGGATTTGAAGTTTTGTTCTGAAGGCAAGGTGAGTCAGCGGTAGATAAAAATAGTGGAAACTCAGGCAGGAGTGGAAACAGCGGTAATTTGAATTCGATTTAAAGTTTTCTCCTCTAACTCAACAACGGTTTATTTGTCAAAGCAGCCTTTACCGGCTGCTTTTTTTTGATCTAATCGCGGATTTCGAGGTTGTACTGGCGGCAGAGGTCGATCAGTTTTTGTTGGAAGCGATCGCGCACACTGTCTGGAGACACAATGACGCAATCTTCGCCGTAACGGAATACCTCCCGAATCAGCCAAAAGGGATTAGAGACGCGCCGCACGACTTGGCGGACATCTCCGATGACTTGATCTTCCTCACTGATATCTTTTTGCCTGGGTTCGTAAGCTTTTACCATGCCACGATAAAAGTGTAAGTACACTTTTAAAAAATCTAAGCCTTCCTCGCGCCACAGTCCGTCCATTGGCTCAATAGCCTTGATCCGATCGAACCGCAAACACCGATTGTGAACAAGTTCGGGATAGTCGGGATTTTTGAGATCGTTAGTCTCTTCGCACCAGATTTCCAAGTAAAAGCGCTTTTCTTCAAAGGAAATCTCCGCGTAGCGCACTGTAAACTCCAGTTCCTCGTCTTGAGCGTTCAGGTAGAGCAGGCGGAAAGGTTGCTGGTTATTGATGTGTCGATCGACTTGAGTTCGCCATGCCACGCTAGGCTGATTAGCTAATTGCCAAAGCGATTGGCGCATCGGCGCTTCAAGCTCTCCTTGGTCTAACACCAGACTTAAAAGGGTTTGAGCTTGTCCGGCGTGACCTGAATCTGTCAGGATTTTAGTGGCTTGCAGTAGCGCTTCCACCTGAGTCGGGTTCAGGGTAAAGAGTTTGCGGACTTCCGGGGTTTGTTGGGCGATCGCTACGATCAACCCCGAAGGACTGGGACTTTTGCCCCAGAAAATGTTCAAGCGGCGAGCTAGCTCCTCTAGCTGCTCCTTGGTTCCCGGCGGCACTGACAGTGTAAGTGTTTCTTTTTTCCTAGACATTTTTAAATATACTTGTATTTTTGCAATATATGTGCCATAGTCTATATTGTACTTGAGTTGACGGAGATTGCAGGCTGGCGATCGAGATAGAAGTTCCTGAGACTGAGAATTCGGTGTCTTTAGAACAACTCACTGCTGGTGATGGTGGAGCGATCGGGGAAGGCACTAAAAAAGCCAGAGCAGAACTCTGGCTAGCGACCCCTGATAGGGATTTATGAAGTTGTGTTATAGCCCTAAGCACACGGTTTACACAGTTTCAATCCCTGATAGGGAGTCAGTTTTAGGGCTTCTCAAGCATATATTTCAAAAACCTACCTGTCAAGCCTATTGCCCTAAACACTATAGGACACAGACAGTTAAAAAATGCTATCGTTAGCAAAACCGCACGAGAGTCGTGCAGTCTCGCTATGTAGCTTCGCACCTATTAGGCTAGCACTAGCATGGCTCGTTCGGTGTAAACCTATTGGAGGAAATCCAGTATGACTTACTCAATTGAAGTTATTGACTACAAAGTTGCCGTATACAGGGAACTGCGAGAGTTGCACGAACGCGAAATCGCACGGATTGACAGGTTGCTTCGGGACTTGGGGCGGGAAACTGTCGAAAGCGAGGAAGGTGAGGTAATCTCATACGCCGACTGCGCTGACTTGAGCTCAAGGCACTAATAACCGTCAGCGTTCAAAATTTTTTGATGTTGGCAGCGAAGATGGGAGTAGATTTTTAGCCTACCCCCATCTGAGATACCTTTTTCAAAAATGTGAAGTACCAATCTATTGAGGAAGAGGAGGCAGATTGATGATTGGAAAGCAACTCTCTTTGTTCGATGATTGGGGCGAACAGCCTCAAAAAGTCTCAAATCAAGATGCTATGGATGAGATTACTAACTCTGACATCAGCATTCTTTTAAGTGCCTTAGCTGCTAAAGTTATTTCTGACCGTCAACGGTCAGAAGTAATTACTAAATTAGCAAATCAGTCAGTGGCGGTAGCGATCGCACATTCTTTCAGCGACTCTAGTCTAGTTAGAAAACTCAGACTCAGGCGCAGTCAAGAAAAAACTCAGCTACCCAAACTAACTTTCACAGGCGATCGCGTTTTCTATCAAAATCAAGATATTGGCAAAACTCAGATTTTGTACAAATCGCCATTACCAGGAGAGTTACAGGCAAAATTATCTATTGAAAGCGCCATAGATAGATTTTTAGAATATTTGCAGAAGCAATATCAAATAGTGGTACTCCATGAAAGTGACTATCACGTACAGGTTTTTATTCCCCATCGAAAAGAGCCAGCACACTTTAGTCAATATTGGCGAGAGTTCATGGAAAATATTGCTTTCTCAACTTATGGCGATACCAAGCACAATTTACCAGGATTAGTACAAACATTCATTGTCATGCTCAATAGTGTCACTCTAGCGGGACGCGGTTTCAGCACCTTGGAAATTCCGATTTTGACACAAGAGCAATCTAATGTTTTAGCTGCTTGGTATTTTGCAGTTGTTAGGGAGGTAGAAAAGCGTCAAACAGAGCGTCAGAAGAAAATTAAAGAGCTCAAAACAGAAATAGATAATCCTGATACAACTGATAAAGACCGCAAATATTCAGAAAAAAAGTTGCTAGAAAAGGAGGAGATGCAGTTAAAGGAAGCGAAAAAGTACAACGAAGCTTTTCAAAAGTCATTTGGTAAATTTCTGGAGGAGCAACAGTCTATAGGGCAAGAGCTAAATCAAATTAAAAGTGAATTGACCGACTCAGGGTTAACGAAAGCACAGAGGAATAAGTTACACAAACAGCAAGACAAGCTACTGCCTCAAATTATTTTTACTCAAGAGTCTGTTCAGCAAAAAAATCGATTGCTCGCAGAGTCAGATGGTGAACCATTTAAGTTTATTCAGTGCGATCGCCAACAAAATCCCGCTCGGTTCAAAGACATTATTAACATTTCTAAAAGTTTCACTAAAACTGCTACAGACCAGATCAATGCAACTCGTGGAGATATTTTTACTCAGTGTATTCTAGAGATGTATCGCCTGTTGGAAAATCCGCCAAGCGATCCATTACCGAAACCATTGCTGAATGAAAAGCCAAGTCTCAAGGAAGTGCGATCGGCTGGAGATGACGGGAAAGATTTTTGCTATTCCTGCGGCGTTACTCTTGAAAATGCTAAATGGAAAGTAGCCAGATTTATGTTTGAGCGACCTTCCCAGCGTCGTCAATCGTCATCAAGCGAAGATCGACCTTATATTTGTGCTTCCTGTTCAGCTTTAGCATTTGCTTCACCCTTAAAACTTACTGATGAAAGCATCATTTTGAAACTTGAACCAGTCAATCAAAGTGAACCTGCTAAACTCAGAGTTAAAGACTACATTAGAATGTTAACCAATAAAGAGTTACATTTAAGTGCAGGTCGATATTTAGTCCTAGCCTCAGATCGAACTGGTGGGGGTGATTTAGCATCCCAGAAACTCGGTCAAGTTCAATATGCACTAGCAAAAGTAGCTTCAATTTTTGCCCTTGAGGTTTTAGCTGATTTTAAATTCTCCCTAATTATTCAGGGAAGTCAGCCAAAACACTTAGCCAGCAGATATCTAGTTTTCATAAAGGGATTGATCGACGGCTACAACCAATCAATTGTAATTACTGGCAAGGAAATTAATATGACTCTAGGCGATGCTGTTCGCTATATAGAGGAAGATTTACCCTTTCTTGCTGAATACGATGTGACGAAGGCTGCTGCTAAAGTCAACTCTTTGCAACTTGAGAAAGTCCGCCAACTCTACTGGCAAATCATTCAAGAAGACTTGAAATTACAAGGAGTAAATATGGGGTCATCAAACCAAATGGCTAAACGAGCCAAATTATACAAGGATGTCACTGCTTTGACTGGATTAACCTATGCCTTTGCTCAATCTTTAGAAAGTACAGCTAAAAAGGCAATGAAAACAGAAGATGCAGAAAGAGAAGTAAGTAAAATCATTGAAAAAGTGGATGATGCCGTTGCTTTTTGCTACTACGCCACCCTTGGGGATGAGAAAAAAACAAATGTCCAAGCAAGACTTTATTGCAACCCTGAAAACTACTTTGTTTATGAACAAACAAAGAATTTGTTGGAAGAATTAAAAATTACCAACAGAGAAGAAAAAGATGCCGAAAAACAGCAAATGTGGCTAACGCTCTACGCTGATGATGTGATGAGAGCTTATACCTACTTTGCTGAAAATGGCTACAGTCAAGACCGAGAGTGGAATGAGTTAACTTATAACTTAAAACTTTCTCTCTACACTCGTTTTCCTGAATTGGTTCGCAAAGTAAAATCTACCACGGATAAAAACTAATCATGGCTCCTAAAAAATCTCAAACAACTAATGATCAAACTGAAAATGGTTCTGAGACGGCTAAGGAATCCAAAGTAACCAGTGGATTACCCAGAACAGATGAAAAGAACCCTCGTATGCACTTTGATATTTATGCCATTCTTGAAGGTTCACAGGAGCTTTATTTTGGGCATGAAGTACAAGTCAATGTCAACTTGGTGGAAATAGTTAAGCTCACTACTAAGGAGGGGAAATCCATCGAAAAATGTTATATCTCTCCAACGAAACGGCGGGGCGTTGAGAGACGTTGCTTGCTTTGGGCACCTGTGAAAAGTGGGGAACTGCTAGGAGATAAACAACAGTGTGGCATTCCCAAAACTTGTGCTAAACCTGACTGTCCTATTTGCGCTCCCTATGGTGCTCTTGACCCAGGAAAAAGCACTTTAATTGGTCGCGTTACTCACGGTGGCGGTGTTGCTGTTCAAGATATTTACCCAGTAGAGAAGCAACGGGCAATGCACCCGGCACGTCTAGTAAATCAAAAAGATGAAACGCCGATACCATTTAAGCGTCAGTACAATCAGCCCGGTATCCTCTATCCAGTTTCTAACCATGCGTTGAGTGTTACTGATAAAGATTTTTCCTCTGTTGCCTATGCTTTTCTGGATTCCTTACCACGCATTGGTTCAGGAAATCCCAAGGGAATTGCGATCGCTGAAAATGGGGAGAAAATTATTCGGGCTAATGGTGAAGAAATTAATTTTAATGTTTCTATGCCATTATTAGTCTTAGATCGCTATCTTTCTCCCAGAGGCAAACGTCCAATTATTTCCCCTTCAGAAACTCATGCCGGAGAGGCAATCTATAAATTTCTTCAACTAGCCAGAACTCCAGAAGATAACACCGATCGCATCCAAGCAACTCACTTCGATCGCTGGATTGGAAATGCAGCATTAGAGAAATTACAAGAATACGCCGCGAACTTCGTTGAAACTGTTTTACAGGCGTGATCTATGTATTGCATAAAACTTACCATCACACCTACGGCAGCAATGACATTCCGCATTCTGCCGGGGTCAATTCTCAATATTGCTACCTATCCTTTTGTACCGCCGACAACTCTATCAGGTTTCTTGCGAAGGTTAGGAATGCTCAGTGTCGGGTTAGAAATTCCTGAAACTCGAATCAACAAAGATGACCCGCCATTTTATGCTTTACCCCGTCATTATGTAGCGCTAGGAGCTTATCCTAGCTTAAACAGTTGGCGAGGAGTGCATAAAACTTACCGCAAAGGAATGCGAGAATTTAATCACGATGTATTTTCCCGATTGTATGTGGAAAAAGACAAAGCTAACTTTCAACTCCACACTTGGGAATATTTAATTGTTGAAGAACTAACGGGTTATGTCGTCAGCGAATCTTTACAAGGTTTAGAACATTTCCAAGACCTAGAAACCTACGGCTGCAAACTTGGTAAAGAAGGCTTTGCCGTTGTCACAGAAGTTTTTACACCCATTGAGTTAAAGCGCGAAACAGTTACAGCTTATCCATCAACAATTGTCCCGATGGAAGCAATGTTACAGAGTTCTCAGTTTGTTGGAGGTTGCGATATTTACAACTTGTACCGTTACAACTGGTCTGCTGGTTCTGAAATTGATTCAGAAACAGAGGGATTTTTAGACCAAAATCGCACTCTTGTAGATGGATTTATTCCTTTTGTTGTCGCTTACTACCCGCAAGCTTTTAACTCTCCACCTACTCTTGATTGCTACACCGACGGAGAAATTTATATCCCCGTTTCCCTTATCAACCTGCTAAGAGATTAAGTTTATGGCTAAGTCAGAACGTCAGCCTCCCTATAATTTTGGTCGTGTCTTTTTTCCTAGTAAACCCAATCCCAATCCGGCTATTCCCAATGAAATCCGTTTTCAGCCTCTGGGCAATCATGTTAGCAATGTAGGAAAACTGGTAAAAAAATGGCAACCTAGTGATTTTCCTGACCATTACGAATCCTCATTCAAGCGAGTAATAAAAGCAGCCAACATTCACGATATTGGTAAACCCCAGAAATTCGCTCTCCAAGTTGAGACTGACTCCCAACACAAGTTTAAAAAATACATCTACTCATTTAGAGGGCATCGATTTCTAGCCGAATGCAAGGATAATCTTTGGGTGGAAAAACTTGCTCAAGGACATCACGATTTTTCAGTAAAAGATATTAGCCGTGATGCTTATGTGTTAAATAAATATCCAGAGTACCAGAGCATTCTTGCTAAAGATCCCTTAGCTTATGCACGAGAACTTTACATTTTAGAAATGTGCGATCAAATTGAAGCTGAGTTAGCTTGTCGGGTAATTGGAGATGACGAGCAAGCCGAGTCGCGCACTTTCATGGATTATACCATTGCTAAGGATGATTCCGAGCAAAATGTTTATCGAGTTGACCCTTGGATTTTCTCGACAGACCAAATTGAATTAACTTTTGACTATTGGTTGTTTTGTCTTTCTGAGGATGACAAGGCTGATTTGAAAAAATGTCGGACAGAAAATCGAGATGTTGACTTAGGGAAAAAGTTAGACGCAATTGCTAAACAATGGTGGCAAAAGCAGCAAGGTCAGCCAGAAAAAGCAGAACCTCGAAAAGTTACGCTCAAACCTTATCCGTCAAACAAGCAGTTTCAAAATCGAGATTGTGAGTTTTGGTATCAGCAGTTAGCTGGCTTTGCACCTAACCCTATGCAAAAAATGATTTTTGAGGTAATTGAACAGACAGAAAACCCAGCTTTTTTGCTCAAATCTCCTACGGGTTCTGGAAAGTTTGAAGCGATTTTATTTCCGGCATTATCAAAAAATAGTCGTTTAATTTTGCCACTACCTGCTAGAAGTTTAATAGAAGACCAAAAACAGCGAATAGAAAAGTATTTAAAACGTTTTTCTGAGCTGAATCCAGACCGTGAAATCTCTTTAGTCATCGATACGGGTTCTCAAATGCAACGCTGGGTTTATCGCAATGGAAAAGAGGAACCTAAACCGAGAACTTACAATCCCAGACGGCATCTGTACAAGGCAGATGTCATTTTAACGACCTTGGACAAATTTCTCTACCGCTATTTTGCCTTTGGGGACAAGCAAAAGTCTTTTGTATTTCCCTTGAGGATTCACCGGGACAAAACTGGCGATGAAAAAACTCTCATCTGTTTTGATGAGGCTCACAGTTACGATGAGATAGCATTTACCAATTTTCAAAGTTTAGTAAAGTCACTTTATGAAGCTGGACGATCGCTCGTGTTAATGACTGCTACAATGCCACAGGAATACATCTATCGCTTTGATTATTTAGAAACGATCGATTATATCGGTACTGCCGATGATTCGGTCAAAGCTGAACAGTTGATTAATTTCCAGAAACAACACTTACAACAGCCTTATCTCAATCGAAGAAGTTTTGAATGGATTAACGACATCGAGCGCCACTCTGAAAATCCTGAACCTTTTCAAAAACGGATTTCTGAAACGGTAACTAAAGAATGGCAATCTAAATCGAATTGCAGAATTATTACCGTGGTTCAAACTGTTAGAGATGCCGTTGCTATTTATGGGCAACTTTCAGATAAGTTGAAACTGACTGAAAATACAGAATATAAACAACTATACCTTTACCACGGTCGTCTAGACCATCGAGTCAGGCAAGAGGTCTATACCCAACTCAAACAACGAGATGATAAGGCTCAACCTTATATTCTCATTACCACCAGCGCAATTGAAGTTGGATGTGACTTGAATAGTGAGGTTCTTATTTCCGAAATTTGCCCACCTGAAAACTTAATTCAAAGAGCAGGGCGCTGTAATCGGAAAGGCAATTTTCCTGATGCTAAGGTAATTGTTCTGGGTAAAATTGAGGGCAGTCGTATCCCTTTTTATGCTCAAACTTTGGAGGAAGCTGAATGGCAAGACTATCAAGAAACTCTTCAGCAATTAGAAAGCTTTGACAGCCATAAAATTGCCGAACATATCACGCGATCGCAACAAGTTGATGACTACCGAGTAGTCGAACTCTTCTCAATGCTCCATGACTATGTTTACAGTGCTGACTTAACTTGTCAACCTGCTCACGAAAAAGGGCTAGTCGTTACTCGGAGTTGGACACCATCCGCAACATTAGTTTATGACGATGGAACTCATGGCGACCAAATTGAAAATATGCCTCAAGTGACAGTGCCAATTGACCGTTTAACCATCAAAAAAAACAATATCAATCAGTATGCCAATACTCATGTTTGCGAACGCTACTATGACCAAGAAAATACATCCTGGGAAATGCGCGGTTTACGCTGGGGCTTTGCCTATCAAAAAGAAATTGTCATCAAAATAAATCAAACCAATGATGGTGCATTTATGCCAGATGCCAATCCCGAATATTCCTATAACCCAGAACTAGGTTTTGTAGAACTGCCAGGAGTTTTCATCAAGCTGAGAACAAATGGGTTTGATGAAAAATTATTATATCAGTATGGCAACACGGGTCAGAAAAAATCAGTAATTATTACATACACCAAGGCATTAGAGGAGACGACTTAACAGCGATCGCACCCTAATCAACACAACCAACCATTAACCAAATATGCCACACAGCCTAGTCCTAAACATCCTTCCCCTGGCCCCGATTCCCCCCGGATACCTCACCGGTAGACACCTGCACGCCCTCTTCCTCACCCTCGTGAGCTCCGTTGACAAAAAACTCGGCGATCGCCTCCACGATGCCGCCGCCCAAAAATCCTTCACTCTCAGCCCTTTGCAAACTAAAAAATGCCCTTTCAAAAAACACCATTTCCTGCAATGGGAACACACAGAACCGATTCCAGAACATACCCTCTGTTGGTGGCGGATTACTCTGCTTGATGACACTTTATTCGGTCAATTAACTAATCTTTGGCTGAACCTCAATCCGTCGAAGCCGTGGCATCTCGGGCCCGCCGATTTGATGATTACTAAGATTCTGGGAACGCCCCAAGTAGATCAGCCTTGGGCTAATGCTTGCGATTACTCTAAATTGTACGATCGCGCTTCGGAAACTAATCGCTTAATTGCCTTCAGTTTTGCGACTCCTACTACCTTTCGACAGGGCAAATTCGATTCGGTGATTCCTACTAGAGATTGCGTTTTTAATAGTCTCCTCAGTCGGTGGAATAAGTACAGCCCGATCGCAATTCCCGATCAGTCATTCGATGCACTTTTTTCGACATTTGTCAATATCAAAAGTGAAAGATTGACTAACTATCAAAGCGATTTTGTCGGCATGGTTGGGGAGGTTAGTTATCGGATTTTGGGAGATGTGGAGCCTTTAGTGATTAAGCAAATTAATGCTTTGGCTGATTTTGCTGTTTACTGCGGGGTGGGGAGGAAAACTCCGATGGGGATGGGAATGACTCGGCGGATTGTTGTTAATAAGAGTTCTTGATAACTCAACGTAAAACCCATAGTCCGGCAAGCGTTGAAACCCCTGCCTCAAAGCGAAAGTCCTCTAAAGAGGACTGCAAGTATGAATGATTAAATTACTTCTTCAGTCGGTTTCAACCTTTGCGCTTACTGTTACCGACAAGCTCCAAATCTCATCAATGATTAAATTACTTCTTCAGTCGGTTTCAACCGACTTTAGCTATAAGACAGGGGTTTCAACCCCTGGCGGACTGGGGCATCACTAATTAATTCCAATTACCAATCTATTACAAACCATCAAAATTATGAACGATTTTGATTACATTTCGATCGCAACTCTCAACCAGTATTCTTACTGTCCTCACCGCTGCTGGCGAATGTCTTGTGCGGGAGAATTCACCGATAATCAGTATACCATAGAAGGGACAAGTTTGCACGATCGCGTTCACACGATGGGCGAAATTAATCGCGATGAAACTTGGCAGGTTCGGGCGATTTGGCTGAAGTCTGAGAAGTATAAACTTATTGGTAAATCCGATTTGATTGAGTCGGCTGAGGGTGAGATTTATCCCGTGGAATATAAGCGGGGACGGAAGGGGGAATGGGATAACGACGAGTTGCAAGTTTGCGCCCAAGCGCTTTGTTTAGAGGAGATGACGGGGAAAACTATTGCGACTGGATATGTGTATTACGCGCAGTCGCATCAGCGGCAATTAGTCGAGATTTCTGAGGGTTTGAGACAGGATGCGATCGCCACTATTGAAAAAGTCGGTGCTCTTTGGCGATCGGGAAATATCCCTTTACCAGTTTACACCGCTCGGTGTACGGGATGCAGTCTTTTTCCCCAATGTCTGCCCCAAGCTGCGGCCAAAGTCAACCGTTATCAAGAAGCAAGTTAACCTGCAAATAGGAGAATTCACAATGGGAACAGTTTACATTACTCAAGAAGATGCTTTTATCGGCAAAGTGGATGAACGTCTGACAGTTAAAGCTGATAAAAAAAATCTGTTGGACGTGCCATTAATTAAGATTGATGGTGTTGTTGCATTGGGACGCGCTACAGTTTCGCCGGCTGTGGTTGTGGAACTGTTGGAACGTCACATTCCTTTGAGTTTTTTGACTTTAAACGGACGTTATTTGGGGAGGTTGGAACCGGAAATGACGAAAAATATCTTTGTGCGAAAAGCTCAGTGGCAAGCGGCTGGGGAATCGGAACAAGCCGTGCATTTAGTCAGGGGATTTGTACGGGGAAAACTCAAGAATTACCGCAATACTTTGTTAGAATGTCAGCGCAAATATTCTCCCCAGGATTTTGAAAAGCCGATCGCACAATTGAAACAAGTAATTGCGTCAATCGATAAAACTTCCAGTATTAATTCTCTGCGAGGATTGGAGGGGGCGGGTAGTGCGACTTATTTTGGCTGCTTCAATCAACTGATTCGGGTGCCGGAATTTAGCTTTGAAGTTCGCCGCCGCCGTCCGCCTACTGATCCGGTAAATTCTCTGTTAAGTTTGGGATATTCTCTGCTGCGGCACGATGTTCAAAGTGCAGTGAATATTGTGGGATTCGATCCGTATTTGGGATATTTGCATTTTGAGCGCTATGGCCGTCCTTCCTTAGCGCTGGATTTGATGGAAGAATTTCGACCTTTGGTTGTTGATGCTGTAGTGTTGACGGCGATTAATTTGCAGAAAGTTTCGCCTAATGATTTTACGGCAGAACCGTTGAGCGGGGCGGTTTCTTTAACAAAAGAAGCGCTGCACAACTTTTTGCGACTTTACGAACAAAAGAAACAGTCAAAGTTCAAGCATCCAGTGATGGGAAAGTTGTGTACTTATCAAGAAGCTTTTGAAATTCAAGGGCGGTTGATGGCTAAGTATTTGATGGGTGAAGTTGATAAGTATCCGCCTTTGATTCTGAAATAGGGAGGTAATTAAGTTATGTTTGTTTTGGTTTGCTACGATATATCAGAGGACAAGCGCCGCACTAAGATTCACCAGATTCTCAAGTCTTATGGGGAATGGAAGCAGTATTCGGTGTTTCATTGCGAGCTGACGGATACTCAGTATGCCCGGATGCGCCAACGTCTGAGTAAGGTGATTAAGTCGGAAGAAGACAGCATCATGTTTCACTATTTGTGTGCTTGCTGTCAGGGCAAGATCGAGCGGATTGGCGGCCGGGCACCGCTGGATACTACGATTTTTATGGTGTGATTTTGCGTCTGGCTGTAGGTGTTGAACGGAGGGGGTGAATTTTAATGGCTGAGAGCTTTACCAGGACTTGGTTTGCAGTGGTTTGTACCTCATGCGGGTCAGACGCAAATGCTGAAAGCTTTACTGGGAGAGAGTTTGAGGTCTATTTGAATTTTGCCCTCTTGACAGGGCGATCGCCCAAACGGTATATTGATTGCAGTCAGACGCAACTGAACCTTGAAAACCTTATATTTCAAACCTCCCAGGCCCCGGCGGCCGAAAACAACCTAAAACCCTATCAGGGATTGAAACCAGCAAAGGCAAGAGTTACTGAGAATCGAACGACTAAGCCGAAAACAACCTAAAACCCTATCAGGGATTGAAACTGATCTCGAAATTCAAGACCAACGGGCTGAGATTCGAGCCGAAAACAACCTAAAACCCTATCAGGGATTGAAACAATAGCACGGAAGCGGAATTTGAGAAAATGGTTTTAGGCCGAAAACAACCTAAAACCCTATCAGGGATTGAAACAACCGCGATTACCCCGACAAACCAACAGAAAACGCCGAAAACAACCTAAAACCCTATCAGGGATTGAAACCATAATACGCAAGCTCTTGAGGTAAGTCCAAAAGAGGCCGAAAACAACCTAAAACCCTATCAGGGATTGAAACAAAGTCATCCATAGCTTCAAAGTCACCGTGGGGGCCGAAAACAACCTAAAACCCTATCAGGGATTGAAACGCACATCCATCTGTGCAATTCGTGCTGAATAGACTGCCGAAAACAACCTAAAACCCTATCAGGGATTGAAACGGGCCCCTTGGCAGTTTGTTTTGGATGCCGATGACGCCGAAAACAACCTAAAACCCTATCAGGGATTGAAACCAGAAGGGGGTGGCTGATTAATTGGCATGAATAGAAAGCCGAAAACAACCTAAAACCCTATCAGGGATTGAAACTTACAATCCGACCCTCTACAATCTAAAATACTTAAGCCGAAAACAACCTAAAACCCTATCAGGGATTGAAACTTGCACATCCCCCATTACCTCTATGGCTGGCGCTCGCGCCGAAAACAACCTAAAACCCTATCAGGGATTGAAACCCATTTATAGGTGGCTCGCATAGCGTTACCGCGGCGGCCGAAAACAACCTAAAACCCTATCAGGGATTGAAACCAATTATAAAAGCTATGCCTATCTTATCACATGATGCCGAAAACAACCTAAAACCCTATCAGGGATTGAAACAAAAAAATAAAATCCAAACCATCAATATTATCTGGAGTGCCGAAAACAACCTAAAACCCTATCAGGGATTGAAACATATAGCCGATTGCCTAGACATGGTGTTGCAACGGCCGAAAACAACCTAAAACCCTATCAGGGATTGAAACGAAAGATGGAGCGCCTTGAAAAATTAATTGTTGAAGCCGAAAACAACCTAAAACCCTATCAGGGATTGAAACGGATAGGAGGTATTCAAGGTGTAGCGCGTGAGAATGCCGAAAACAACCTAAAACCCTATCAGGGATTGAAACCGTGCTCGCGAGGGTTGGCTCGAACTTGGCTAATGCCGAAAACAACCTAAAACCCTATCAGGGATTGAAACCCAGTAATCAATCCGGTCAATGGCATTGGAGCGCCGAAAACAACCTAAAACCCTATCAGGGATTGAAACGTTCATGCCACCGCCAATAATTTTGCAACCTCGCGCCGAAAACAACCTAAAACCCTATCAGGGATTGAAACTGGAAAATTACTCACGCTTAGTTGGAACGATATGCCGAAAACAACCTAAAACCCTATCAGGGATTGAAACAACCGATATGCTGGCGGCGGTGCTGGCACTTTTCGAGCCGAAAACAACCTAAAACCCTATCAGGGATTGAAACTCAGAAACACAAATTAAATCAAGTGATTCATAAGGCCGAAAACAACCTAAAACCCTATCAGGGATTGAAACAATTGTGACCGATTTGTTGTCATTGTAGCTAACTTTTGCCGAAAACAACCTAAAACCCTATCAGGGATTGAAACTATGCTTACCGATACGTGGGATGCGCGAACAGTGCCGAAAACAACCTAAAACCCTATCAGGGATTGAAACCAACCAGCCAGCGTTTGCCGATCGCCGCGCCAGCAACGCCGAAAACAACCTAAAACCCTATCAGGGATTGAAACTGCAATTGCTGCTGTAATTGCTGAATTGAGGTAGAGCCGAAAACAACCTAAAACCCTATCAGGGATTGAAACCCTACTTGTTGGCGATCGAAGGTACGTAAAAAGGCCGAAAACAACCTAAAACCCTATCAGGGATTGAAACCAAACATAAAACGCTTGTAAATCTCTTTTCCATCCAAGCCGAAAACAACCTAAAACCCTATCAGGGATTGAAACCTAGCGCTTTTAACGCTTGAGTGTTTGCCCCGTGAGCCGAAAACAACCTAAAACCCTATCAGGGATTGAAACTCATATTCTTTGACCTCTTCTCGATACCAGACGAGCCGAAAACAACCTAAAACCCTATCAGGGATTGAAACCCACCGCTAGCAAGGGCGGTCAACCCGGTAGCACGCCGAAAACAACCTAAAACCCTATCAGGGATTGAAACAAAATCGAAATTTAAGGTGCAGTTAGTCAAGCTATTGCCGAAAACAACCTAAAACCCTATCAGGGATTGAAACTTCTTCCAGCGGTAGATGTACCACCTTCTGAAGGTTTAGAGCCGAAAACAACCTAAAACCCTATCAGGGATTGAAACGGATAAGTGCCAAGTACGCGGTCAATTTTTGGCGGTATCGCCGAAAACAACCTAAAACCCTATCAGGGATTGAAACAATACTTGCAATCATCTCTATTTATATCAAGCACTCGCCGAAAACAACCTAAAACCCTATCAGGGATTGAAACTGGGACTTTTACAGTAGGATCTGCATCCCCAACGGCCGAAAACAACCTAAAACCCTATCAGGGATTGAAACGTATTCTATATAACGCGGTGTAGCGCTTTTTATTATGCCGAAAACAACCTAAAACCCTATCAGGGATTGAAACGTGTGGAATGTGCAGAACGGCGATCGCGTTGAGCGCCGAAAACAACCTAAAACCCTATCAGGGATTGAAACTAGATCGTAAAGGCCGGTGAGGTATCCGGGCTCGATCGCCGAAAACAACCTAAAACCCTATCAGGGATTGAAACAATTACTCAAGCAGACATTGATAGAATTGGAGCTAAAATTGCCGAAAACAACCTAAAACCCTATCAGGGATTGAAACTACACTCCTCCCCCTGCTCCTAGTGGCTCTACTCCGAGCCGAAAACAACCTAAAACCCTATCAGGGATTGAAACTAAATCATCAAATCAGGAGTAAATAACGATGCCAAGCCGAAAACAACCTAAAACCCTATCAGGGATTGAAACTTATCGACTGCCTGCAAGTTTTTGGCCATAATCTCGCCGAAAACAACCTAAAACCCTATCA
The DNA here is from genome assembly GCF_036701635.1 of Microcoleus sp. N9_B4. Classification (NCBI taxonomy): domain Bacteria; kingdom Bacillati; phylum Cyanobacteriota; class Cyanophyceae; order Oscillatoriales; family Microcoleaceae; genus Microcoleus; species Microcoleus sp. N9_B4. The sequence continues at coordinate 19,736 of NZ_JAUBRC010000034.1, read as the reverse complement.
GGGATTGAAACGCAGGTAATTTTGGTCAATAAGGTAAGGGAAAGGCCGAAAACAACCTAAAACCCTATCAGGGATTGAAACAAAAGAATTAAGCCTGTTGTTACTGAAACTAGCAAGCCGAAAACAACCTAAAACCCTATCAGGGATTGAAACTACAATAACCGATCGCTTTTGTGCCCGTTACGCAGCTACTACGGGCCGAAAACAACCTAAAACCCTATCAGGGATTGAAACGGAGCTTTCGGCAACTCCACTGCTGGAGCCTCGGCCGAAAACAACCTAAAACCCTATCAGGGATTGAAACTTTTGCCTCCTAGCATCCATCCTGACACTGGTAGCCGAAAACAACCTAAAACCCTATCAGGGATTGAAACGATTCAGCACGAATTGCACACTTGGACTTGTAAGCGCCGAAAACAACCTAAAACCCTATCAGGGATTGAAACCCCGGCTTCAAAGTAAGCAAAAAGGGTTTTTCCCGCCGAAAACAACCTAAAACCCTATCAGGGATTGAAACGGATATTCTTAATACATTCACCCTGAACGTTGAAAGCCGAAAACAACCTAAAACCCTATCAGGGATTGAAACCACGATCGTAGACAGAGCGTCTTTCATCGTGACGCCGAAAACAACCTAAAACCCTATCAGGGATTGAAACCGCCAAACAAAAAAGCACAGAAAGCGCGCTTTGGCCGAAAACAACCTAAAACCCTATCAGGGATTGAAACGAGATATGATAGCAATCCACCTTCTAGTGCAACGCCGAAAACAACCTAAAACCCTATCAGGGATTGAAACCATTTTGCGCTGGTAATTGTCAATTTGGTCTGTCATTGCCGAAAACAACCTAAAACCCTATCAGGGATTGAAACTTCGGCACACTGTCAACATTTGTATACAGTTTCTTACTGCCGAAAACAACCTAAAACCCTATCAGGGATTGAAACAGATCTTCCCTGAAATTATGCACCGGTGAACTAGCCGAAAACAACCTAAAACCCTATCAGGGATTGAAACCACCACAGCTACGTGTACGCTTAACTTTAGAACACAGCCGAAAACAACCTAAAACCCTATCAGGGATTGAAACGAGTATGCTATCACTCTGCAATCACTGCAATCACTCGCCGAAAACAACCTAAAACCCTATCAGGGATTGAAACATTTTGCAATTAATGAGAAAGTTGCCGCCAACGCCGAAAACAACCTAAAACCCTATCAGGGATTGAAACTGGGAAGGGTCGCAAATGCGATGGCAACCACCAGGGAAGCCGAAAACAACCTAAAACCCTATCAGGGATTGAAACCTAACTATCTGTAAGAATCCAACTTTTGAGGCAATGGCCGAAAACAACCTAAAACCCTATCAGGGATTGAAACAAAGGGTAAAAATCCTCCTTGATATCTTGAGACAGCCGAAAACAACCTAAAACCCTATCAGGGATTGAAACTTCAGCAAGAAGTGACTTTGATTAATTTGGTAGATGAGCCGAAAACAACCTAAAACCCTATCAGGGATTGAAACTTATAGAGAAGGGAAATGGCTTTCTTTAAAAGCGCCGAAAACAACCTAAAACCCTATCAGGGATTGAAACGATTGCAGAAGAAGTGAAAAAGTTGTATTAACCGCCGAAAACAACCTAAAACCCTATCAGGGATTGAAACAAAAACTAAACGCATTTTAATCAACTACAAGCAGAGTCGCCGAAAACAACCTAAAACCCTATCAGGGATTGAAACTAATGCGGTTGAATCTGTTGCTGAGAAATTGGCACCATGCCGAAAACAACCTAAAACCCTATCAGGGATTGAAACTACCATCCAGCAAATAATTTTCAAACGGGTATATTTGGCCGAAAACAACCTAAAACCCTATCAGGGATTGAAACGTGGACTATTTCGCCGAGATTTCTGGTAAACCTTCAGCCGAAAACAACCTAAAACCCTATCAGGGATTGAAACTCCGAAATTTCGGACACTTTTTGCATGGATGGGATTGCCGAAAACAACCTAAAACCCTATCAGGGATTGAAACAATTTCAAGGCTGGCTTAACGAGAAAGGATTTAAGCCGAAAACAACCTAAAACCCTATCAGGGATTGAAACCACCTAGACACTAAAAAACCGCCGATCGTATGATTGGGCCGAAAACAACCTAAAACCCTATCAGGGATTGAAACCAATCACCCATCATCAACCGTGCTCGCCAAGATTTAGGCCGAAAACAACCTAAAACCCTATCAGGGATTGAAACAGGGCCGCACAAGTTGGACATCATCCCGTAAGAGAGCCGAAAACAACCTAAAACCCTATCAGGGATTGAAACCTCGCAGCTATCCATCTCCTTACTCATCTCTTGGGCTAGCAACAAGTTTACTTCCAACACTTGCCACAGCACAGGTGGTGGTCATGGATCATCTCACATTTCATAAAAGTGGTCGGATTCAGGAATTGATTCAAACAGCCCGGTGTAGACTATTATATTTACCGCCATACTCTCCAGAGTTTAACAAAATTGAACAAAGAAGAGTCTTGGCTAAAAAGTCAAATTCGTACACAGCTTGATGAGTTTGATTGCTTACATTTGGGCGACCCTTGGATGTCTTGCGCCTTGCATCCTAACACGGGCCGTTGCTATATGTGATTTCCCAGATTCTTCAGTTGAGACAACCTCAAAATTATGACCACTCAAACAACTTCTCCACTCCTACTCAGTCCCTTCACAATCGGAGATTTACCCTTAAAAAACCGGGTACTCATGGCACCCCTGACGAGAGCCAGAGCCGGTGAAGCGCGGATGCCCAACGCCTTGATGACAGAGTATTACACTCAGCGAGCCTCCGCTGGTTTAATCATTACAGAAGCGACAGTGATTTCTACTCAAGCTACTGGTTGGCTCAATACCCCCGGTATTTATTCAGACGAGCAAGGAGAAGCTTGGAAACAAGTTGTGAGTGCGGTTCATGCCCACCAAACGCCGATTTTCATGCAGCTTTGGCACTGCGGACGAGCTTCCCACAGCAGTTTTCATCAAAACAATCAATTGCCAGTTGCAGCCTCTGCCATCAAAATAAATGGAGAAGGCATTCATACCCCTCTAGGCAAACAACCCTACGAAACTCCCCGCGCTCTAGAAACCGATGAAATCTCCCTGGTTGTAGAAGATTATCGCAAGGCGGCGGAACGGGCAAAAATGGCAGGTTTTGACGGTGTAGAAATTCACGCAGCAAACGGCTATCTCATTGACACATTCCTGCAAACCAAAACCAATCACCGCACTGATTCCTATGGCGGCGTAGTCGAAAATCGCTACCGTTTTCTGAAGGAAATTGTAGAGGCGATTATCACAGTATTTCCGGCCAACAGAGTAGGGGTTAGGCTTTCTCCCAATGGTATTTACAATGATATGGGTTCTCCCGAATATCGGGAAGATTTTCTGTATTTCGCGCAGCAGTTAAATGCCTATAATTTAGCTTACCTTCACTTAGTGGACGGTCTAGCATTTGGCTTTCACGAATTGGGAACGCCCATGATGATAGGAGAGTTTCGCGATGTGTTTGCAGGGCCGATCGTCGGCAACTGCGGATATACTCAAGAACAGGCTGAAACGGCCCTGAGTAGCAAAGTTGCGGATTTAATTGCTTTTGGTCGAGATTTTATCAGCAATCCCGATTTGGTAGAGCGTTTTACTAATGGTTGGCCGCTCAATCCGCCTGCTGAAGTGGGCGTCTGGTATTCTTTTGGGCCTGAAGGTTATATCGATTTCCCTAGATATCAGGAATCGGCCGCTATTTCTTAATTGAGTTGGTTGGTTGGGGCGGGTTGATCAATACCGAGTATGTGCATCATAGATAATGGTGAACTCGCCCCAACCGGATTTATGGTTAATTCACAAAAGTAGGAGTGGGAGTTGAAGCGATATTTAATTGTCATCGCCGGTTGAGATCGAGAACGTTTCCCCATATCCTAATAACCATAGGGTACTTCAAAACATCCAAGCTGCTAGCTCAGCTTTTGAGAGCCTGAAAAAAATCAATAGCGGAAGCGCTTTTAACAAGATGGCACAAAATCACAAATCAACGGTTATCATTACCGGCGCTTCCTCCGGCGTCGGTTTGTACGGCGCGAAAGCTCTCGCAGACAAGGGATGGCACGTAGTCATGGCCTGTCGGGACGTGCGGAAAGCTGGAGAGGCCGCCAAAGAGTTGGGTATACCTGAAGGCAGTTTCTCCATCATGGAGATTGACTTGGGCGATTTGGAGAGTGTGCGTAGGTTTGCTCGGGCATTTAAGGCCAGCGGTAGGCCTCTGGACGCTTTGGTGTGCAACGCCGCCATTTATATGCCTTTGATTAAGGAACCGCTGCGGAGCCCGGAGGGTTACGAGTTGACGATGACTACCAATCACCTGGGTCATTTCCTGCTGTGTAACCTGATGATGGAAAATATGAAGCCTTCCTATTATTCCGATGCGAGAATCGTGATTTTGGGAACTGTGACTCACAATCCAGACGAGTTGGGCGGGAAGATTCCGCCGCGCCCGGATTTGGGCAAGTTTGAGGGTTTTGAAGCGGGTTTCAAAGACCCGATTTCGATGGTTGATGGCAAAAAGTTTGAACCGGTCAAGGCTTACAAAGATAGCAAAGTTTGCAACGTGCTGACGATGCGGGAATTGCACCGCCGCTTTCATGAATCCACGGGGATTACTTTCACTTCGCTGTATCCGGGATGCGTTGCGGATACCCCACTATTCCGCAACCACTATCCTTTGTTTCAGAAGCTGTTCCCGCTGTTTCAGAAGAATATCACCGGCGGTTACGTGTCGCAGGAGTTGGCGGGGGAAAGGCTGGCGATGGTGGTTGCTGATCCAGAATACAAGCAATCTGGGGCTTATTGGAGTTGGGGAAATCGCCAGAAAAAAGATGGTAAGTCTTTTGTACAGAAGGTTTCTCCCCAGGCCCGCGATGATGAAAAAGGCGAGCGGATGTGGGAGTTGAGTGCTAAGTTGGTGGGATTGACTGACGGGGCTCAAATGGGTGCTGCGGCTGGTGCGGGCCGCTCTGCATAGTTCAAAGTTACAAACCCCCCTTTATCAGGCTTGGCGGTTGAAACGGCGTCTACGCACAGGAGGTGGGTAGACGCTGACTCAATAATGAAGGGGGTATTAAAGTCGGATTTGGTATGATGCACCAAAATCAAAGAAACCGGGTTTTTTAGTGGCTCTGCGGGTTGTAACTCACATCTTGCACTATTCTTAAGAACGGGCTCTTCGGCCCGTTCCACAAGAAAATTTATCTCTTGTGGAACAGGCCGAAGAGCCTGTTCATCAAAAGATTATTGAGAATAGTGCAAGATCTCAGTTGTAGCGCGTCTTTTCGGAAACAACCCGGTTTCTGGTTTACCCTGGGGTACAGGGCTATTCGGGTTGCGCCATTAGCATGAAAGCGTAGGTTTTGCAACCCAAACATTTGGTTTTTTTTACCGTTTACGATCGACTTACACGATATTTTTTCGGATAAGAACCCGGTTGGTGCGTAATTCTTGGGAAATGAACAGCCGTCGATCGACCTTTTGGTTTGTAGCGTCGCCGAAACTGTTGGCTGCGACGGCTGTTTCCTTTTTTGCTGTTAAGATTGATTTTTACTCTTAGGTGCTCACTTCCTGAAAATATTTTCCCCCACTTAAGCGAGATAATAATTATATCCTATGGCTTGTCGATCGCAAAAACTATTTTTACTCGCTGGAATTTTTGGGTTGGTTTTGTTGGGAAAACCAGCGAAAACATCCGCTAGCACAGTTGAAATTTTGACCTCAAATGTTGAGGATTTGGCAGCAGTTAGCAGCGCAGGCGACACTAATCTTGACAGTCGCGAAGACTTAGCCACCGCTGACGAGAAGACGCAGTTACCCGCTGAGTCAGAACACTCGGCGGCGGCGGAAACTCCCGACTTACCGCCGTCTGCGGCAAATTCAGTCGATGTGGCATCTTACACGATTGTCAAGAACAGGCAAGATGCCTGTTCCACAAGGAGTGAGTTTGATTGTGGGGTGGGCATCTTGCCCGCCGGTAAAAGGCTTATTGAGAATGGTGCAACATCTCAGCCCGTTAGCGAAGCCCTCGGAGAGGATCGCACATTCAGCACAAAAACTCAAGAAACCGAGATTTTTAACTCAGATCAAAAGCTAGAAGAAAATATTGACCAAAAGAAAACCGATTTGGGTATCGCTCAACCTTTGCAATTAAGCCAACTGCCCAACCCAATTCTGCCCAGAGAGCCGGAATTGCCAACTCCTGAGCCGCCGCAACCGCCTGCGCCGTCTCCCCTCCAACCAACCCCACTAAAACCTGTTCCGGGCGATTCTCGACCAAGCATTCTGGGTACAATTAGGGTCGATGGCTTTGAATTTGAGGGCAACACAGCTTTTAGCGATCGCGAACTCGCAGAAGTTACGCAACAGTTTGCGGGCCGCGAAATCACCTTTGCCGAACTGATCGCAGCCGAAGCAGCCGTCACTCAAAAATATGTAGCGGCAGGATACATCAATTCCGGCGCTGTAATTACCGCCAACCAAACCTTCCCGAGAGAAGGAGGTGTGGTGAAAATTCGGATTGTAGAAGGCGGATTAGATGAAATTGTGATTAGTGGAAACAGGCGCTTAAATTCAAATTACGTGCGATCGCGCCTAGAACGCGCCACCAGACAGCCCCTCAACCGAGATCGCTTGCTGGAAGCCTTGCAACTGCTGCAACTCGACCCCTTAATTGGCAATATTTCGGCCGAATTGCAAGCCGGAAGCCGCCCGGAAAACAGCCGCTTAGAAGTGCGCGTCAAAGAAGCAGACAGCTTTAGCGCTGAAGTGTTTGCAGACAACAATCGATCGCCCAGCGTTGGCAGTTTTCGGCGCGGTGTTCGCATCAATCAAGCAAATTTGCTCGGTTTGGGCGACGGATTAGAGGTATCTTATGCTAACACCGACGGCAGCAACGAATTCAACGGCAGCTACACAGTCCCCGTCAACGCCCGCAACGGCACGATTGGTTTCGCTGCGAGTGCTGCTAGCACCAATATCATCGAGGAACCGTTTGATGCTGCTGAAATTGAGGGGAAATCGCGCACCTACGAATTAACTTACCGCCAGCCGATTGTCGAAAAGCCCGATCGCACTTTGGCTTTGGGACTGAGTTTTTCGCGGCAAGAAAGCGATACATTCCTGTCGGGGGAACGATTTGCGCTTTCGGCGGGAGCAAACGACCGCGGCGAAACGCGGGTTTCGGCTGTGCGCTTTTTTCAAGAATACGTGCAGCGGAGTTCCAGCCAAGTGTTCGCGGCGCGATCGCAGTTTTCCCTCGGCACTAATCTGTTCGGCGCTACTGCGAACGATAGCGGGCCCGACAGCAGCTTTCTGGCGTGGCGCGGACAAGCCCAATACGTGCGGCTGCTAGCCCCAGAAACCTTGCTGATTGTGCGTTCTGACATTCAATTAGCCGATCGCCCCCTGCTTTCCCTCGAACAAATCGGGATCGGTGGCGTTCAAAGCGTGCGCGGATACCGCCAAGATTTGCTGTTAACTGATAGCGGTGCGATCGCATCTGCAGAAGTGCGAATTCCGGTTTGGCGTGTCCCGGAAGTCCAAGGTTTGTTGCAAGTCGCTCCGTTTATCGATTTTGGGCTAGGGTGGAACCATTCGGAGGAAAAGGCGAATCCTGACTCGGATAAACTGCTGGGTGCGGGTTTGGGCCTGGTTTGGCAGATGGGCGATCGGTTGAATGTGCGTTTAGACTATGGTATTCCTTTGATAAATGCTCGATCGGGCGATCGATCTTTGCAGGAAAAAGGCCTATACTTTCGGATTAATTACTTTGCTTTCTAAATTGTAGGTTGGGTTACAAAATTGATAAGTAATACCAATTCTTTATGAAGCTGCACAGAATGGGAAACCTGAAACCTTTTCCGGCCAAGTATATATTCTATGCAGCTTCATAGAAAAATGGTATAACTAATAACTAGAGTCAATCAAGCCCTAAATAGTAAATATTTTATGTTTTGCGAGATTTATTTTGTGCTTTACTTGGCTTTATATATTCGAGCGCTCATCTATTTATTTCATTGCAGTTTCCCACCAAATCAGCAAAGGGTGATTTCGAGGAGGTTGATATCTCGCTTTAACTCGAATTGCACTCAATGCGGCTTTTAATGTTACTGAGTCAATTTTTGATTTTTCCGACCAATGTTCAATGACTTCCAGTGTTGATATAATTTGGATGTGAGGAGCCTCTTTTCTTAGAAAGGCGATCGCTCTCTTATCATCAGTTGCAACTGCCCATTCGCGGTGAAAGGCGATCGCAAATGTTGCAGATTCTCCTTCATCCCTCATTTGAGCAGTATAGTTGATGAAAGTTTCTGCCTCTGCTTCCGATTCAAAATCTACGATCGATATTAAACCTTCTTGAACCGCCTGGTCAAAATAAATTGGACCTTCACTCTCCTCATTCTCAATCCGCTGAAGCGTCTTTAATTCTTGCGATCTAACAACTTCAGCAACCACAATTTGAGCGGGAATAGCTTGCAATATTTCTCGAAATTTTCCCGAAGCATAGAAATTTAGAATACAGCAGGCATCTAGGACAATATGGGATTGTTTAATATTCATCGTTAATTACCCAATTATCCTACGCCTGACAAAGGTCTAAATCAGCAACTTCTTCGATTATTCCGCTTGAATGTCCGCTTAATGATTCTGCAATCCGTCGAGCTTCCAGGCGATCGACACCAAGAAAATTAGCAAAGTGTCCTTCGGTAATTAACCCTCGATCTAGTGCTTCGATCGCTAAATGCTGATAGTGAACAGGAGCCATGTCGATGCGTTCCATGATAGGTTCCAAGCCCATTTCCTGTTGAACTTTTCGGACTTTTAATCCTCGATCACGCAGACGCTCCCAAGTTCCAGAGGGTAACAGTTTAATTGCTTCCAATCGATAGATTAGAGCTTCAATAGACACTCCATAATGGTGAGCTAAAGTGAATAAATTTGTTGCAGTAAACTTGCCATGAGATCGGTGCATATCGTTAAATCGCTTGAGTAAATCACTTGTCGGCATTAGGAAATAATTAGGGAAAGTGTCTGCTAGTCTCTCGCTCTCTGGTTTCCTTTTATACTGATCGTCAAAATCAACTATGGGCTTCCGTCGATGAGCGAGAAAATGCAGATAATCATGTGCTAATGACCAGCGTTTTCTCTCTTCAGGATGTCCAGCATTGATCGCGATGCAGCCACCCATTTGTTCGTTGTAGCTATAGATACCTGAGTATTTAGGTGGCATCTCTATATAAAAAATTCGTAATCCGACACTCTGTTCTAAAATATCTCGCAGACATGGAATAGGTGCATCACCAAGCCCAAGCCGTTGACGTTCTGAGATGGCAATACTTTCCGCTGCGGCCTCAAGTGGCATATTATCGATCTTGTACTCTTGTGGATAATTTCGAGGTAAGGGTGCATCCATCATCGCTTCGAGATCTAGATAGTTTTGGCACAGTTCCTCTAAGCGCAAAATACTGGGTTTAATCCGTGCTGCTTCAGCTTCATTCTGCCCAAATGCCGAGCGATATTGAACCTCAAAAGGTTCTGTAACAGCACGAGGCTGAACGAAATCGCCGATGGCTTTTCCATAAGCACGGGCGAGTTTAATCAGTTCCGTTGCTTTGATCCGGCGTTCTCCTTTCTCAATTGCAACAATAGTTGTTCTTGCAGTATCAATAATCTGGGCTGCTTGAGCTTGAGTCATGTCACAGCTTTTACGGGCTTGTTGAAGGAGTTCCCCCAATCTCGCTAGATCGATGTTGTCTAATATATTAGTAGCCATTACAGTGTTCCTTAATCTTATTAAGCGATCGAATATAGCCTTTCTCAAAAAGGTGAGGTATGCCAGATTCTATGTACATCAAGGTTTGTGACCTTTGATATATACCTCATCTATCTAAGAGCCGCTATAGTTTCGAGCTAACGACTCACTGTCCCTATTCTTAATGAGGTTGACTGATAGTTGAGATTTTACATCATCCCACTCAGCGACATACTTTTGATAAAGTCTAATTAACTTGCTCTGCATATCAAGAGTGGTCAACTTTTCTACGACTGAACATTGATCGACAATATCATCGAGGATCGGAAATTTACGAGTTAACGCTTCCCACTGAATCTCATGTGGATTAGGTCGATTGAGTAAGCATCGTAGCGTCTCAACTTGTGCGAGCATATGTCGTAAACTCTCACTTGGATCTTTCACGGGTGAATAATTTCCATGTAATATTAGATATCGAGTCTTATCCTCTATTTTAGCAGCACTAAGAGCTTGTCGTCGTAAAAGGCAAGAGGAGCAATATCCACACTGACTGATATTATGTCTGTGGGGGCTGTCGCATGACTTTGTTTGCGAAGATAGTCTACCCGTCACGTCTTCTGCTAATATCTGACACATTTCAGATTTAGTTGAGAATAGGAATGGATTCCAGACCCGAAATGCCTCTCCTAGAAGCTCTGAAATGAGATCGCTCACTTTCAGCAAAGTCAATGGATGAACCGATCTGGTGTGATCTAATCCCAACGCAGATTCGCGATATGGAAGATTAATTGCACCAGTTCCATTTTCATAAAAGCAAAGCTCTTGTCGCCCCATTAAAGATGCACAGGCAGCACCCAGCATTGCAAATACAACACCTCTTGCGCGGGTAATTTTGTTTTTCCTAACTGCATTGCTATCAAAGAAGCTAATTGGAAATCGGTATAAAGTACAACGATTTGGAAAAATAGATCTAATTTGTTTTTCTGTATCTTCCTGTAGCTTGTGAACGTTAACATTACCTCCAGTGCCAAAAAGTAAAAATGACTTTTCTGGATGCGATCGCAAACGTTGATAGAGACCAGCAAAGGCATCAAGACCACCACTCCACATGGCCACTTCACAATCCTGAGATGCTACTGGCAAAGATGGTTGCCGAACAACGGAACGTTCTGCATCTGATCTCTTTGGGAAGTCAAACAACCATAGACTTCCAGTAGCCCATTCAAGCAAATTTTCTAGGTGAGATCGAAATAATTCAGTATTCATTATTTCAGGATGACGGACTGGTAGTTTTACATAAATGCGACTTTGATCTTGGCGTAGATTTTGAAATGCAAGACGATCAGCGAAATGGATTCCAACAGCCAGATCGATTAGATCAGCAACTACAGATGGAAACTCTTGCTTGACTCGATAGTTAAATTCTTCATCGTCTATCGTAATTCCAATAGAACTCTCCTTTTTAGTAGCATGATCTGTAAACTGAATACACCCACTACTATTTACCCCAGAGCCAAAATCTAGCGTGTAATCACTATCGTGGGCATGAAATTCTTTCTTCATTGTTAGCATAGGTCTTCATCCATATCTACTGGATTTACTTGACGGCGTGGTAGTCGTAACTTGGTTACACTTCCATCGATATTTGCCTTATTTGCCCAATTACCGATTCCAGAAACAACCGCAGGCTGAATTTCTTGAATTAGTTGTTTAAGAGTTCGATCATTCATCCCTGCAAGATGTTCATCGGTTAGTGGTATACGACCATGAAATCCTGATTCCAGCACTGTGGTCATGTATTGCCCCAAAATTGCTTCCGACATACTATTAGCAGTTAATCCTCGATCGTTACCATACCTAAGCTCATGTAGGAAACTCTTTCCAGCGCAAAGAATAAGCTCCTTAACGTCATGCCTTCCATCAACTTGAAGTATTTTTTCTATTTCCCTATTCGCCATACCCCAGTCAACAGAGTTATTCCCGCCCGCGATGTCAATAACCTGGGACAACCTTTCACCCATCTGTTGGGCAACAACGATTGGTAGATTGCCTTTTTTTTGAAGATCTCGCTTCAGTGCTGAGATCGCCATCCGAGTACACTCATCGATACTTGCTTTCCCCTCACAGAGCGACTCATATAGCTTTTTATAGTACCCAAGCCCATTGCGGAAAATATCTCCATCAGCCATGTTCCCTGCTCCGTGCTGCAAAAATAGGAGTTTGCTTATACCCTCAATTTAGATCAATAACCTGACATTGTCAATAATTAAAGGGAATAAATCTATAAAATGTCAGGTTATTGCGTAAGCTAATCGACTGTATTCGCGGTCTAAGTTTCTACAACATATTGGTGATAGTCCACTAAACTGGATCCATTACCAACACTACAGCCTAGGCATTGCCAGCCCTGTCAAGGTGCGATCAGACGTATTTACGTCATTCTAGGTGTTCGCTCACGAGAATCAACAAGATTTATTCTCGTAAGGACTTGAAAAATAGCAGATCGGCCGATCGCCATTTTGTTTTCTCCATTGGTAAAAACCGTAGTTCATAGTCGGAATTATCATTGTTATGTTCTAGACTCAAGTGCAGCACAAAAGCTGTTGAGGCTATTTAGTAAAGCATTGTAGTAATAATAAGCATCATCGCGTTCGTTCTGAAGATGGGCATACAAGGCTAGTTCCGGCTCTGATACTAAAGGCTCCTTCGGAATATCCAAGCCTGCTTCGGTTAAGCGTACAGATGCGATCGCGACTAACAATGACCCAACTGTATTCGTCTTACCATGATGAAGATCGTCCAATCCCGTTAGAATTAGCTCCGCTCCCGGCAACTCATTCAAGCTCATGACTGTTCCTCCTCTGAGTTACCTTCAAAACGTTCGATGAAGTTCTCAACTTTGCTTCTAAGCACTGAACCCTGAGCTTCTCTACCCAAGACTTGCATCAATCGTTCTATCTTCTGAGAATCAACGTTCGGACGCATATTCTGCACACATATTTAAACAGCAACAGATTTCCTCAGCCGTCGCACTGAAAAAAGCTATCTTTCTTATATTTGAAAAAATATCGCTCAAACTGTTCGGTAACTTGGGCGACAAGTTTTCATCAAAAAGTAATTTCATGCGGATAATGGGGCGGTCATAAACCGACGCTCACGGTCAGCAGCATAAGCTATGCAGGCTTTTAAATCTTGTCGCGTCAGATCGGGAAAATCACCCTTGAATTTCTGCTTCAGTCATCTCGGAAGCCCGGTACTCAAGCACTTCATAAACTGTAATTCGCAAGCCGCGTACACAAGGCTTACCACCGCGTTTATTTGCTTCGATCGTGATGTGGTTTCAGTAGTTCATAAAAAAGCTTGGTAAGATTGTGTTCTCGACCTTGGCAAAATGTTAGCCTATGGCTGTGGAGCTGGCAAGGTTGTCAGTTATTTTTAGCGCTGACGGTCAAATTTTATTAAGTCGCGGTCTCGATCGCTACTTGGGTCGCGATCGGGGACGATCGCACTGATACGATCCAAATATATAATTATGATGGAACCGGAAACGATATAAATCCTAACCTAGTTAACACAAGAGGGCTTGTCTTATGGTTCAGACACAAACTAAACTAACATTTGCAGACTTTCTCGAAAATTACCCAGACGGATCTGGCATCTACGAACTTGTAAATGGAGAGATTGTCAAAGTGGAAGCAACCAGAGCTCATAAAAATGTGGCACGATTTCTTGTTAAGTCTTTCGACAGAGAAAGCGATCGCTTGGGGCTTGACTATATCGTTGACAAAGATATAGTGTTGAGGACTGTCACAGCTTCAGGACAAGAACAAGGCAGAAATCCTGATGTTGGCGTGGTTAAGGCATCAGTATGGAACAGCAATGTAAGTGGCTACGGAGCCCTTACCGAACCTATCCAATTGGCAGTTGAAGTTACCTCAACTAACTGGGAAGACGACTATGTGGATAAACTAGATGAGTATCAACGCCTCGGCATTTGTGAGTATTGGATTGTGGACTATTTAGCGATCGCTTCTAGGGCTTATCTAGGAAATCCCAAAATTCCCACAGTTTTCGTTTACTCGTTGGAAAATGGCAGTTATTTAGTTCAAAGTTTTACAGGTAATGAGCGCATTATCTCTAAAACTTTTCCCGAACTAGAAATCACAGTCGAGCAACTTGTACTCAGCAGCCAAATTCAAAACATTTAGAGAAACGAGATGAGATTACACCGATATTTTTTTATCCTGGAAAGAGTGTTTTTATGCTTCCCGTCCATTACTCTTTACTATTTTCACCATTCTCAAAAACAGGCAAGATGCCTGTTCCACAAATACTAGATTTTATTGTGGGGAGTAGGGGTTGGGAATCTAGCCCGCCCGTAAGTTACTCCCTACTCTTTGCTTTCCTGTTGCTATTTCCCACTTCCGCGATCGCCCAAATCATCCCCGATAATACCCTGGGCGCAGAAAGTTCCCGCACAGTTACCGATACTATCAATAACATACCCTCAGATAGAATCACTGGCGGTGCAACTCGTGGGGTTAACCTCTTTCACAGCTTGCGCGAATTTAACATCCGTGAAGGGCGGGGAGCTTATTTTGAAAATCCCAAGGGAATTTCTAATATTTTTACCCGCGTTACTGGCGGAAAATCCTCAAATATTTTAGGAACTCTGGGAGTCTTAGGCAACGGCAATTTATTTTTAATTAATCCGAAAGGAATTATATTCGGGCCGAATGCGCGGTTAGATTTGCGCGGTTCCTTTATCGGTTCCACGGCTGACAGTATTGTTTTTTATAACGGCGTTGAATTCAGCAGCACCAACCCACAAACATCTCCGCTGTTAACCGTTAATATTCCCGTTGGTTTAAGATTTAGAGACAATCCCGGTGCAATTGTCAATCAATCGACAGCTTTAGGAAAGGTAAACCTCCCAGCCTCTCCTGTGCCAATTCCGATTAGCGATCGAGTGGGTTTAGCAGTAGACCCCGGTCAAACTTTAGCACTGATTGGCGGCGACATCCAACTGCAAGGCGGCAATTTAACCGCCAGCGGCGGACAAATTTTACTCGGTAGCGCAGCGAGTCCCGGTTTAGTTAATTTTGCACTGACAGCGGGGGAAAAGGGGAATTTAACTTTAAATTATGACAATATTCAGAACTTCGGCAATATTCAAATATCCGAGGGATCACTGATCAACACTAGCGGCACTGGTGGCGGCAGAGTAGAGTTAAAAGGTGGAAATGTCGCCCTCAGCGGTGCGCGAATTTATGCGCTGACACTGGGAAATATTGATGGTAGAGGTATCGATATCAGCGCTCAAAAGTTGCGAGTGGAAAACGGCACGCAATTTTCTACTTTGACTCTAGGAGATGGTGCAGGAGGCAATATCAATTTCCGCGCTGCTGATTCAGTAGAAATGAGCGGGTTGGGAGTTGAGGGTTATCAACAGGTTGCAATTAAATATTTGGTATCGGGAACTACAGACCCGTTTGACCCGCTATTTGTGCTGTTGAATGCTAGTGCTGGTGCTGGTTCAGGGGGCGATATTACGATCGACACTGGCCGCCTGCTCTTCAACAATGGCGTAGTAGGTAGCGGCATCACTTTTGGTGGTGGCAATGGCGGCAATTTAATAATTCGCGCCAATACTTTTGAGATGGTGGGTTCTGGAATTAACAACGGGACAGCTAAAGAAAGTAGCGGTGCGGGAGGAAGCATTAGTGTTGATGTCGCCAGATTAATTATGCGCGACGGTTCTCTTTTGGGTACCACAAGCTACAGCAGCGGCCCGTCGGGGAATATCAACATTAAAGCTGCTGAATCAGTAGAATTGTCTAACAGCGGCCCGACAACAGTTGTGTCAACTGGAATCAGCACGTTGAGTATCGGTTCTAACGGAAGGGCGGGGAATATTAACGTTGATACTAAGCGGTTGACTCTCTCTGGAGGTTCGGCGTTTACATTAGGAACGGGTGTTTTAGTTGGCAGGTTTTTGTTTTCTCAGGAGGGCGGGCCTGCTGGGAACTTAACAGTTAGGGCGACTGAATCAGTAGAAATTTCAGGTATTTCTCAACTTTTGAGCAGCGGAATTCAAAATGCGAGTGCGCTGACTTCTGGAACGTTGAGTTCGAGTCGAGGTGGGGATATTCGTATTGATACGCCCAGCCTAACCGTGCGGGATGGGGGGATAGTTTCTACGAGTTCTTTGGGGGTGGGAGATGTGGGGAATATTACTATTAATGCCGATCGCATTGAGGTCAGCGGCAGCGGAAATAATGGTCTGTTTGTCAGTACAATTGATGCTTCGGTGGGCAAAATATTTGGTACTAATCCCAATGCTACGGCAAATGCCGGTTCGTTACATCTGAATGCCGATCGACTAATTGTCAGAGATGGAGCTACAGTGACGGTGCAGGCTACAGGAACCGGACGCGCTGGTAATATCAATATTGTCGCAAATTCGATCGCTCTTGACAACAAAGCGAGTATTGACGGCACGACTGTATCCGGTACTGGAGCAAATATTAACCTGCAAGCGCGAGACATCCAATTGCGCCGCAACAGCCGAATTACCACGGATGGAGGCAGTTCTGACGGCGGCAATATCAACATCAACAGTGACATTCTTGTCGCCCTCCCGCAAGAAAACAGCGACATCACAGCCAACGCCCGCACAGCAGGCGGTGGCCGCGTGAATATCAATGTCCCCAATGTTTTTGGTTTTACGGCAGCGAGTCGCGAACAAGTCAGAAACAGGTTCGGGCTCAGTGACGCCGAATTTGCAGCGTTGCAAGTAAGTCCTACATCTCTGCTTCCAAGCAGCGACATCGCCGCGATTTCCCAAAGTGGCGGCCCGGCTTTGCAAGGGGCGGTAACATTTAGTTCTTTTGGAGTGAATCCCGCTCAAGGTTTAGTGGAACTGCCGCAAAATGTGGTGAATCCGGCTGCGTTAATTGCTGCAAATCCCTGTATCCAAGGGGCCGAAAACGAGTTTACTGTGACTGGGCGGGGGGGATTGCCACCGAGTCCTAATGAAGTTCTCAGCAGCGCTCCATTGCCGTTTCCGTGGGTGGAACCAGCGGTAGGTGGAAGTCCGCAAGTAGAAGGCGTCATACCATCCCTCGAAATTCGACCAACAGAAATTATGCCTGCTCAAGGCTGGGTAATGGACGATCGAGAACAAGTAACGCTGGTAGCCTATAATTCTGGTGGTGCATCTCTTCGCAGTCCGAAACCAACCGGTGTTTGCGTACCTCAATAGGTACTCTTGAGGTTTTAGCTAATCCCTCGCTATTTTTCTAATATTAAATTAACCCGACTTAAAAGATGCCCCGCCAATCTTCCCCCCTATTTTTTGCATTTTTACTGCTGTTTCCTTTTCCCGCCATCGCCCAAGTTATCCCCGATAATAGCTTGGGTACAGAAAGTTCGCGCATAGTTCCCGACACTATTAATAACTTACCCTCGGACAGAATAGAAGGCGGCGCAACTCGCGGAGTAAATTTATTTCACAGTTTACGAGAATTTAATGTGGGTGAAGGCAGAGGAGCATATTTTGCCAATCCCAGCGGAATTGCCAACATCTTCACCCGCGTTACGGGTGGCAACCCTTCTAATATTTTAGGAACTCTGGGAGTCCAAGGAAATGCTAACTTATTTTTACTTAATCCGAAAGGGATTATCTTTGGCCCTAATGCTCGGTTAGATTTGCGCGGTTCATTTATTGGTGCAACTGGTAGCGGTGTTCTCTTTGATAATGGCTTTGAATTTAGCGCTGCCGATCCTAACGCAGTGCCATTATTAGCGATTAACATTCCTGTGGGTTTGAACTTTAGAGAAAATTCCGGCACAATTGTCAACTCTTCCCAAACAATGGCTCCTACATCAGCCTTACCGCCTCTACCCATAGAAATTCCGGCTTTTGAAAAACTCGGTTTAGCAGTAGACCCCGGTCAAACTTTAGCATTAATTGGCGGTGACATTCAACTGCAAGGAGGAAATTTAACAGCTTATACTGGACAAATATTACTGGGAAGTGTCCAAAGTCCAGGTTTAGTACAATTTGAACCAACAGCTTTAGGTCTGAATTTAAACTATGACAATATTTCCAACTTCGGCAATATTGAAATGAACGGTGCAATTATAAATACCAGCGGATTAGGAGGTGGAAAAATTGACATCAGAGGTGGAAACGTCACCGTCAGTAGTTCGGGAATTTATAGCCTAACATTGGGAAGTATTGATGGTAGAGGCATTGACATCAACGCTCACAATTTACGAGTAGATAGAGGAGCGCAAATTCTTACTTCAACCCTGGGAGATGGAAAGGGGAGTAATATGAATATCCGCGCTACTGACTCAGTAGAAATGATTGGGTTAGGAATAGGAGGCTATCAGCGATTTTATACCCAATATATATTATCTGGAACCCTCAACCCCTTTGACCCCCAAATTGTAATTAATAGTGGTACTGTGGGCAGTGGAACTTCTGGAGAGGTTAACATCGATACCGGACGGTTGCTGTTGCGCGATGGCGTGGTAGGCGGTACCGCCACCCTGGGTGCTGGAAATGGGGGAAATCTGACTGTCCGCGCTAACACGGTGGAGTTTGTCAGTTCAGCAATCAATAATGGAACAACTAAGGAAAGTAGCGGCTCTGGCGGCAATATCAATATTGAGGCCCAACGGTTAATTATACGCGATGCTGGTGGTTTGGTTAGCATCAGCCGCAGCGATGGAGCATCAGGAAATATCACGATTAAAACAACTGAATCTGTAGAATTGTCGGGGGGTATTTCTGGAAGTGCCGCCCAAACTCGGATCGGTACAAACTCTTTTGATGGCAATGGCAAATCGGGAGATATTACGATCGACACTAAGCGGCTAAGTGTTTCTGATGGAGCCTCAATTAGTTTATCAACGGGTGCGGTTATTGGGCAAGTCGTGTTTTCTAGAAATGGAGGTCTAGGAGGAAATTTAACTGTGAGAGCTTCCGAGTCTATCGAAGTGAGCGGGGTATCTGGAGTTTTGGGAAATGTAGGATTCGGAGCGAGTGCTCTGGCTACTCAAACTTCAAGTTCTGGCCGAGGTGGAGATATCCATCTCTCTACACCGATGCTAGCTCTGCGGAATGGGGGAATTATTTCTGCGGCTTCTTTGGGTGCAGTAGATGCCGGAAATATTACTATTGATGCCGATCGCATAGAACTTAAAGGTGCGGGGAGTAACGGTCGTTTCGCAAGTAGAATTGAGGCTTCGGCTGGCAGTTTTTCTATTATTGTCAATCCCAACGCTACGGGGAACGCGGGTTCATTAAATTTGAATGTAAATCGATTGAGTATCCGGGATGGAGCAACGGTTAGTGTTCAGTCTTTAGGAAGGGGAAGGGCTGGAAATATTAATGTTGTAGCTAACTCAATTGCCTTGGATAATAAAGCTAGTATTGACGGTACAACTGACTCTGGCGGTGGTGGCAATATTAATATCAGGGCGCAAGATGCACAGTTGCGGCGCGGTAGCAGAATTACAACAGATGCAGGTATTTCTGACGGGGGAAATATCAGAATTGACAGCGATATTTTGGTAGCTTTACCAAGAGAAAATAGCGATATTACAGCTAACGCTCGGACAGCTAGAGGTGGTCAAGTTAGGGTCAATGTACCAAATATTTTTGGCTTTACAAGCCTTAACCGCGAACAAGCCCGGAGTAGTTTAGGACTGACTGATGCTGAATTTGCGGCCTTACAAGTCAATCCAACTTCTTTACTTCCTACCAGCGATATTGCGGCGATTTCCCAAAGTAGCGGCCCGGCGTTGCAAGGTAGTGTTACATTTAGTGCTTCAGGGGTGAATCCTGCTCAAGGTTTAGTGGAACTGCCACAAAATGTGGT
>NZ_JAUBRC010000033.1:0-84192 GCF_036701635.1 Microcoleus sp. N9_B4 | reverse complement strand
CTCTTGACAGGAGGCTCTTTTATATCTTGCCCTTTTTGTCAAGTACAATTTATACCAAATTAGATGAGCTTACCCTGGTTTGTATCACAGTTTAAATGTGCAACAGCTTACAAGCCTTTCTATGCCTAAACGAATGACTGATGATGTGGATATCTTAGTATTAACTCAGGATGCTGCTAATCTTTCTCGATAATTAGAACAAGCTGGTAGCAGAAGAACGGGAGAACTTAGCATTGGGGGCAGCACTTGGGAATTGCCTGATGGTACTTAGGATCGCGAATTAAATAATTTACACAAGGAAAGTGGGGAGTAGGGGTTGGGCGTCCCGCCCGCCCTTTCTGGACGGGCGGGACGCCCATCCCACAAGAACCATCACGCATTGTAAGTTATTTAATTCTCATTCCTTATTTAGATGTAATTGAATCAAGGGATTCTTGGGTACGAGAGGCAATTAGAAATCCAAATAATGCCCCGGATGGGTTGCCAATTATCGGATTGCCTTATTTGGTTTTGATGAAACTAAAAGCTAGTCGCGGTATAGATATAGGGGATTTAACGCGGATGTTGGGAGGGGCTGATGAAAGTAATTTGCGGTTGGTAAGAAGGGCTGTACAAGATTTTCTTCCTGATGCTGTGGAAGATTTAGAAAGTTTAATTGTTTTGGGAAAGTTAGAAATGGGTGAGTAATTGATGAGGGTGAAATTGATTTGAGAAGAGGTGCGATCGCCCGATCGCATCACAGCAGATTATAACTCAAACAAGAATGCTTTGTTGAAACTGGCGCCGAATTTCATTTACAACTTTGCGATCGCTCAAATCGCGATGCCACCAGTGGCTACAGCCATCTTGACAATATTTGCAGTACCTGCGCGCATCGGCAATCGCCAATAAACTCATTAACAGGAAAAAGGTTTTGATAAATTCTGAGGGCGGCAGTTTCAAAAGCTTTGCCATTTGTTCTTTTAATCGCCCTCTACTCAGCAACACACAAGGGGTGTAAGTTGGGCGAAGTTTTGATTTGGCAATAGCTAGCGAAACATCTTCTTCTCGCGCCCCTGCTTGGAGGGTCATGTAGGATAGCCGCTGCAATATTTCCTGCTGGTATGCGGTTGGGAAGCTTAAAAACCAGTTTTTTGCATCTTCTTGGCTAATTAATTCTTGTTGAATTTGATTGATTGTAATTTCAATCATCTGTTGATTTGAGTTTGCCGGATGCTTTTGCTCGATCGATCGCATCTTGAATCAGAAGGTAGACAAAGTTGGAGATCGATCGCTTTTCGATATCGCACAACTTTTCGAGATCCTTTTTAGCCTGTGTTGGCAAAACCACTGAAATCCGCTCGCTGTCGCTCATGCCTTGCAATCTGTTGGAAGTTTCCCCTATTGTGCCACCTCGCCCGTCCAGCTCGTGCATCCACAGTCAGCTTTATGCTTACTTATGCACACTAATGCTTACTTTGTGTTACTTTTATGGGTAATGTCAGAAGCCAGCGCATCCACCGACCAAGTTTCTGCGCTGGCTCTGGCTCCGTTTAGCAATGGAGACTTCTCTATTATGAAATACGAAGGATACTTGAAGCCGTGGGCAGTAGCCCGCTTGCTTCCCACTTGGCAATGGGCGATCGTCGGTCGCTATCGCAGCCGATCGGATGCGGAGGGACATCTTCAGTTGTTTCGGCAACGAGTACCCAACATCCGATTTGAAGTGGTGTTTGATTTACCCTCTCGCCGAGGATAACTTTTTTGAGGGAGGGTTTTTGATAAGTTAACTGTCAAATTATCGACGGCGATCGCACTTTTGGAGATTAAAGGCGATCGCCCTTTTGCAAATAAACTATCAGAGATTACTCATTATCATCATCATCATCATCATTATCTTGAACTACCTTACTACTTAAAAGTCCGAAAATCGCACCCACACCCATATTCCAAGTGCTATTGCAAGTCTCAAAAATGCGCTCTCGTTGGGGAGATGGCCGATCTTCGGTACTAATCCAGAAAGAGACTCCTCCAGAAAAGAAGGTAATACAGATAACAGTGGCGAAGACGTACTGGAAAGGAGAGGGAGATTGAGGAAAAGTGTTTTTACGAGTCATTTTAGTAGATTTGGGTTTAGCAGGTGTCATATTTGGTTGAGCTTTCATAATTGCTACCTTTTGATTGGTGATATTCTAATCATAAAGGGCAAAACCTTGAAAGCCTAGGTGTGTATGGGTTTCAAATACTATGAGTTTGATATGCGTTTAAGATGCGTTTGGTTTGCGATCGCTCGCTATAATAGTTAAAACGTTCGTAACTTAGCTATGGCAGAGCGATCGATCGCAGCATCTGACGCAGGAATTGAAAAAGCAAAAACAGCTCTCACAGACAAAGGCTGGAGTCGCCAAGACTTAGCTGATCGTGTTGTGATGGGGGAAGAAAAAAGTCTAAAGATAGGGATTGATATTCAAACAGTTCATAAATTTTTCACCCAGAAAGGTGTCAAACCCCAGTATTTTGTTGCAATTTGCAATACTTTAGGATTGGATTGGCAAGAAATTAAAAAGCTTAATACAACCACATCGCCCCAAACATCCTTACCAAATGACAATCGAATAGCAGAATTAGAACCGCCAAATATCAACCACAATAATCCTTTTATTCCCCAGCATGGCAAGATAGACGATCCGAAATTTTTCTTTGGCAGAGAAAGGGAAATTCGGCGGGTGTTCGAGACGCTGAATAGTGGCAGTAGCGTAGCAATCATTGGCGAAAGAGCGATCGGGAAAAGTTCTCTGCTACAAGCCATTCACCGAGAAGCACCAAATCAACTCCATCATCCGCGCAAACCCATTTACCTCGATTTGCAAATTGTTTGCGATGAAAATGACTTTTACGATGCTTTATGCCACAAAGCGGGTATCGAGACAGTGAAGGGATATTCACTAGAACGGGCTTTAGAATCGCACCGATTGCTGTTGCTTTTAGATGAAGTCGAGAATATGAAATGGGATGGATTTACTAATCCAACACGCAGCCTATTACGGGGTTTGACTGAGGGATATAACCCACCTTTGCGTCTAGTTATCGCCGCGCGTACCTCTCTAGATATCCTATTTCCTGGAAAAAATATGACATCTCCTTTCAAAGGACATGAGGAAAATCTGAAGCAATGGGATGAAAAAATCAGCCGCGAATTTATTGTTAGTCGCCTCCAGGCTTCCTGGTTAACACCTGTTGCTCAGCCCGTGAATTTTACTGAGGCAGAAATTGCGGGGTTAATTGCTGAAAGTGGTGGCTATCCTCAGAAATTGATGCAGTTGTGCTATCAAACTTATGCTCGTTATATCAACTAGGACTTACACATGGGGGCCCAGAAACCGGGTTTTTTACGCAAATATTTCGTTAGAGAATCGCAGATTCGGTAAAAAACCCGGTTTCTCACCACCCGTGCGTAAGTCCTGTTTATTCATCCCCACCTATTTATGAGTCAAAACGATCGCCCTATTCCTCGGTTAGATTTAGCTCCCAAACTAAAGCGTCCTCTTTCTTTGTGGAATCCTTTAGATTACCTGCGATTGTTATATTGGGTGTTTTTCTTTCCTCAAGCTTTGCGGTGGTATGAGTCTACTTTTGGGGGTGAATCTAATTTAAAAGACGCCAAAACCTGGCGGGAAAAGTGGGAGTGGTTGCATCAAAATTCCGTCCAGCGTCAGTTAATTCTACAAGCCTTGATGTTAATCATTGTTATTCCCGTAAGCTTGAGTAGAATTTTCGAGGAAATAGGTGTTTCTATAGATTGGTTGGGCGTGGCGTTCGGCGTGGCGTTCGGCGTGGCGTTCGGCGTGGCGTTCGGCGTGGCGTCCGGCGTGACCTGGGGCGTGGCGTTGGGCGTGGCGTTCGGCGTGGCGTCCGGCGTGACCTGGGGCGTGGCGTTCGGCGTGGCGTTGGGCGTGGCGTTCGGCGTGGCGTTGGGCGTGGCGTCCGGCGTGGCGTCCGGCGTGGCGTTGGGCGTGGCGTTCGGCGTGGCGGGCGTGGCGTTCGGCGCGGCGTCCGGCGTGGCGTCCGGCGTGGCGTCCGGCGTGGCGTTCGGCGTGGCGTCCGGCGTGGCGTCCGGCGTGGCGTCCGGCGTGGCGTTCGGCGTGGCGTCCGGCGTGGCGGGCGTGGCGTTCGGCGTGGCGTTCGGCGTGGCGTTCGGCGTGGCGTTCGCACGTCCTGAAAATTGGCTTTTCGCTTTACCGTTTACCTTACTCCAGCCTCAACAGCAAAATAGACAATTTCCTCACATTACACCACTTCCCCTTCCCTACCTGTCTTCTCAAATAGCTAATTGGCTGAGGCGGGATTGGGACATAGGATTGCACAACATTAACCAATTACTACGATTTACCCTTCAGTTTATCCCTGTTGTTAAAGCTGTAAATAGCGTGCTAGCAGAGACGCCAAAAGAACAACTTATCTATCGCGTCGCTCAATTATCAGAAGATCCTTATGATTGCGAGTTAGTGCGTTTTGCCTCAGCTTCTCTCAGTGAAGTAATGAAGTCAGAAGCAGTAGCAGGTTTTTTTACCATCACACCTTGGGAAGAACAAATTAAAGCTCTTTTTCAAACAGAAATTCGTTTAGATACTCCTGCCCGTGCCTCTGCTGCTGGTTTCTGGTATCTCAATGAGCAAAAACCAGACAAAGCTATAGAAGCTTTCGCAGTAGTGCGAGATCTGCTTTATGGAGACGAGATGTTTACCTTAGCGCAGATTCTCACAGATTTTCACCAAACAGCAGAACTAGCCGAGATTGCTTCCCTGAAGCTGCCTGCTTCCCCAAATCCACCTCTGCTGCGTGAGACTACTTGGGAAGCAATTGCTTCTCTACGGCGGATAATTGCCGATGTTCAAGTCGTCGAGAATAGCGTATCTCGTTCTGCCCGTTCCCTTGCCCTCAACCGAGCATTAGGTGAGCTTGAAAATCTCCTCGATAGTCCAGGTATTATCCCACAATCTGAACGAATTTTAATTATTAAAACTGCCAAAAAATGGCAAGAGATATTACTGCAAGTGACCGGGAAAATCGGAGATATTTCGATTACTCAACCTGTCAGTATCCCCTATATAATTGGCGATCCAGTCCAAGGCAATCTATTTGTCGGCCGCGAAGACATCATCAGACAGCTAGAGGAGTTGTGGGTAAAAGGAAATCCGGTTCAATCTGTGGCTCTCTACGGTCATCGGCGGATGGGAAAAACTTCGATTTTGTTGAATGCTAGCAACTGCTTAGGCTCAAAAGTACAGGTGGCTTATGTCAATTTGCTGCGGGTAGGAGATTGCTCTCAAGGAGTCGGCGAACTGCTAATATTCATCACCGATGCCATTGCCAAAACAGTCAAGATTGCACCTCCTGCCGATCGCGATTTACTCGATTTACCCTATGTCACTTTTGGACGCTACATCGAACAAGTAATAGCAAATGTAGAAAGTGGATTGATCGTTGCTTTAGACGAGTTTGAAAAAATTGAAGAATTGATAGACGCTGGGAACATCAATCAAGATTTTATCGGTTTTTTACGAGGGATGGTGCAAATGAGTTCTAAAGTAGCCTTTGCTTTTGCCGGATTGCACACCTTGGATGAAATGACCGAGGATTATTTCAATCCTTTTTTTGCTAGCATTATCCCCATCCGAGTAGGTTTCCTGAGTCTAGGTGCAACTCGCCAAGTTTTAGCCAATCCCGATGATGATTTTCTCCTCGACTACAAACCTGAAGCACTCGATCGCATTTATGAACTAACTCATGGCCAACCCTACCTCACGCAATTGGTAGGATTTCTGTTAGTCCGCCTCTACAACGACCAAGTATTTGAAATCGGACGCCCTCGCGATCCAATGTTTACACTAGAAGACGTAGCAACTGTCATCGATGACCCGGAATTCTTCAGCCGAGGTCGCTACTATTTTACAGGAGTTTGGGGTCAAGCAACGCAAGGCGCATCCGGACAACAGGATATTTTAAAAGCCTTAGCACCTCACTTAGAAGGAATGAATCTCGACAGGCTGAGTCAAGAAACAGGGATGGATGAGACAAGTTTACAGGAAGCACTAAAAACTCTCGAACGCCACGATGTGGTTCGAGAAATTGATGGTTGCTACTGTATTACTGTCGAACTATTCCGCCGCTGGGTTCAGATGTCATATTGATTCCGGCTGCACCGGAATCATTGTTGACTGTTGACAGTTGACTGTTGACTGTTGACTAATGACTAATGACTGATGACTAATGACTTTAGTTATCCCTTTAAGTATTCGGCGGTTGAAATCCATCCTCCACAAACTCTCGTCCCAGCAGAGGGGGACTAAGAGAAAAGCGATAAAATTAATATTACTATTATGTCAAATATTTACATTATTGGCTACTCTAATGGTTGAGGTAAAATTACACTTTTCCTGAGATTATTACCCAAATTTTCTGTTGAGAATGTTTTGAATATGTCAATGCAGATGCGCCGCCGGAAAGTCCCGATTTAATCCAGAGTCAGTTGCTATGGGAGCATCCCGCTTAATGATACAAAGATTGCGAACTTTATCAGACTCTGGCACTGATTTCGCTTTCGAGACAACTTTAGCCGGCGCGTAACTTTGCTCGATTCTTGAGCAACTGTAAAACCAAAGGCTACACAATCAACCTGATTTACTTCTGGCTGCAATCCCCAGAAATGGCAATTGAACGGGGGCAACAAGGGATGGAAAGTGGTGGACATTCTATTCCCGAAGATGTCATCCGCCGGCGATAAGAGCGCGGACACAGAAACTTAACTTCATTATACTTACCATTGTGCGATCGCTGGATAGTCTATGATAATTCTAGAGCTACTATCCGACTAATTGCTGAAGGAAGTGCGGCAGGGGAAACCCTAATCTCTGACCGTGAAACTTGGAATCGCATTATAAATTAGTAAAATGACTGAAACAAAACTTGTCAAGTTATCCGATCGCATTGACGCAGGTGTCAAAGCAGCCATCGCCGAAGCAATTGAAAAACACCGCAAACTAGGACAATCAATTAGAATCTGGCGTGACGGTAAAATCGTGACTTTAACTGCTGCTGAGATTCCACCAATAGCCGACAGCGATACTGTTTTTTAGCCTTGAGAAACCGGGTTGTTTACGGAAATACTTCATTTGACGCTTTAACCGTCGTGAAAAACCCGGTTTATTGGGTATTTATGCGTAACTCCTTAGATAACTAAACACAGAAGGCATCGCATAACAAACAACCAATAATCATTAACTCACAACAAAATTATTGTCAACAGTATTTTCCCTGATAGATCAAATATTAAATAAAAGTTTCTAGCCCAGATGTACGATCGCACGTACTCACTTCAATATATTTGAAAATGCTAAGTTAATTAAAGATTCTATAAAAGTGACGCATAAGTCTTTACATTATTGATCGCAATTTTGTTATTCTATTAGTAAGTTTCATTCGAGCGACTGAATTTTTGTACTCCAGTCCTACCCCTAAACAGAACGGCAGTTTCCACAATGAGAATTTTAGTCACAGGCGGTGCGGGTTTCCTCGGTTCCCACCTAATCGATCGCTTAATGGCCCAAGGACATGAGGTAGTCTGCCTGGATAATTTTTACACCGGGACTAAACGCAATATCCTCAAATGGCTTGACAACCCGTATTTTGAGCTGATCCGCCACGACATCACGGAACCGATTCGGTTAGAGGTAGATCAGATTTACCATCTGGCTTGTCCCGCTTCCCCCATACACTATCAGTACAACCCTGTCAAGACAATTAAAACAAACGTCATCGGCACGATGAATATGTTGGGATTGGCCAAACGGGTAAAAGCAAGATTCTTTCTCGCTTCCACTTCCGAAGTGTACGGAGATCCTGACGTACATCCACAAACAGAAGATTATCGCGGCAACGTTAATTGTATCGGGATCAGATCGTGTTATGACGAAGGGAAGCGAGTAGCTGAAACCTTATCTTTTGATTACCACCGTCAAAATGGGGTAGACATTCGAGTTGTCCGAATTTTCAATACCTATGGCCCGAGAATGTTAGAAAATGACGGCAGAGTAGTGAGCAATTTTATTGCTCAAGCTTTGCGGAATCAACCACTGACAGTATACGGCGACGGTTCCCAAACACGGAGTTTCTGCTACGTTTCTGATTTGGTGGAAGGATTTATTCGTTTGATGAATAGCGACCAAATCGGGCCGATGAATTTGGGGAATCCCGGCGAATACACTATATTGGAACTGGCACAAAAAATTCAAAACACGATTAATCCAGGGGCAGAAATTATCTTTAAACCGCTGCCGGAAGACGATCCAAAACAGCGACAACCGGATATTACTCGTGCTAAAAATTGGTTGGGGTGGGAGCCAACTGTGCCGCTGGATCAAGGTTTAGAGTTGACTATAAAGGATTTTCGCGATCGCATCGAGGGAAACCAAAAGTAGAGACTGGGAGAAGGGGAGACTGGGAGAGTGGGGCAGGGAAAAAATCTTCCTTATTCCCAATTCCCAATTCCCAGTTCCCGATTGCCATCTAATTTTTTTACTAACTTTGAGGACATTTGTATGCATGTTTGCGTCATCGGTACAGGATACGTTGGTTTAGTCACCGGCACTTGTTTGGCCCACATCGGCCACCACGTGATTTGCGTAGACAACAATGAAGAAAAAGTTAAACTAATGAAGTCTGGACAGTCGCCTATTTTTGAACCTGGACTGTCTGAATTAATGTCCTCTGCATCCGCGTCGGGCAATCTAGAATTTACTTCGGATTTAGCAGCAGGAGTGGCTCACGGGGACATTTTGTTTATTGCCGTGGGGACGCCTCCTTTGCCTACTGGGGAAAGCGATACTCGCTACGTGGAAGCGGTTGCTCGTGGCATTGGAGCTCACCTCGACGGCGATTACAAAGTAATCGTAAACAAATCGACAGTGCCCATCGGTTCGGGAGATTGGGTGCGAAGAATTGTACTAGACGGTTTAGCAGAACGTCAAAAACCTCAAAGCGGTGATGGCGCTACTGGTGAGGAAGTCGCAGCAAAAACAGGTGTTCAATTTGATGTGGTTAGCAACCCGGAATTTTTGCGCGAGGGCTGTGCTGTTTTCGATACTTTTAATCCCGATCGCATTGTTCTCGGCAGCAACTCTCGGCGGGCTATGGATATGATGCTACAGTTATACCGGCCGATTGTCGATCG
The DNA here is from genome assembly GCF_036701635.1 of Microcoleus sp. N9_B4. Lineage (NCBI taxonomy): Bacteria > Bacillati > Cyanobacteriota > Cyanophyceae > Oscillatoriales > Microcoleaceae > Microcoleus > Microcoleus sp. N9_B4. The sequence goes on along the minus strand of NZ_JAUBRC010000033.1, from coordinate 74,984 downwards.
CAAGTTTGCAGAAAATCCGTCTTTGCCGGAGGTTCCTGTGGTGATGACTGATATCAGTTCAGCGGAGATGATTAAGTACGCAGCTAATGCTTTTTTGGCTACGAAGATTAGCTTTATTAATGAAGTTGCTAATATTTGCGATCGCGTCGGTGCAGATGTTAGTCAAGTTGCCCGAGGTATTGGTTTAGATTCACGGATTGGCAACAAGTTTCTGCAAGCTGGCATTGGTTGGGGCGGTTCTTGTTTCCCCAAAGATGTCTCGGCTTTAGTTCACACTGCTGAGGATTACGGCTACGAGGCGCATTTGCTGAAAGCGGCAGTGGAAGTAAACGAACGCCAGCGGTTGATTGCTATTGAAAAGTTGCAACAAGTTTTGAAGATTCTCAAAGGTAAAACAGTCGGACTTTTGGGTTTAACATTCAAGCCGGATACTGACGATTTGCGGGATGCTCCAGCCCTGAATTTAATCGAGAATTTGAATCGATTGGGAGCGAAAGTTAAAGCTTACGATCCGATTGTTTCTCAAACTGGGATGCGTCACGGTTTGTCGGGAGTTTTGGTAGAAACTGACCCGGAAAGGTTGGCAGACGGTTGCGATGCTTTGGTATTGGTGACTGACTGGGAACAGTTTCGCAATTTAGATTACGATAAAATGGCGAAGTTGATGAATCATCCGGTGATGATTGATGGCCGCAATTTCTTAGACAAGAAGGCTTTAGAAGCGGCTGGTTTCCAATATTTGGGGATTGGAAGGTAAAGGGAGAGAATTAATATTACCAACCAAAGTCAGGAAACGGCATTGCCGTTTCCCTAAAATTAATCTGGGTAGGGAAACGGCATTGCCGTTTCCTCCGTATCATAAGGAGTGCAACCGGAATTGATATCACTTAGCTTTGTCTTTTGGCTGCTTTAGATAAGAGTTAGCCCAAGCATACCGTCTGGGATCTTTCTTCAGCAGATAGTTTATAACTTCCCGCCGTTTATTCTCATCCTTGGTATTTTTGACAACCCGTTTGAGTTCGTAATCTATATCTTCTGATTCAGCGCCGCGTTTAATTGCCTCCTTAGACCAACGCTCACTCTCTAAGAATTCGCCCCGCTCAAAACAAATAGATCCCATTAAAGTGTAAGGATGATGACTCTGAGGCTGATACTCAATCGCTTTTTGAGCGCACTTTTGTGCATCATCTAATTTATCGATATCTCGGAAAGCACCGCCCCTAGTTGTTAGTAATGCTGACTTGAGCTTATTTTCTTTAATTTGGTTAAAGTCTAGATTTTCCGGTTCTGCCGTACTTACTGTGCTAAATTATTAGGAAAGTGCCAAGCAAGTAAAGCTCGCTTTTCAAAATTAATGAAGTTTCTCAACCCAAAGCCACACCTTTTTAACAGCTTTAATTTGTTGTTAATTCCTTCAACTAGGCCGTTAGTTGTTCTTTGTTCAAAATACCCCACGATCTCTCCCAACCATCTTTTTATGTAATCGTTCAGGCGTTGATTTTTATACTTTTAAATATTCTGCTATCTTTATTTTAAACGCTGTTTTTTTTTCTGGATTTCTCTTGAATTCTAGGCTATACTTTGTCCAAAGGTAAACATACTTTTTTTTCTTTAATATCCTCCGAACTTGGACTCCACTTAATTTTATTCATGTGAATTTTTTTAAGCATATTGCTAATCTCTGCGCTGTCCATCTTCCAAAATCATATCCTAATTCTTGAGGGTCTTTTGCTATAGTTTCTAATAATATCTCTATATATAGCGGTTCTCAAAAAAGTGAGGTATGCCTTATGCCCTATGCCCTATGCCCTATGCCCTATGCCCTATGCCCTATGCCCTATGCCCTATGCCCATGAGTACCTCATCTTTCTGAGAAAAGCTATATTTATCTGTGGCTTTTTTGTGATTTCCCTTCATCCTCTCATCTATTAGACTTTCTAGATTGTCAGGGTCTCCCTTGAGACACTCTTTTTGATACTTTGTTGACTGAGCAACCCAAAAAATCAGCGATTTTAGATGGTGTTTTGCCGTCATTGAGCAATAATAAAATCAGAATTCTTTCTCTAATCTTTGCTTTTTTTGCCTCTCTTAAGGCTTTTTGTAGTTGATCTATTTGTTGGGGATTGAGATGGTTTTTGGCTGGCATTTTTGTAGGGATTGACTAAACCAAATTTTTATTATACCCTATTTAAAGGCACAACAGCTTAATAAACCTTTCTACCTGGTTGAGACGGGTTTTGTGTGTGTTTTTATGTTACTAACCGAAAATCACACCTATTTACGGTTCAATGATTATTAAAAGCTATAACTGGGCAAGTTATAGTCAACAAAAAATTATGTTTCGCCGAGCTTGAATTGCCCATCAAGTGCGATGCCGGAGACTGGCTACGCGATCGCGATTTTTCCTAACTTATTCAGCAAACCCTAGTTAAGATTTGGAATTAAGATAGTCGTCATCGCCTCCTCTGTCCCTCATACAAAAAACTTATATGATGTCCGCAGCCTGCCGACATGAGGTATAATCTTAATTTTTAATCACTCAATCAAAGCTCTTGTTATCTAATTGTGTCGATCGCGATTTTAACATTCATAAAAAATTAATTGGGGAAAACTCATGTACTTAAAATATGAAGATATCAGGAGAGTCAGCGTAGAAATTACTTCCAGGTGCAATGCAGCTTGCCCGCAGTGTCCCCGCACGGACAACCCGATTTTGCCGGGGGCAGAATTAAAGATGGAGGATATTGAGAGAATTTTCCCACAAGAGTTTTGCTCTCAGTTGGATTTGGTGTATATGTGCGGCAACTACGGCGATGCTATGACTAGCAATACCACAATTCCCGCGATCGAGTATTTGCACCGCATGGGAGTTCCTCATATCTCCCTGTACACCAATGGTAGCGGACGCAATCCCGACTGGTGGCAAGCCCTGGCACAGGCGATGACAGGAGAACACGATCGCGTAATTTTTAGTATCGACGGGTTGGCCGATACTAACAGCATCTACCGCCAAAATACCAACTGGGACAGGATAATGCAGTCGGTTAATGCCTTTATCCAAGCAGGCGGAAAAGCTGTATGGCATTACTTGATATTTGAACACAACCAGCACCAAGTAGAAGCAGCGCGGGATTTAGCCCAACAATTAGGATTTGTCGAGTTTGTACCGAAAGCAACCTCTCGTTTTGTGGCGAAAGAGATTTATGACAAAGAGTCCGCAAATCAACAGCCCCAGAAGGCAGAAAACTCTCAGGTAGAGGCTAAGAGCGATCGCACCAACCAACCAGCAACAGCTAATGTATCAGCCCCTCAGCATCAAGAACAAGCCGCGCTTCAGTTCCACCGACAAGCTGAGGAATGTTTGAAACAAGGGCAACTCTCAGAGGCGATCGCAGCCAGCCAACAAGCCCTAAAAATTCAACCTAATTTTGCAGCAGGCTGGAAAACTTTAGGCAACGCTGTTCAAGGTTTGGGGAAGATGCAAGCAGCAGCAGATTGTTACGCCAAGGCCCTCAAAATTCAGCCTAATTTTCCAGAAGTTTATGCTAATGTCGGCAGTCTTTATGCTCAACAGCAACAGTGGCAGCCAGCTAGTGCTTATTACCAAAAGGCGATCGAGCTTAAACCCAATTTTGCCGGAGCTTATCGCAATTTAGCTAAAGTGTTGACGCAGTTAGGGCAACCAGAAAAAGCAAATTATGCTTGGTATCAAGCTATAGCTATCGAAACCTCTCAAGCACCAGAACCAAATCAGTCTGCCCTATCAAAGCCAGCCAGCGAAGAACTCCAACCCCCATCCTTGGAACAATATAAAAATCCCCAGGGAGACCAATTTATCCAAGCTGTAGAAACATTTGGTAGCCTAAACAATTACTACCGAAATGTAGAAATTAGCTGCCAAACTCAAGCCACCCAAGAGATTTTCATCAGTTTTGAAGCGGAACTCTGGCCTTGCTGTTGGGTAAGCCATACTAAATACGCTATTTATAACCACACTTACAGACCGCAAATGCTGGCTTTAATTGAAAAGTACGGAAATGGCTTTAATTCTCTGAGAACTCAATCGGTGAAAGATGCGATCGCCAGAGATTGGTTTCGCGAAGACCTGACAAAAAGTTTTTCCTGTTCCAAAAGGTTGGACGTATGCGCTCACGAATGCGGTAAAACTTTCAATTCAACAGGTTCGCAGTATATATAGAAATCCTAAATGAGTGGTAATTTTTTTACCCCACCCCAACCCTCCCCTTACTAAGGGGAGGGAGTAAGAAATTCACAAAGGATTTAGGAGTGCTATATAAGAAGGAAGGCACGACACGGATTTGGACACGGATACATGGATTAATTTTTGAAATGTCGAAATTTCAGCTAAAATCAATATTACCACCCACAACTAGGAGAACTCACAGTGGAAGTTCTAGACATCAAACACAATATCGAAACATTGTCCGATCGACTGGGTACAACCCAGGACTATCTTTGACATCCCTGCACTTACAGCCAAAATTCAAGACTTAGAGCAAATCTGCGCCCAACCAGCATTTTGGGACGACCAAGATCGAGCTCAAGAAACCCTCCAAGAACTTAATGACTTCAAATCTCATTTAGACCAATATCGCGGCTGGCAAACGAGCTTGGAAGACGCTAGAGCTATTTTAGAACTGCTGGAGTTAGAAGCCGACGAGTCCCTGTTCCAAGAAGCCTCATCGAGTCTTTCTCAGTTAACCCGCGAACTCGACCAGTGGGAACTACAACAATTACTATCTGGGCCCTACGACGAAGGCGGCGCTGTTTTGACAATTAACGCCGGGGCCGGCGGCACAGATGCTCAAGATTGGGCCGAAATGCTGCTGCGGATGTACACCCGCTGGGGGGAAAGTCAAGGTTACAAAGTACATTTAATGGAAATTTCCGAGGGAGAGGAAGCAGGTGTTAAATCGGCTTCTTTGGAAATTGTCGGCCGCTACGCTTACGGTTATATGCGATCGGAAAAAGGCACTCACCGCTTGGTCAGAATTTCGCCTTTTAACGCTAACGACAAGCGTCAAACCAGTTTTGCAGGCGTTGAAGTGATGCCAATTCTCGATCGATCCGTCAAGTTGGACATTCCCGAAAAAGATTTGGAAATCACGACTTCCCGCGCTGGCGGCAAGGGCGGGCAAAACGTTAACAAGGTAGAAACCGCAGTCCGCATCGTTCACCTTCCTACTGGTTTGGCCGTGCGCTGTACTGAAGAACGCAGTCAGTTGCAAAATAAGGAAAAAGCTTTGGCATTACTCAAGGCTAGGCTGTTGGTGGTTGCTAAGGAACAGCGGGCTTCGGAAATTGCCGAGATTCGCGGCGATATGGTGGAGGCGGCTTGGGGCAACCAAATTCGCAATTATGTTTTTCACCCATACCAAATGGTCAAGGATTTGCGTACTGGAGTGGAAACAACCGCCATCGCAGATGTGATGAACGGCGAATTAGAGCCGTTTATTCAAGCTTACCTGCGGCAGGAAAATCAGTTGGTCAGTAGTCAGTAGTCAGTAGTCAGTAGTCAGTAGTCAGTAGTCTGTTGACAGTAGTCAGTAGTCAATGAGGACTTCAGTCCCCAAAAAAGCAGGACTTGCATTCCTCACTACGAAAATTTTGGTTTGTAGTGAGGACTTCAGTTCGCAAAAAAGAAGGACTGAAGTCCTCACTACGAACCAATTTTCTGGTATGATTTTTGGGTTTTGGTCGATCGCCCGACCTTCAACAGGTCGCGCGGCCAAAAACCTTGATATGATAAAACTTGATCTAACGAACAAAAGGAGAAATAATGACCCAAGTTGTAATAGGCGAAAATGAAGGGATTGAGTCAGCCCTGCGACGGTTTAAGCGACAAGTTTCCAAAGCGGGTATTTTCCCCGACATGAGAAAGCACCGCCACTTTGAAACTCCGTTGGAAAAGCAGAAGCGCAAAGCTATTGCCAGAAGGACTAAGAGACGCTTTCACCGCAATAACAAACCCTAGAATTATTAGCACTAAATTGATTCGGCAGATATAATGCCTTGCGATTCTAGTACCGCAGCGACTCGGAGAATCACCGCTTCGCTGTAGGGAGCACCAATAATTTGTACCCCCAAGGGCAAAGCGCCGGGCCGCTGTACAGGCACGCAAAGAACGGGCAAGCCAATAAATGATAGGGGTTGGGTGAACAGTCCGAGATTGGGACGCACTAAGATTTCTTGTCCGGCTATTACCATTTTCTCGACGCCAATTTCAGGGGCCGCTATCGGGGTGGTGGGTGCGAGGATGATGTCTGTTTGTTGGAATATTTCGCGAATTCGATCGCGGTACCACTGTCTGAATCTCTGCGCTTGCAAGTACCAAGTCGCAGGGATCAGGGTTCCCGCTAAAAAGCGATCGCGCGTGGCAGGATCGAAGTCTTGAGGGCGCGATCGTAAATTGTCTAAATGCAAGTTTCCCCCCTCGCAAGCGGTAATGATAAATGCCGCAGCCCTGGCGCGATCGGATTCCGGTATGCTGACAGTTGCAAGCCCCCCTATTTTTGGGGGGTTTGTTGTTTTTTCTGTGCTTATACCACAATCCAAGATATTTGTCAAGGCTTTAGCAACTATTTCTACAGCATCCATTGCTTCCGGTTGAGTTCCTGTGGCGAAATAGCCGTCAGCAACAGCAATTCGCAATCCTTCGATACCTTGATTTAACTGCGACGAACAAAGTTCTGGCGGGCGTTGAGTGCAAACTGGGTCACGAGAATCAGGGCCTTGCAGGATATCGTACAGCAGCGCCATATCTCTGATCGATCGCCCAAACGGCCCCACACAATCCAAACTACCCGAAAATAAATAAGCGCCAGCCCTGGACAAACGGCCGTAAGTAGGCTTAAACCCAAACACACCACACAAAGCAGCCGGTACGCGGATGGAACCGTTAGTATCGGAACCGAGAGTGAAGGGTACAAAACCTGCAGCGACTGCTGCTGCGGAACCGCCGCTGGAACCGCCAGCGATGCGCGCAGTATCGCGGGGATTGCGAGTCGGGCCGTAGTGGCTGTTTTCCGTGACGAAACCGTAGGCGTACTCATCCATGTTGAGAGTACCTACAAGCACAGCCCCGGCTTGTTTGAGTCGGGCGACCACCGCCGCGTCCTGGGTAGCCGGAGGATTGTCAGAGTTGATTTTTGACCCTGCTAGAGTAGTAATTCCGGCGACATCGAACAGGTTTTTGACTGCGAAGGGAACGCCTGCTAAAGGACCTGGGTTTTGGTTATTTGCGATCGAATTATCTATATTTTCGGCTGCTGCGAGTGCGCTTGATGCAGTGATTGCAGTAAAGCAATTAAAAGCTTTATCCTTAACAGCAATCCGTTCCAAAGCAGCACTTACCGCCTCTGTAGCCGTAACCTTACCACATTTAACAGCCGCTGCCGTAGCAACCGCATCAGCCTTATCTAAAAAACATCTGCGTTCATCTGCGTTCATCTGACCTCATCTGCGGTTAAAAATCTAAGGTTCAAACACCGGCGCAGCTTCGATTGCTTGAGGTAAAGGGAATTCAGTAACGAGTCGGGCGATCGCAGCTATCCTCTCGAAGTTTACCACAACGCCTGGACGATGTTCCGGGTCTAACGGTAAGTTTATCAGTTCGGCGGTGCGATCGACATATTCTTCTACATTTACCATCAGTCCCTCCCAAAAAAACATCAGCGTTCATCCGCGTACATCCGCCCTCATCTGCGGTTGAAAATCTAAGGTTCAGATATAAGTGCGATCGATTATTGTATTGTAAGCGCGATCGGGCTGTCAGTTATTATTGCTCAGTTTTTTGTATTCCTCGGATTGTCTGATATCATCTAAAGGCGATTTTTGCTTTGCTGGTTCATCAGGACAAAACTTTATACATACCTGCGTTTCCCCGGACTGAATATTTTCATTAACTTTTATTTGAAGCCTTCCTTTTTTCCAACCCTTAGAACCAATTTTGAGAACTTGACAATCTATTCCTTCTTGAGGGGAGTTCCAGTTTATCTCCCCTCCCTTAATTATTATTTTTTCGTTAATCCGTAGCTCTTTCATGCAATCAATTATTGATTTATGGCGAGATTCCCTTATTGCAATAATATCAAGTATTTCAATAAACTTGCTAGTGACGACTTCTTCAAAACTGCGTACCAAAAAAGTAGCTTTGTCGAATAACAAAACATCATCTCCGTCTAGTATCTCATAGTTATTATTGGATTCAAGTTTGTCGTCCATTTTTTTTTACAAAATTCTGCTGGCTCCTATTTAATACCATTTGAAAGTATGTGAGTCAAGGTGGTAAAGAAACAATTTGCGATCGGCAAACTTTCCCAACTCAAACACTGACAGTTTCCCGCAATTTCTCAACGGCAACATCCAGCGAAGGCAAAGCAAAATCCTCAGCATCCATCAATTCCTTAACCTTCTCAAAAATCTCAACCTCCGCCTCTTCCTGATCCGTCAGCTTATCATAAAAATAAGGGTCAGTAAACCACTGCTCAAAAGCAAACCTTAACACCCCATTCGGGTCAAGCATAAACTGCCAATACTTAGAAACTCGGTTATCAACTACTTCAAACAGCGGTGCCGGAGTCTGTATGGGATAATAGCTGTAATTATCATCACAAATATAGTACCAAACTATTCCCTGCCACGATCGAATTGCATAAACAACATATTCCTTGCCAACTGTCAACGGCAATTCAACCTTTTTAGTATAACCTCGGGCCGGATCAATATAATTTTCCGGTAGAACTTCCCCAGTATTAGCAATACAGCGAACAATCATAACTTGTCTACCTATAAATTCTTAGGTGCTATTTTAGGATATTGTCGTTTAAACTTTAATTCAACTTGTTGGAAAATTTTTGCATTTTCAAACCAGTGCACTTGTACGGAAGCTCCATTAATTACAAAAGCCTGAATGCTAGTTATTTTGTACCAGTCTTCGGGATTACCTCCATAGAGGGCAACCAATCTGGAAACATCCCCTAGTATATCGTCAGGCCCGCCCTGAATTGCTCGAAAATTACCAGCCTTAGCATCTTGCAGGAGCAATTGTTCCGGCAAATTTCTGGGACTCTCATCGGGAATAGCACCTTGATTCACAATTTAACAGCTTCAAATATTGTTTGTCAAATACCATAAAAACTAATTTTAGCAGGTTCAGTTTCCGCCAGCAACTTCCCCCGCGAAATCACATACCGAACCGCAGCGCGCCTCCTAATTGCATCATAACAATCCTCAGCATCCAACACAATCAAATTGGCAGGTTTCCCCGCCTCTATCCCATAATTCTCATCTCCCAGATAGAGAGTTTTAGCACCGTTGACAGTGACCATATTAAAACAAGCTGCAATCTCAGCCATTCCCGTCATCTGACAAACATGAACCGCCATATGAGCGACATCCAACATATTTCCCGTACCTAAACTATACCAAGGATCTTGCACGCAGTCGTGACCAAAACTCACATTCAATCCCTGCTGCCACAACTCCTTAACCCGCGTCACCCCACGGCGTTTGGGATAAGTATCAGCGCGGCCTTGCAGGGTGATATTAATTAAAGGATTGGCAATGAAATTAATTCCCGATTTTGCCAAACTTCCCATCAGCTTAAAAGCATAAGCATTGTTATAAGAACCGAAAGCCGTCGTGTGGCTAGCCGTCACCCGCGAACCAGCCCCGCTTCTAATCGCACAAGCTGCTACCACCTCCAAAAATCTCGACTGTTCATCATCTATTTCATCGCAGTGAACATCTATTAATCTATTGTATTTTTCAGCAAGTTCAAAAATTCGCTCAACCGACTTCACCCCATCTTCCCGCGTCAACTCATAATGCGGAATTCCGCCCACAGCATCCGCACCCATATCCAGAGATTTCTCTAAAAGTTGGTCATTTTCTGGACTTCCGTAAATCCCGTCTTGGGGAAAAGCCACAACTTGCAGAGTCATCCAATCTTGGACTTGTTCTCTAACTTCCAAAAGTCCTTGCAAAGCAGTCAGCGTCGATTCGCTAACATCAGCGTGACTCCTGACAAACAAAATCCCTTGAGACGCTTGGAGTCTTAAAGTTTCTACAGCCCGTTTTTTGACATCATCCAGAGTTAAACTTTGCTTGCGTTCCCCCCAGATTTGAATTCCCTCGAACAAAGTGCCGCTTTGATTCCATCGCGGTTCCCCCGCAGTCAAAGCCGAATCGAGATGAATGTGCGACTCCACAAAAGGAGGACTAACTAATTTGCCTTGAATGTCGATTTCGCGTTCGCCAAGTTCAGATATCCGAGGGGAAACGGCGACTATTTGGTCATCCTCGATAGCAATATCCACTGTTTGACTGTCGCCAGCACCTAACACACGACATTCGCGCAGAACAATGCTATACTTTTGCTCAGGCATGACAATTGCACCTATTTTTACAAGTGTAAACTTTATCCTTCCTAATTGCGATTCAGCCTAGTAAGACCAAAAGAATTCCCCAATCACTTGCGAATCCCCTCCTTCTCCTCCTCTGCGTCCTCTGCGCCCTCTGCGGTTAAAAAATCTTACTCACAAAACCCACCTATAACCATAATCACCCAGAAAAAAGCGCAACTACGAATCGCCAACATCAGACAATCTCAAACTCCAGATTGTGATTTTTTACTAAATCAAAGGTAAAATGGTCAACCACATTAGTATTGCTCAACTCCAGATTGTAAAAATCAACAAAATCCGCATCAAAATACGGCCCAGCGTGCCAAGTCCCCACATCTAACTTAATAAAACAATTGCCCGGAATCCGAAAAGCAGCCATATCCTCTAAACTCGGTTTATAGCTATCCCCAGGAGGCGCAACCGCCATCAACCAATCCTTCCCCTCCAAAGAACCCAAACACTGAGTACATTGAACGTGTCGCGTAATTTTGCCAAACTTGCGACCTTTATGGTGCAGCCGCATAATGTAAAATCTAGGAATACCATTTTGCAAACTTAACTGAGCATCCTCAGCATCAAAAGACTTGCCATCAACAGCCGCAAAGATAACTTGACCGTAACTCCGAAAATTCTCCGGTGTCACCCATTGTGCGGATAACTGCTTAGTCAAAATTGATTCGCTCATAAATCCCAACACCCCTAGCTTTCTCGGCTATAAATATTCTAATATAAATAGTAAGACCACTTAATTTCTACTCGGGACGCAGCCAGGAATAGGCTTTTCGACTTGTTCCACAACAAATTCAATTAATTTACTGCCAAATCGCTACAGAAATAACCCATCATCCCCTTCCTCTTCTTTCTCTTCCTTCGTGTCCTTCGCGTCTTCGCGGTTCGTTAAAAAGATATTAATTGAGATCGATCGCCCAAAACAGCCTTACAATCATAATCAGCACACTGCTGCAAAAAACGAGCCGGAATATCAGGCCGAGCACCCCAATGCAAATGCAAATAAGAAGCGTGTACCCGACAAACTCCCCAACCTTCAGCAACCGCCTCAACTTCCCCTCGCTTGCCATACCTCCAACTGTGATAAACTGGATTACTCGGTTCCACAGTTAAATGCGATCGATGAAACTCATGTCCCCAAACCTCATCAAGAGCAGTTAACACCGAACTATCCCTCACCGCCACAGCTTCTCGGTATCCCAGCGTCAAACGCTTTCCCATCGCAGCAGCAGTTTCCAACACTCCCACCCCTGGCCAAGAAATGCCATCGAAGTCTACAATAGAATCGCACAAATACATCAAACCGCCGCACTCCGCATAAGTCGGCATTCCCGAAAAAATCGCACTTTTTACCGCATCCCGAATTAAAACATTACCGCTCAATTTTTGAGCAAACACCTCGGGAAAACCGCCGCCAAAATATAACCCCTGCACATTGTCAGGAAAAACCGAGTCATCAAGGGGACTCCAAAACACCAACTCCGCACCCAACTCTTCCAACAAATCAAGATTGTCCTGATAGTAAAAATTAAAAGCCCGATCGCGCGCAACTGCAATCCTCACTCCAAATTGTTTTCCCAAACAGTTGACAACATCATTTTTTTGAGTTATAATCCCAGAAGGGAGACTGTACCTACCCGAAAGTTGCTCAGACCCCTCACCCCCCCCATTTCGAGTTGCAGCCAACAAAGGCAAAAGTTGTTCCCAGTCAAAACTAACAGCCGCCAAATCCGCCAACTTATCGATCGCAGCATGAAGATTCGGCAACTCCTCAGCCGGAATCAGCCCCAAATGTCGATCGGGAATAGTAACAGCCTCATCCCTACGCAAAACGCCCAAAATAGGTAAATTGAGCGGTTTGAGAGCATCTTGAAGCAGTTCCAAATGTCGATCGCTCGCCACCCGATTCAGCACCAAACCAGCGAATTTAAGGTCAGGGTTAAAAGAACGAAAACCGTGGGCGATCGCAGCCACAGAACCAGAGAGCCTGCTGCAATCTATCACAAACAATACCGGCAAATTCAGCAAATAAGCAACATGAGCCGTAGAAGCAAAGGAAAAATCATAATTGCCTTCTTCTTTTCGATAATTAATCCGTGTATCCGTGTCCAAATCCGTGTCGTGCCTTCCTGATTCCTGATTCCTTCGACTCACTCCATCAAATAGTCCCATCACCCCTTCAACTAAGGCATAATCGACATCTTGAATATGACGAGAAAAACACTTTTTTACATAAGATTCAGACGTTAATACCGGGTCTAAATTCCGACAGGGGCGACCAGTAACAAAAGCATGAAACATCGGGTCAATGTAATCCGGGCCCACCTTAAAAGACTGAACATTCAAGCCGCGACGGATTAAATAAGCTAAAAGTGCGATCGTTACAGTAGTCTTTCCCGCACCGCTGCGTTCGCCAGCAATTACTAAAGCCATAGTTCTAAATTATTCACAAAAAATACAGAAAGCAGCCCGGTGATAAAATTATAAGTATTGGTCTTGAAGTTCTCAAAGAATACCTATTTAACGAACCGCGAAGACGCGAAGAGCGCGAAGGAAGAAGGAGAAGAAGAGAGGTAATTTAGTTGCTTTTGGGAAGTAATTTAGAGTTTAGAGTCAAAGAACATTATTAATTCAAAACTCATAACTTCTAACTGACAACTTCCAAAAAAGTAGGGCAGATATTGCCTGCCCCACTGAATATTAACTCAATCCTTCTTCCTTCTTCCTTCTTCCCTCTTCCTTCTTCCTTCTTCCTTCTCTTTACCGCTTAGCTAACTTCAGCATTTGAGCCGTCACTGCCAAACTTTCTTCGTAAAGCACATCTCGGCCCCAACTCTGCAAGTGCTGGCCCAGCAACTGTTCCGTCACCTGATCGAACAGAGGACTCACCTGGTTAAACCGATCGGTTTGAGCGCCGCCCTTCGTTTCCATCCGCATACAGCCGCCCACTTCCGAACACAGAACGGTACCGCAGTCAGCCTTTTCGTTTGTAGAATTCAAACGCAGAGCAATCAAATCGCCCGCGACATCGCCCGAATCAGCAGTAGGAATAGCAGCCAACTCGGCTTCGACAATCCGTTCGTCCGGCCCCGCGAATTTAATTCGCTTGATTTGGTAATCGCCCTCTTCCTGTTTGAAAGCAACAGGACGCCACTGAAGCCGACTCGCCAGCCAACCCAAATACATCAGCGCTTGCGTAGAATTGTCCTGTTCGTAATCGATCGTCACCCGATCGATTTCCCGAATCGCAGCCCGACGTTCCGGGGCGTCAAAAGCCTCAGCAGCCAACTCCTGCCATGCGGCCAGCCGCCGCCAATTCAGATCCGCGATCGGAATTCCCTCCTCGATCAGACTTTGCATCAACAGCAATTCAGCTTCACACTCGGCAAAGCTGCTAGAGTCAACAATCACAGAACTGCTAACTGCCGCCAGCCGCTGGAACAAACCTCGATCGGCATCCGGGTTCGCCTTCCACCACAGCAGCGTCGGCAAATCCGGGATCGTCAACGCCGTCACGATGCCGCTCACCCGTTCCAAAGCAGCTTCCGTACCCCTCAGCGTAATATACTCGCAGCAGATCAGATTGCCAGTGGTGCGCTTGTGAACCGGACAATAAGCAGCCACTTGAGCCTGCACGCCTGTATCTTCCCCCGCCGTCGGGCACAGAGCAATAATCCGGCAGGGATTGGCAGCCACAATCGCATCAGCCACCCCGGAACCCCCGGAACCCAAACCACTTGATCCCATCTCCTCGCCATTGGAATTTTTGCGAGCCACTTCTTCCCGCAAAGTTGCCAGCAATTCAGCGTTAGGTTTGCCAGTTCTCGGCAGCCCGTAAGCTTTTTGAGCCGCCCTGATGCTAGATGCCGTCATCGGCCCAGTAATACCGTCCACTGGCCCGTCGTAAAACCCCAGATCCGCTAATAACCGCTGAGTTTCTTCCGGTTCGTAGACTACAAAAGTAAAAGTTGTTGCCCTAGTAGCGGTCGGAAAATCGCCCTTCGACCCTGATTCTCTGTAACTTTCCCAAATTTGACTCAATTCGGCTTCGATTTGGTCGATCGACACATCTTTAGGACTTTGTAGCGAAACCAGAGGCGGAGCTTTCATCGGTGTCATCGTCATAAATCTTTTCTCCTTTGTTATTAGTTATTAGTCATTAGTCCTTAGTCCTTAGTCATTAGTCGTTGGTTATTAGTTAGCAGTTATTAGTTAGCAGTTATTAGTTAATCACTAATACTAATGCTGACCTATCACTAAGGACTAATGACTGCTGACTAATGACTCTTAAAGTCTGCGCCACTTGCGGCCGTCTCTGTTAATTAGCAGTTCTGCTTCCGTCGGTTCCCAAGTACCCGCTTCGTATTTAGGAACCAAATCTTGGTCGTTGGACGATTCCCAAGCCATCAACGCCGGCGTTACCACCCGCCAAGCTTCCTCCACTTCATCAGAACGGGTAAACAAAGTTTGGTCGCCCAGCATACAATCAATTAACAGGCGATCGTAAGCATCCGAAGATGTCACCCCAAAGGAAGAACCGTAACTGAAATCCATATCCACCGTCCGCGTCCGCAAATCCGGCCCCGGCATTTTCGCCTCAAACCTCAGCGAAATCCCCTCGTTGGGATGCACGCGCATAGTCAAAACGTTAGGAGTAGTTTGTTGGGCTGCGGACTGAAAAATTAGCAGCGGCACTTCGCGGAACTGAATCGCAATTTCGCTAACTTTTTTCGGCAACCGCTTGCCGGTTCGCAGGTAGAAAGGCACTCCCTGCCAGCGCCAGTTGTCAATCATAAACTTCATCGCCACAAAAGTCGGCGTTGTCGAGTTGGGAGCAACTCCCGGTTCATCGTGATACCCCGGCACCGGTTTGCCCTTCATCCAACCTGCGGAATATTGACCCCTAATCGCTGAGAACTCCAAGTTATTCAAATCTGCCAAGCGAGTTGCTTGCAGAACTTTCATCTTTTCGGTGCGGATGCTGTCAGCGTCGAGCGAGTTCGGCGGTTCCATCGCCGTCAGACAGAAAATCTGCATCAAGTGGTTTTGCAGCATATCCCGCAACGCCCCAGAGGATTCGTAGTAACCCGCCCGGTCTTCTACGCCTACTGTTTCTGCAACTGTAATTTGTACGTGATCGACAAATTGCCGATTCCACAGCGGTTCAAAAATCGCGTTAGCAAACCGGAATACCATTAAATTCTGAACAGTTTCTTTACCCAAATAGTGGTCGATCCGGTAAACTTGCTGTTCTTGGCAAACCTGCTGCACGACTCGGTTGAGAGCTTTTGCCGAACTCAAGTCGCGGCCGAAGGGTTTTTCAATTACCAAGCGGTGTTTTACTGGATCAACCAGCATTTGAGCCGCGCCGAGTTGCCTAATTGCTTCTGGGAAAAAGTTTGGGGAAACTGAGAGATAAAATATGTGATTGCCGCGAGTTCTCCTTTCTTCGTCGAGTTCCGCTAAGAAAGCTTTGAGTTTTTGATAGCTTTCGGGGTTGTCAATGTCGCCCGGACAATAGTACAAACCTTGAGCGAAATCTTGCCAAAATTCTTCATTGCCAATGCCGCCGCCAAATTCTTCAATGCCTTCGCGCATTTGCTCTCGGAAGTAATCGTGACTCCAAGGGCGGCGGGCTACTCCCACCACGGTAGTTTCCGGTGGCAAGCGTCGATCGCGCTTCATCTGATAAATTGCAGGTACCAGTTTGCGCTGGGTGAGGTCTCCAGAAGCTCCGAAGATTACCAGAATTTGTGGTTCCGGCACCCGTTCTTTTCGTAAACCTACGCGCAACGGATTTTCAAGTAGCGTTACCATTATTTATTTTCCTTGTTCTAGTGGTGTTAACCCTACCAAGACACCATGATAGTTCGCGGTCATTTCTGCTAGTTGTTGGGTGAGAGAGTTAATCGATTCTTAATACTGCTAGAGGAGGCAGATGATTTTGCTCTCTAGGAACTCTGACACCCATTGATCTCAAAATTCCTAGAGAGGATTTAAAACTCAGCCTTTAAGAACCCAAATAATTATCTACTCCGATTCCCAAATGCTTCTGCCTTTCAGGATACAGATATCTGCCTAAGCGACGGGCGACAACTTCTGCACTTTCTCTTGCAAGGAATCCATCAGGGATTGGAACGGATTGACGAATTTCTCAATTCCGTCGATAAGCAAGTCTGCCATCACTTGGTCCAAGTTGATGTCGATGTCGGGATCTTTGAGACTTTCGATCAGGGTGTAAGCTTCTGCAACGTTGTTCTCAATCCGGGGTGCGACATCGCAGTGATCGAAACAAGCTTCCACGGTGTTCGGCGGCAAAGTGTTAACCGTGTCGGGGCCGATTAATTCATCGACGTACATGACATCGCTGTAGTTGGGGTTTTTGGTGCTGGTGGAAGCCCACAGCAATCGCTGGACTTTGGCTCCTTTGGCCGCTAAAGCTTGCCAGCGATCGCTCGCTACGATCTCTTTATACTTCTGGTAAGCTACCTTCGCATTGGCGATCGCCACTTTCCCCTTCACCGCTTCCAGTTTAGCTTTTGTGGAAATATCTGTGACATTTTTGAGTTTCTCGTCAATCTTGCCATCGATATTGATGTCGATCCGGCTCAAGAAGAAACTGGCAACAGAAGCAATATTGCTAATATCCAAACCTTTAGCCGCCCGCGCTTCCAAACCACGAATGTAAGCCCAGAAGGTTTCGACGTAGCTGTCAACGGAGAACAGCAACGTCACGTTAACGTTAATCCCTTCGCTGATGACTCGTTCGACTGCGGGCAAACCTTCAGCGGTTCCCGGAATCTTAATCATCACGTTTTCTTTGCCGAGGGATTTGTAATAGCGCAGGGCTTCGCTAATCGTGCTTTCTGTGTCGTTGGCGATCGTCGGTGGCACTTCAATGCTTATGTAACCGTCCAAACCCTTCGACTCTGCGTAAACTGGGGCGAAGATGTCGCAAGCGTTGCGGATATCTTCAAATACCAGAGATTCATAAATCTCCATTACAGATTTACCCGCCCGGATGCCCGCTTCGATATCCGCGTCGTAAATCACATTACCCGCGATCGCTTTCTCAAAAATAGCCGGATTAGATGTAATCCCGCGCAGTCCCCGACTTTCAATCATCTGTTTGAGTTCGCCGGACTCGATCAGATCGCGAGTCAAATTGTCCATCCAGATACTTTGGCCAATTTCTTTGATTTCTAACAGGTGATTCGTTGGTGTTGCTGTCATTACTGTAACTCCTACAATTTGATAGCTGTTAATTGGGACTTGGAAATTGAAAATTGAAAAGTGAAAATTGGCAATGGAAAATTGGTAATTGGGAGTCGAAAGTTATAAGTTAAAACCCTCTTCCTTGTTCCCTCTTCCTTCTTCCTTCTTCCTTCTTCCTTCTTCCTTCACTCTTGGACTGTTCTAGGATTGCGCGATCGATCTTGAATAAAAGACTCGACCATCGCTACATTTTCTTTACTGCCGACAATCAAGGGCGATCGCTCGTGCAGTTTGGTCGGCACAACGTCTAAGATGTCTTGAATGCCCGTACTGGCGCGCCCGCCGGCTTGCTCCATCAAAAACGCCAAAGGAGCCGATTCGTAGAGCAAGCGTAATTTGCCCTCGGGGTTTTTCACCGTTCCGGGGTACAAAAACACGCCTCCCTGGAATAAAATCCGGTGGAAATCTCCCACCAAAGCCCCGCCGTACCGGGCAATGTAGCCTTCGCTGCGGTGTACATAGCGAATGTAGTCTCTCAAAGATTCCTCCCACTGCCAGAAGTTGCCTTCATTAACGCTGTAAATCGGGCCGCGATCGGGAACCTTAATGTTTTCGTTAGCTAGAATAAACTCGCCCAAACTCGGGTCGAGGGTAAAGGAATGAACACCCTGACCGATCGAATAAACCAGCATGGTACTGGGGCCGTAGAGCACATAACCAGCGGCAATTTGTTTGTGTCCATGTTGCAGCAAGTCAGAAGCAGAGCCATCTGCATCGTCCCCCTCTTGCTTGCGGATGCTGAATATGGAGCCTACATTGAGATTGATGTCAAGATTGGAAGAACCGTCTATGGGGTCGTAGAGCAGACTGTAACGCCCGATCGGACAATTTTCGGGAATGTAATAGGGTTTTTCCATTTCCTCCGAAGCCAAGCGGCATACCAGTCCGCTTTGCTGGAATACCGAGATAAAGACTTCATTGGCATAGATATCCATCTTTTTGACGGATTCTCCCTGCACGTTTGTAGCCCCTGTAAACCCCAAGGCATCTGCCATTAATCCGGCTCTGCTGAGCCGCCTCGCGATCAGCTTGGCTGCCAGCCCGATGCGATTCATCAGGGCACTGAGATCCTGAGCATCTGCTGAAAAGCTTTGAAGTTGCTGGAGTACGTGACGAGATAGGGTTGTGCAATCGCGGTCTAAGGCTTGCACCTGATCGATCGGGCCCAGGCGGGTTTCCCCTGTCGGCGCGTTTACCATGATTTTGATGTCCTCCCTGTCTTGCTGCTCTGGATTTGGGTTCGATGGAGTGCTTGACACTTGCTCCTGAATCGGCTATTAGACCGATCGTCCCCTAACTTCTATCTTAGGGAGGGTTTTGGGAAAGGGCGTCGAACTTTAGGTGAATTTTAGATCCCCATCGAAAATTGAGGAGTTCGATCGAGTGTAGAGTCCGCAATTGTATTAAAAATCACTCAATTTTTTAATTAAGCGCAGAGGAAGTGCGAGGGAAGAAGGTTTTAACTTTGTGGAAGCGATACCATTCAATCTTTAAATCGCGACCTATAGCTATCGAACAGTTCATCGATTTTCTGGAGGTCAGATACCAGCGTCCCCCGCTCATCCCGGAACGTGCGATCGCGATCGCCCTTGAAGGAAAGCCAATTGAAACTTGTCGTTACAGCAAATTTCACATCAGAGATGAGGATTTTTGCATGGGTATCTCCCAAACGCTTAAGGATAAAATTATCTTTGTACTGACTCGCTAATTTTTTAAGATTTTTCTCAGCTTGGATATCGGATGGGTACTTTTTATCATCGTTCTCTCCCAAACCGTACCCAATGAAAACTTGTACTCCCCGTTTGAGAAGATTTTCAAATTGTTGAATAAACCGTTTATCCACAGAACTTGCCCGAATCCAAGGAGAGATAATCATCAAACGTTCTTGGCTATCTTGAAGAGCCTGTTCTAGGAGTGGGCGGTGTTCGTACATCTCTAGCCAACGCATAGGAACCGCCGCTAAGAGAGAATCTAGTTTGACTTGGAGTTTCTCTATTTGTTGTTGTGCCTCTTGAAGTTGTTGCTCAAAAATGAGTTTTTCTTCCTTATCTTCAGTTCGTTTTAGAGTGTTTCGAGTTATTTATATTTGTGCTTCAATCTGAGCTTGAGCAGCAGAAACTTCTTCCTTAATAGCCTCAACTTGTTGTAAAGGAGCTTGAGCAACAAATTCATGCCCTAAAACTTCTGCGGCTAACTTTTGGGGTGCGCTTTCCCTCAATGCCTCTAGTAAGCGAAGTTTCTTGACCCCCTTAGCACGAACAAATGCAGCTTCATGTTCATTAGAAAGGACAGCATCGATAGCAAAGGCAACCTGAACATCATCACTGTCCTTGGAGGGCGCAGCGCAGCCAGTTTTCATTCCCAGTTTCCAAAGCCCGCACTAGGGATATTACACTGATGTCCCTTTGAATATAAAATATAAAACTCTTGGAGTGCTGACATTTGTTCTCTCAATCTAGATATCTCTATATCCCAGGGAGGGAGGAGTTTCTCAAGGTGGCGAACCTCACTAAACCACAGTCGTAACTCGGGTTTGAGAGTTGCATAGAGCGTTTCGGGACACGACAGTAATATTGCTGTTATTATCTCTGCTACGAATGGCTGTTGCGGCCACTTCCCTACAACAGACATTGCATCCCCGTCATCGCTTGACAAGCATTGGTAAACAATATTAAACAGTGAATTTAACTCAATAGCTGCCCGTAATTTCTCAAGTGTCTCTGCCGTCTCTGACGAGGTATGCACCATAGTTGTGAATTCAACAGGCCAATGGTGCAGGATGGTACTGACAAATGAAGCAATTGAATCAGGTTGCTCTTTTCTTAGAATGTCGGGCAGTATTTCTGCAAAGTAAGTAGCAACACTACGCCACTGATGTAAATCACAAGCAACATGGAAAAAGGTTTCTGGCAACCTTTCACTCTTCTGCAATAAAATATAACCTCGACATTGATTAGTGACGGGATCGAGAGGTTCAAATGCTTGCCATAACAAAGGCAGAGAAACCCAGTGAGGTGGATATTTGAAACGGGCAACATCCAGCAGAAGAACTAGATCCCGCTTTGGATGATAACCACCAATTGGTGAAAAGTGACCATCACCCGTTTGTCCCAATACCTTTCGGCTGTAGGAAACAACTAGATGAATATCACCTGACGCCGTAGTCACTTTCTCAACTGCTTGCCGAAAGTTTTCCAAGCTGCTTTGGTGGTAACGGTTAGGCTTTACCACAGCACCGTTGCAACGTGCTATACAGACAAACTCATCAAAGGTGATACCGTTTTCTTTAATGACTGAAAGAGGTAAGCAACAGTCTAAAAATTCCTCTCCATACCATCTCCATACCCCTTTCCAAATGCGACCCGGATCGATGGATAAGGCATTAAGAACAACCACTAAACTACCCAATCCACAAAAAGCGGGTTCTGCTTGAGTATGAAACTGTTCCGCTAGAGCAAAATACCCTTCCATACCTCCCAATGCCAACGCTTCTCGAAATATTTGCTTTCCCTCTACGGAGGAAAAGGCAATAGCAGAATCGGGAAGTGAACGACGATAAAACCCTTGAGCAGACATTGAGTTTTTTAACCATTATTGCTCATTGTGCTAATAAATATTATGCAAGATCGTTACATTGATAATGATGAATGCACTTATTTACTATTTTTTTCAATTTTAGCAATAAAACGCTGCGAAGGTTTGCCTTTCGGGTACAAATTTAAAAAACGTGACTATTTGCGACCGACGGCTAGACATCAAGCTGATAAAACAAGTGGGCAACTTGCCACAGATTTAGCGGTATGCAGCTCGGCTAAATCTCACATATTGCACCCTCAAGAACAGGCTTTCCTGCCTGTTCCACAAAGAGTGAATTTTCTTGTGGAACAGGCCGGAAAGCCTGTTCCTAAAAAGCTGATTGAGAATGGTGCAACATCTCAGATTAATCAAACTTTTCTGAATATCCTCAATCACGCGATCGATGTTTTAGAAGAGTCGGCTCAAGAGTTGTAAGAGTTGCAATCAATCAAATTTAAGTCGGTGATTTGGGTTGGCACTGAGGTAGTCTATGCTCAGGAGATTTATATTGAGGTTGCTGATAACGACATGGCAATTAGAAAACATCTCATAGCGCCACTTTCTGCTCCCTTGTTGGTTGGCATAACCAGCCATTTTGTCAAGAATCACTCTCAGATATAGGATAATTATAGAGCAGCAGAAAGGAGAGTTAAAGTGTTTTTTGCTACCGGATAAAGCTACTGGATTTCGGATATGTCCCGCTGCGTCACAGTTAATTAATAGTATTTACCGTTGGGTATGGGCGGGTTTTTGAGATTGTTGGTTTTAGCCTGAGATTGTTGGTAAACCCGCCCATACAATGACTGCAAAATATTTGAAAAATGTAAAATTTTGTATGTGAACTGACCGAAGTTGCGGAAAATAGACGATAGTTGATATGCAAGAGATTTCAAGCGTCCGCGAAAACAACTTTTAATCAGGTAATAAAATGGTAGTAGCAGCACCTGTTCAATCCGGCAGTCAGTCGATTTTTCAAACTCGCTACGACAACTTTATCGGCGGCAAGTGGGTGCCACCGGTGAAAGGGAAATACTCGGAAAACCTGTCTCCAATTACAGGAAAATCAATTTGTCAAATCCCCCGATCGAGCGCCGAAGATGTAGAATTGGCACTGGATGCCGCCCACGCTGCCAAAGACAAGTGGGGCAAGACTTCCCCAGCCGATAGGGCGCGGGTTTTACACAAAATTGCCGATCGCATCGAAGAAAACCTCGATCGCCTCGCCATCGCCGAAACCTGGGACAACGGTAAACCAATTCGCGAAACCCGCCTCGCAGACATACCGCTGGCGATCGACCATTTCCGCTACTTCGCAAGCTGCATCCGAGCTCAAGAAGGTTCGATCGGCGAACTCGACGGAACCACCGTCGCCTACCACTTCCACGAACCCCTAGGCGTCATCGGACAAATCATCCCCTGGAACTTCCCGATATTAATGGCCGCCTGGAAACTCGCCCCAGCCCTCGCCGCCGGCAACTGCGTCGTCCTCAAACCAGCAGGCCCCACCCCCGCGTCAATCTTGGTACTGATGGAAATCATCGCCGACTTAGTACCAGACGGCGTAATCAACGTGATTAACGGGCCCGGCGCCGAAATCGGCAAAACCCTCGCCACCAGTCCCCGGATTGCCAAAGTCGCCTTCACCGGGGAAACCACCACCGGCAGGCTAATCATGCAATACGCCTCCCAAAACGTCATCCCCGTCACCCTAGAACTAGGCGGCAAATCCCCCAACATTTTCTTTGAAGATATCTGCGCCCAAGATGATGAATTCCTCGACAAAGCAGTCGAAGGATTAGTCATGTTTGCGTTTAATCAAGGAGAAGTGTGCACCTGTCCCTCCCGCGCCTTAATTCAGGAGTCAATCTACGATCGATTTATGGAAAGGGCGATCGATCGCATCCGCCAAATCCAACAAGACAACCCATTAGATCCGACAACCGCCCTCGGCGCCCAAGTCTCCATCAACCAGATGGAAAAAATCGCCGAATACGTCAAAATCGGTCACGCCGAAGGCGCAGAATGTCTGATTGGTGGCGAAAGAAACATCTTATCCGGCGACTTGCAAGACGGCTATTATTTCCAGCCAACAGTCTTCAAAGGAAACAACAAAATGCGAATTTTCCAAGAAGAAATCTTCGGCCCAGTATTAGCAGTCACCACCTTCAAAGACGAAGCCGAAGCATTAGAAATTGCCAACGATACTCTCTACGGTTTAGGTGCAGGACTTTGGACTCGCGACATCAACACCGCCTACCGCATGGGTCGCGCCGTTCAAGCCGGCCGCGTGTGGACAAACTGCTATCACCTATATCCAGCCCACGCAGCATTCGGCGGCTACAAATCATCGGGAATCGGTCGCGAAAATCACAAAATGATGTTAGATCACTACCAGCAAACCAAGAATTTGTTGGTAAGTTACAGCCCCAAAGCTTTAGGCTTTTTCTAAGGTTTTAGTCATTGGGAAGGAAAAAGGAAGAAGGACAAACTTCAATGATTCGCGAACTCCTTCTTTCTCTCTTTCCTCTCCTTCTCTGCGCCCTCTGCGGTTCATTTTAAAAAAATCTCATTCAAAAACGAAATAAAATTGCTACACAACAGAGACTGCAATGGAAACCATCGCGAAAGTCACCGCAACAGAAGCGGCTTTAAAATTAATCAACCATCTCAAAACTCAACACGGACAATTGATGTTTCACCAATCCGGCGGCTGCTGCGACGGTAGTTCTCCCATGTGCTTTCCCGATGGCGAATTGATAATCGGTGATGGTGACGTATTGCTGGGCGAAATAGGCGGTTGCCCCTTTTATATTGCAGCGCAGCAATACAAATATTGGCAGCACACGCAGTTAATTATAGACGTGGCATCGGGGCCCGGAGGTAGCGATTTTTCCCTAGAAGGGCCGGAGGGAGAGCGTTTTATTACTCGTTCTCGCTTATTTGTTAAGGCTGATTAATTAGTTCTTGCAAACGCGAGATACGTTAGATTGCCGACTTTTTAAAGAAGTCGGCAATCGGGGTATTTTTTATGCGGGCTTACTTATATACGCATTTCCTCAATAAATGCAGTGCTGTCAAAAATGCCATCTTTAAAAATTTGAGTGCTACGAACTCGGTGATTGTCTGACACTAAAGTGATTGTTTCCACAAAAGTAATCAGTGCGTTACCCTCAGTTTTTGTTGACCGAAAGCAGATAATGTCCTGACCCGCATCCCACGCGACCCCCGAAAAATCAGGATAACTGCTAGAAAATAATTTCAGCATCCGATTTTCATATTCACCTTCAAAATTTAGCTGAATGCGAGAACCATCTGAGTATTCATAGTTGTTAACGTGTCGGTGGTGACTCCCCTCAATCTCGATGCTTATAGTACACAAAAAGCTGCGAAGAAAATGTCCGCGAGTATCAGTCTTAATAAATTCGCCTTTCCAATTACCAATATGACGTGTGAAAATTTCCGGTACTTTCTCTAAATCAGGAGAGTTTAGAGGGTTGACGGTATCTTCATGAATTCCCAAATCGTTATTCATTAATTAGCCTCCGGTTTATCTAAAAAAATTGTCCAAACTTAAAAGGGCTTTTTTGTGGGTGGGGGCGTTTTTTTTTACCTGTCTGCACCCTTTAAAGTTATTGGCGAACCCGCCCTACAGGATGATTGAAATTGGGCTAACGGCGACCTATTTTCAAACTCATTTCGCGGCTAGTGCGTTGATATTCGTGGACAATAGGTAATCTTTCAGCTTGAAAATTTTCTAGCGCTTCGGCAATATTAGCACTATCTCTGAGATGTTGTGCTAAAGACAGCCCGTCTTCCCAGCCAGAAGTCATACCTCTAGCGCGTGTGGAACTTTTGGCGTGGGCCGCATCACCTATTAGGATAACACGACCATCATAGATTTTTGGTAGGGGGTCAATGTCATAGGAAAAACGACAGACAATGTTTTCTAAAGGGGTTGACTCAATCACTTTTCGCGCATCGTCGGGGAGTTTTGCTAGTTCTTGGGGAGGTATGGTGATATCATTGGGTTGAACTTTTCCTATTTCGGATTCGGTTCGCTCTTTTTCGATAAAGAAACCCCAATGAGTGCGACCTCCACCAATGTGAAAGAAGTTGGCATAAATTCCCCTACCGCGTACATAAACAAAAAAGTTTCCTTCGGGACAGAAGCTATTATCTTCGACAATTCCTCGCCAGACGATATCGCCTAAATAGAATAGTTCAACACCTGGAACTATATACTGACGAACTTTGGAGACGATTCCATCGGCACCAATTAAAAGATCGCCTTCCCATTTACTGCCATCTTTAAAGTGGGCGATCGCACTGTGTTCGGTTTGGGCGATCGATGCTAATTCTGCATTAAAATGAATACACTCAGGGGGTAACTTGTCGAGGAGTGCTTCTAGAATAGCTTTGCGGTGTACCAGCATTCCTGGGAGTTCATTTTCTTCGTAGGTGACGGGTTCGGAATTGATGACACCGCCGCGGAGGTTGCGAAACTCGAATAATTTAACCGGATCGCCTGAGTTGATAATTTTTTCGGTGATTTCAGGGTTGCCTTGATGAAGTGCTTGCATACCTGCTTGTACGATCAGGATACCACAGCCATCGGTGCGCGGATGGGGTGCTTTTTCAAACAAGTCAACTTGAAACCCCTGTTGAATCAGCAGAATTGCCAGATAAGCTCCTGATGTTCCTGCGCCGATAATACCTATCCTACTTTGGGACGAAACCATTTGTGCTTCTCCTGATTTAAGATTGCCGATCGGTTCTCAACTATTATTGTAATTAAGGAAAATCCGATTTGCGCGATCGCCCAATTGCAGATTTAGTTTTTAGTTTTTGTTGATAGCGACAGGTTTCAAGCTGCCGCTAAAATCAGTATCTAAGCTGATGCAGGATTAATGTTTAATTGATGACTTCAAAATTTACGCACTCAAAACTTCAGAATACTTTAAGCTTGAGTATTTTTAATTAAAGCCAATTCAATTTTGTCACCCGCCTTGTGACTCACTTGTGCGCGCAAACCCGGCCCAAAAAAAGTAGCTATTTTGTCTTGCTTTTCTTCCCAGACTTCGATCGGCATTAGCGGTGAATAAAACTCTAAAATTAACCCATAAGCACCGTCAACATCAACTTCCCGCAACCCTTGCAGGAGTGGTCGTTCCTCGTCTGTCGGGGCCAGGCCCAGACGCTCCAAAGCATCATCTAAGTGCGCGGGTTGGCCGTAGCGAAATCGGGTGACATCTTTGCGGACTTGGTTTTGAGTATCTGTGGCCTGACTTTCTCGCAGGAGAAGAACTTCGGGAGAAGTCGGTTCGGTGAACTCCACCGGTTCGAGTTCAGCCGCTTTCAGGGCCAAACCTCCCAGCAACAGCGGAATTCCATAAAAAAAACCGGCTAGGTTCAGGGTAGGTCTGTCTGTGAAGTAGGCTCCAAACCCGACTGCTGCTATAATACCGCCAACAACTAAGGCTAGGTTTGCTAAAGAAATTTTGCGTAACATATTAGTGAGGTAAGTAGTCGGACAGAGATAATATACTTTAATTATTATCTGTCAAAAAGTCTTGAATAAATTTAGTTTTTTTGCCAAAAGACCTGCAAAAACTGCTAGCATCTATGAGCGCGGGAGCGGTGTGCATCCACAGTCTTGTCTCTAGCTTCAGAAGCTTATCCCGCCCGACTCGCCCGGGCGCGCCATCGGTAAATATCCGTGTTAATTGCGCGGCGTTGGTTCCAGAAGGCAATCGAGATCGGCAGTATCATCAAAGTATACAGAGTGACGATCGCGATCGACACTCTTGCCCTTTCAACCATTTTTCGGACATGATTAAAGACGAAGACAAAAAAACTGCTGGAGCAAACAAGGCGGTTCTGGAGCAGATTAACTCGCTCAAACGCGAAGATGAAAGGCTTTATAATATCTTAGCGATCGATGTCTGGGCCCTAGCCAAGACAATGGATGAATATCAACCGGGATTTTGGGCTGCTTTTATGAAAAACCGGGAGAAGGCCCTGAAGCGATTTTTAGCTGGAATGATGAAAAATAAACCCACAGATACCAAACGTCCGCCTTTTTTGCGCTAAAATTTGGCTGAAGTTTGGGGGAAGTTTTGATGTACAATCAAACTATAACACAGACCCAAAAACCCTGAGCAGGTTCATCACTTCCCATATAAAAACAGTGAAGGATTTGCCCAAAAAGGTAGGTCGGTGGATTAAGAATCCCCGTCTGTTCGCAGAGGGGAATGTCAAATATTTTTGTTAATAGTAGCAAAGGCAAAAAACCATGGATGCACAAACAATCAAAGAGCGCGTAGCAGAGATCGAGAGCAAGCGGGAATCCCTCGTGCGGTTATTAGATCGATCGGACTTGGGAGCCTTGAGAATAGATGTGAGTCAGGCGATCGAAGAAATTGATGATCTCTTAGAAGAATTCAAGCGTACTTTTAACAGTTAAGTTGTCAGTTGGCAGTTGACAGTTGACAGTTGACAGTTGACAGTTGTCGGCTAAGCTGTCGCGCATTCAATTTTCATAGTTATGTTTACTAAAAACTTTGTGGGGTGGGAATCTTGCCCGCCCTAAAAGTGAAAATTAAATGCAGTACAGCTTAATAGCTAACAAGAACTGACAACTCCTAACTGCAAATTTGACAACTGACAACTGACAACTGACAACTGACTAATTCATCACCATATCCATCAAAATTTGCTGAGAGCTCACTTCTGGACAATTAGCAGGCGGCCGCCGCTGAGAGTAGTGTCCGGACGGCTGCAAATCCCAAGCTTGGCGGTTGTCAGCCAGCATTACTCCCAAAATTTCTTGCAATTCCTTAGCAATTGTCGGGTCTTCCACCTGAACTATGGCCTCAACCCGTCTTGTAAGATTGCGCTGCATCCAGTCAGCAGAACCAATATACACCTCTTCGTCGCCACCGTTGAAAAAATAAAACATCCGAGAATGCTCTAAAAAGCGGCCGATAATACTGATAACTCGGATATTTTCGCTAACACCCTCAACGCCGGGACGCAAACAGCAAATCCCCCGGATAATCAAATCAATTTTAACTCCCGCTTGCGAAGCTTCGTACAAAGCAACAATGATTTGAGGGTCAACTAAAGCGTTCATTTTAGCGACGATGCGGCCACAGCTACCGGTGCCGCCTTCTGCCTGCAAGCGGCAGAATTCTGCCTCGCGACGGATTAAAGCTAAAAATCGATCGCGCATATTGACCGGTGCCACCAATAATTTGCGATAAGATACCTGCCGCGAATAACCAGTCAAATAATTAAACAAATCCGTCAAATCCGATCCCAAATCCTCGCGACAACTCAACAAACCCACATCGGTATAGAGTCCGGCTGTTTTGGGATTGTAATTGCCAGTGCCGATGTGGACGTAGCGGCGGATGTAATCGTCCTCGCGACGCACTACCATCACAATTTTGGTGTGGGTTTTGAGTCCCACCAAACCGTAAACTACGTGGACTCCAGCTTGTTCTAACTTGCGAGCCCAATTAATATTATTTTCTTCGTCAAACCTAGCTTTGAGCTCTACTAAAACGGCTACCTGCTTGCCGTTTTCTGCTGCTTCAATTAAGGCGCTGACGATCGGCGAATCACCAGAAGTGCGGTATAAAGTCATCTTAATCGCTAACACAGAGCGATCGTGCGCCGCCTCAGTAATAAACCGCTGTACCGTCGCCGCAAACGAGTGATAGGGATGGTGTAGCATCAAATCCCCCTGCCGGATGGCGGTGAAAATATCCTCGCCCTCGTCAGCATCCAACATCAATTTGCCTAAAATCATTGGTGATTCCGAGTTCCGCAAACGGGGCGGCACAACCGGAGTCCAAGGCGGGTCTTTCAGTTCCGGCACGGGCAGCCCTACAAAAGACATCAAATCCTTGAGGCCTAGCAGCCCCTCTACGACGTAAACATCTTGCTCACCGAGATCCAGCTCCTCCATCAGCATATCTCGCAGCGCAGGCGGCATAATCGCTTGAATTTCCATCCGCACCGCAGAACCTCCAAACCGGCGCTTGCGGAGTTCCTGTTCTATTGCCAGCAGCAAATCCTCCGCCTCATCTTCCTCCACCGTCAAATCGGAATTGCGAGTAATGCGGAACGGGTGATATTCCTGAATGTCCATCCCCGGAAACAAAGCTTCTAAATTGTGGGCAATCACCTGTTCTAGGGGCACGCCAGTCCAAACAGGTGATTTGCCCCTCTGCTGCCACTGCAAATCCCCCGGTAGTGGCACAAACCTCGGCAAAACCTGGGGTACTTTGACGCGGGCAAATAATTCTTCCTGCGTGTCGGGGTCCCTGACTACTACTGCTAAATTGAGGCTGAGATTGGAAAGGTAGGGGAATGGGTGGCTGGGGTCAACTGCTAGGGGAGTGAGTACGGGAAATACTTGTTCTTTGAAGTAGCGATGCAAGTAATTGCGCTGTTCTTGATTGAGGTCAATGTAGTCAAGAATGTAGATGCCGCTTGCTGCTAGTTTCGGCCGCAGGGTTTGCTCAAAATAGGAGTGTTGCTGAGAAACCATCGGCAAAAGCCGCTTGTTAAGGGCATCTAGCTGTTGTTGGGGCGTGCTGCCGTCGGAGGTCAATTTGCTGACTTTTGCTTGTACTTGCTGTTTGAGGGCAGCCACGCGCACCATAAAATATTCGTCTAGGTTGGAGCTAAAAATAGCTAGAAATTTGAGCCTTTCTAGGAGGGGCGTGCGGGGGTCGAGGGCTTCGTGGAGCACGCGGTTGTTGAATTCTAGCCAGCTTTGTTCTCGGTTGAAGTAATATTGAGGATCGCTGAGGTTGATTTCAGTGTAGGTTTTGGCGGGGGTCTTTTTTGGTTTGGGCATGGTTTGGGGGAGTCTTTGGGAGGCTCGGTGATGGCATCTCTAAAAATAGTATTGTAGGTTCAATAGTAGGTTTGCATCTGCTTTTGGTCGATCGTGCGTTTTTGTAATATCTGTAGGGAAACGGCATTGCCGTGTCCCGCCCCTGGATCACGAACTAATCCCTCCAACCCAACTCTGCACCGCATCCAACAAATCATCTCCATCCACCGGAAAACCTATTAACGGCAATTCCAGCGGTGTATCAGTAATCCAGGCGATATGAATTCCCATGTGAGTGTCGGCGAGTTTGCGGGTGAAAGA
Source organism: Microcoleus sp. N9_B4 (assembly GCF_036701635.1). NCBI lineage: Bacteria > Bacillati > Cyanobacteriota > Cyanophyceae > Oscillatoriales > Microcoleaceae > Microcoleus > Microcoleus sp. N9_B4. Next base: position 44,528 of record NZ_JAUBRC010000033.1, on the reverse strand, counting down.
TGAAAGCGCATCTTCGCAGGGACAGGAGTGCAAAATTAAGGCGATGTGCTGTTTTTGGAGGCGGTTTTTGAGTTGGGGAATTAATCGCTTGAATTCGGGGGCGTTGCGAATGGCGGGAATGTCGGTATCTGCGGGAAAGATTGTTTGATATAGTTGGGTACAGAGCTCTTGGGCGATCGCACTTGTATCGGTTTCGCCTTCTAGGGCGCGTATGTTGAGGGGAACGGGGAAGGTTTTATCTGTGGGTTGGAGTTGTTTGAGGAGTGTGGGGATATCTGTATTTTGTGGGTGGTTGCGATCGGGTATTGGGGAATTGGTGGGTTGGGTGTGCCATGCTTGATAAAAGTCTGGGTAAGTCATATTTTGGGCGCAGTCCCAGATGACTCTGTAGCAAATTTCATAGAGATTAGAATCGTTTTCGGAGATTTCGGAAGTTAAGCAATCTTTCAAACCTGAGACTGCGGTGGCGAAGTGTTTACCTTTCATAATTTCCCGTAAGCCATCTGCCACTTGCCACCGGGTATTTTTATCACCTGAATTGCGGATTAACTCAACTAAAGTCGCGACGACAAGTGGGTTGTCTTTGTCTATTTTTTCTAAACTTTCTGCCGCTTGCAAACGAATATGTTCATCACATGAATTGCGGATCAACTCAACTAAAGCCGAGATAGAAACTGGGTTATTTTTGGATATCTCTCCTAACCAACCTGTCGCTCCCCACAGGATATCTTTATCTTGAGAAGTAGATATCAGCTTGACTAAAGTACCTATAGCAACTGGGTTATTTTTGTGTATGTCGCCTAATCTACCTGCCGCTCTCAACAGGATACTTTCGTCATCGCACTTATTTATTAGATTGACTAAAGCTTCGATGGCAACTTGCTTATTTTTAGCTATGTTTGCTAAGCACCATACTACTTGAATCCGCTTTAAATCATTCTCAGTATTCTCCATTATTTCGACTAAAGCTTCGACAATCCCATTTGCGCTGTCTTTACCTATTTTATTTAATATTCCAGTTGCAGGTATCAGAATATTTTTTACCTCGAAATCTCTTATTATTTTAACTAAAAATTCGCTTGCTATTTGGTTATATTTGTCTATTTGCCCTAGTATATTTGCTGCTTTCAACAAGAGTGGTCGATCCGGCTCAGTACCTATTAACTCTACTAAAGTTTCGATAGCAACAGGGTTATCTGTACCTATCTCACATAAGCTAAATATCGCTTTCCTCCGAGTCAATCCATCCTGAGAATTACGGATTAAGTTGACTAAAGTATCGATCGCAACAGAGTTATCTTTTTCTATTTTTGCTAAGCTAGTTGCCGCTTTTAACTGAGTAGTTTCATTCGGAGAACTCCAGATCAAGTTGACTAAAGCAGAAATAGCTTCTGAGTTATTGGTTGCTATTTTTCCTAAGTAATCTGCTAGCATCCAATGGGTACGTTCCTGCTGAGAGGAAGCGATTAACTTGACTACAGCAGAGATAGCTACTGGGTTGTCTTTGCCTATTTTTTCTAAATTTTCTAAACTATGACTTAGTTCTGCCATCAATATACCTCATATCTAATAATTTCCGCTCTCAACACAGCTTAACTCGACTAAAGCCGAAATCGCAACAGGGTTATATCTATCTATTGTACCTAAACTATACGCCGCTTCCCAGCGTGTATACTGAGAACCAGAATTGCGGATTAACTCGACCAAAGTATCAATCGCAACTGGGTTAGTTTTATCTATTTGTCCTAAGCAATATGCGGCTTGCCTCCGAGTATCTTCACCCTGAGAAATACGGATTAACTCGATCAACTGAGAGATAGCCCTTCCCCTATCCGTCTCTTTTAGTGTTTCCCTTATTCTCTCGGCCATTGGAGTAGTAATTGTCCAACTATGCGATTTTAGGTCATCAAAATAACCAAACCCCACCTTAACAATCTGCCGAACAATCTCATCAGCAAGACTACAAGATTTAAACTCAGCAATCCCCACAGCCGCTAAAAAATACGCCCGCAATTTGTACAAATACCCGCACCCATCATCAAACTCAACCAACGCCTGAATAAACGCTTCCTTCTCCTCCTTCCCTACCTCCTCACGCCCCAACCATAGCAAAATAACCTCCTTCCACTGCTTCTCAAAAATGCGATATCGAGCATCAGGATGTTGCGGATTATCAGCAATGTGATTCAAAAAAAAGTGCCAATCCTCAACCGCCAACGCCGCAAAATATTCCTGAAAAGTCGGATGGTAAAAAGCATAAATCCCCTCCAGCGTCTCCCCATCCCTCGCCACTAAATTCAGCCAACCCAAACGACAAGCTAACTCAAACTGCGATGCACCCATCACCCGATATCCCACACTTTCTCGCAACTGAAACCGCGACGTTTCATTTAACATCCCTGAAAGTGCCAATTTCCCCAAAGCCGCATTCAATTCCTGCTGCTGAATCCAATTCAAGTGCGGTTTTTTCCACTGATACAAAGTAGTCACAAACCGCCGATAAAGCTTAGCCTTAGTATCCGGCAAATCGCCATCCAAGGATTGCCAAGTGCCGCACAGCAGCGAACATCTCAGGGGATTTTTTACTAAATCTCGAATTCGCTCTTTTCCTGATGCTGCTAATGCTTCGCGTAGCTGTTGAGAAAGCACCCCCCCAGCCCCCCTTGCTAAGGGGGGAGTAAGAGTTTCTCCGGCTTCTGGTAATTGTTGAGAAAGCACCCCCCCAGCCCCCCTTGCTAAGGGGGGAGTAAGAGTTTCTGCGGCTTCTGGTAATTGTTGAGAAAGCACCCCCCCAGCCCCCCTTGCTAAGGGGGGAGCAAGAGTTTCATCTTCTCTTGTCTGCTCCCCATCTTCTCTTGTCCCCCCCCTTACCAAGGGGGGGTTAGGGGGGGTTCCAAACCATTTATCAATAAACATCCCCACCTGTTCGGGATAGGAAAATTCCAGAGTGCGATAAGTATCAAAAGTATCCAACGCAGAGCCGATCGCATCCCAAACATTCTGCCGACAACTTAGCACAATTCGCGCCTTTTGAATACAGCCGCCCGTTCTAATTTGCCGCTGAATTTCCGCCAAAGGATTGCCATCCCCCACCGCCATCTCATCCGCCCCATCCAACACCAACCACACGCGCTCAGCATTAAATTGTGCTACAAAATCATCCTTTATTTCCGCAGTCGCCTCAGCCTTCCCAATTCTCTTAATAGCCGCCAGCAGCCAATTATCAAATAAATACGGCTCTAATTCCTTCCCCTGCAAATCCGCCAAGGATACCCAAATTACAATCGCCTCGGAAATGCCCGCCGCTACCCAATTCGCAATCTGCCGCAAGAGCGTTGTTTTTCCAGCCCCCGCTTCCCCAATAATTCCTAACCGCTTGCCATTGCTTTTAGGGCTACTTCCTTGCTGGATAACTTGCTCAAGAAACTCGCTGTGTTCAAACCCTTGAGTAATTTGTTTTATCCGGTAAAAATTTAAACCTTCCTCAGCCGCAACATCCTCGCCTCGCTGAGTCACTTTATGCAGTTCCACCAATCCCAGCGGTACATAGACATCATCAATTTGATAGTTGCCAAAAGTTAGCTGATTGCTACTAAGTCGCTGCTGTTCTTTCTCGTCTAAAATCTGCTGGCAAATATCCCGCCAGTCAATCGGCACGTAAGCAATCCGGCTTTTTTCAACTATCTCCTCAAGCCAAGCATACATCTCTTGGGTTCTGCGATCGATCCGCGTTAAACTCTGCCCGGTAAAAATCTGAAAAACTTTGTCATTGTCCTTGATTTCCTGAGCAAAGTATGCAGATACCAAGGCCAACAACTCTTGCTCTAACTTTGTCTTGTAGGGTGCGACTTCGCAATTTTCTAGGGCAACTTCCAGCAGTTTTTGCTTAACTTCTTCAACCTGATTCTGCTTTAACTCATCTGCGGCAGTCAGCAGCAATTCTATCTCATCTAATCCTGTAATGGGAATTCCAGACGGGACTGTTTCTTTATAGACTTTTTGTAATTCTAATTTGAGCTTTTCGAGCTTTCGTTTCAACCAATCAAAATCCCGCCGCCTGTCTTGCAGCGAATAGGCAAAACTCTCTCGGTGAGATGTATTTTTGGGGTCGATTTCCTGTTTGCATTCTGAGGCGATTTGTTGCTGAGCTTTCAGGAAAGAAGTTTTCAGCGCTTTTTCTAAATCGTGATTGACAATTTTTCCGTTTCGTGATAATTTTTTTATCCCGGTCAAACAGAGGTGCTTTGCTGCATCATTAACTTGAGAGCCCAGAATGCCTTGCCAAGCGACTGTGAAAAGCAAGCCCAAGGTAATCGGATCAGACATTTGACGGTTCTCCTAATTTCGGGCTGCAAGCGGGTTATTTCAATGATAGGCGATCGAGTTTGGTTGCTAACGATCGACCTATGCTGAAATCATCACATCAAAACTTCGATCGTCATATCAAAAGTCGATCGCTAAAACATTGAATTTAGGCAAAACTTTCAACTATTTTTCTAGGATTACCACGAAATCCTCAATCATCACATCAAAAGTTCGAGCCAGCTTGTGGACTGCTGCAAAATCAACCATTGCCATCCCCTGAGAACGGGCATAATTGCTAATCGTACTGTAGCCCACGCCCGATCGCTCCGCAACTTCCTTGAGCGTCCATCCCTTCTCGGCAGCCAACTCTCGAACCCGCAACCTGACTAAGCCTTTGCTCATATTCACTATTTACAAAATTTTGGATTTAGTATAATATATCAAAAAGCGATCGCCCCGGTCATTCGATTTTAGATTTTAGATTTTAGATTTTAGATTGACTCTAAAGATGAATCTGGGAGCTTGAACGTTGGTCGAAAATTTTGCGCCTCTCATGGCAGAAGTCGGGGCTTGTCTCCGTTTTGCGGCGGAGTCAACGAAACTAAAGACGATCGCCAGTTAAAATTAATCCCGACAGATAATTTCTGTCGATCGCACTTAGCAGAGATAGATTTAGCTACTACCACCAGATGCAACTACAATGATATCAGAAAATCAGCTAAGATCGTCAACGATCGGCGCATCAAAAATTATTCACAAATCGTTGATCGTCAATCCGCGATCGAGATTTGTCACCGAAGAAACAGTGGCACTCCTGTTCAACATATCACCCGAACAGATATACCGGATCGATTGCTGCCACAACGTGGTGTACGTTCATGCCAAAGGCCTCAGTCGATTTGTCAGCTACGCCGATTTCCCCCCAATCTTAGAAGTAAAACCGCCCTGTACTGGAGATTTTCTCGGATGGTACAAACGCTGGAAACGCACGCAAGCACCAGAATTTTGGACTAAATTCTATACGTACAACTTCAAAGCCGCTGTTTCAGTAGACAGCTTGCTTGAGTGGGGTAAATTAGTCGCTACAGTTAAATCGGTAATTTCTGCCTCAGCGCTGCAACAGCTACGAGATGTTTACGCTCAAGAAAAAGAATTGATGGAAAATTTTTAAACAGTTTTCAGGCGTAAGGTGAGCGCGGAGCACCTTACGCTCAGGAGTGCGATCCTCTTCGAGGGCTGCGCTAACGACTGATTTGTATCATTGTAGACGTTGGCGATCGACAATAAACAAGATTTATTCATAATCACTGGTTAAAAAAAGAGATTTTGAGCACTCGCTTTTATCCGGGTGAATTGGCGGCGGATGATTGGATGGAATGAGGGAAGGCGTTAGGTGTTATTTTTGGTAAATTTTGAGTAAAAATATTGATGTGAGACCTGTTATGAAGGAGAAAGTTTTTTTGAAAAATTTGCATTTCTTCTGGTTAAGTATCAAGCAACTAATAAAGCAAATAAATATCGGGGCGTCCCTCTTTCTAGTATATGTTGGACGTTGAGAGGACTTCTGAATATGCGTACTGAAGGAGTCAACCTGACTTCAGACGAACTTCTTTTTCTAAAAGAATGGGGATGGATAATGGAGCTTTCTCCCTCCAATCCTCTTTATAAAATTCTTAAGAAGGTTGACTCAGGTCAGAAACTGAGTAAACAAGAAAGGATGGCTTTGGAACGAGAGCAACAAGAAGTAAAGCTTATTTGGAAACGAGAGCAACAAGAAAAAAAGCTGGCTTTGGCACGAGAGCAACAAGAAAAAAAGCTGGCTTTGGCACGAGAGCAACAAGAAAAAATGGTAGTGCCCGGAAGGAAAGGATCAAGATGATAAAACAAAAGTGATTAAAAAGTGAAATTATACCTTATGTCTGTCGGCTGTGAACAGGATATAAGTTTTTTGTATGAGGGACAGAGGAGGCGATGACGACTATCTTGATTCCAAATCTTAATAAAAAAAAACCGCGGCAGGATGTCGATCGAGCCACGGTTTTTTTTTAAGCTAAAGTTTCAATTAATCGCGGCCGTTGAGAGCAATCAGCAGGCGCAGAATGAAAATGAACAAGTTGACGTAGGTCAAGTACATCGACAGAGCGGCGGGCAAATACTGGTCGTCGCGGTAGCTGCGGGGTAATATGTAAAAATCGACGATCGCAGCGCCGGCAAATATAAACACGCCGATGCCAGAAATGCCAATTTCCAACCAGGTTGGGGTGTAGACGCCAAATAAAGAGAGCAGAAACTGACCGCCAACGACCACTAACAAAGCAATCACACCTAAACTGATAGTTTTGGTGAGGGCCATGCCGTCTTGTTCAGAAAGGTTGGAGCCAATTTGGCGGGCGGCGATAAAAGTAATGCCACATCCAAGTGCAGCAAAACCAATACCGGCGATGCCGACGCCTTCGCTTCTGAGGGCTATAGACACCAATCCGCTGAGCGTGTAGCCTGTAAGCAAGCTGTAGGTTGCCAGCAGAGGCAAAGCGGTATTTTTGTTACCTTGTTCGGCAGCGCCGCGGGCGACAAAGAACAGAATTAATTGTAGGACGATCGCGGCGATGAATGTGGGAAAGAAGATCCCGGGATAGTTGCGGATCACTCCGAGGCCACCGTAGGTGCCGACAGCAGTTAAGACAAGTCCGCCGCCCACGAAGGGGAGAGCGTTGGAGATGACGTTCGGGCCTACCAGCGCGTGGTTTTTGGCCTCGCGCACGGCTTCGCGGAAATTGCTAGTGTTACTCACGAGGATTTACCTAATTTTGGCTGAGAATTGCTATCTATTATTGTGACAGCTTTACACTTTGTTTGCAAAACCTGAAAGAGTTTAAAGATTTGATAAAGAACGGGGGTGAAATCACTCCAAAGCAGGGATCGATTGTTTATAATCAACTGCGTACAGGTCTGTGCCGTGTCGCTGTCTCGCACCGTTGCGCGTCGCGGCAAAGCTATAATTGAGGTTAAAGGGCCGGCGCTATCTGCGGCCAAGGGCGAGCTTAAAGTCGATCAAATCGCAGATAGCGGATGTAAATCAATTTTGGATTCGGGATTTACGATTGGGGATCAAGGAGTCTATACTAGAGGCAGGGGCCACAGTTGATTTTAGGTTTTTGATTTGCGACTTAGTTGAAACTAGGGACCAGAAACTTCAATAATCTAAAATATAAAATATAAAATCTACAATCTACAATCTACAATCGGTTCCGTTAATTGCTAAGGTAGCTCAGACAGTAGCTCAGACAGTAGCTCAGACAGAGGATGCCCATAAAATTAATGAATAGATCGAGTTCTATCGACAAACTGCTCAATAGGTAATGTCCAATGCCCACCTTTTTTGATCGCAAATTATTGCCACCTACAGCCGGAATTTTATTGGCTGCAGCCGTTATTTCCGGCGGTCAAGCTGCCATTGCAGCTAATTTCCGAGCCGTTTATACTGCTACTTCAGGGCAGGGTTCAGAAAATTTGCTGTTGGCTGATAATATCGGTCAACTCCCCCAAGGTACAACTTCTTCAAGCCCGACCCGGGGACCGGTAAAGCCGGTGCCTCTCCCCGCAAGAATTCCTGAGCCTTCGACGGTGGTAGGGTTGGGTTTAGTTGCGGGTTCGCTGGCGCTGACTCGCCGGAGAGTGAGAGTTAAAAATTAGACTTTTAGCCAAAAGTCTAATTTTTGGATTTTTAACCGCAGATAAACGTGGATATCAGGATTTTAGCCGATCGCGTCGCGCAGAGCATTTTTAGTCATAGCTGCGATCGACTGTTCGGTAGCTTTCGGCAAGTGATAGTATTTCCCTCCAGAAGTCTTGGCTAATTCCTTCGCAAAGCCAGTCGAAATAAACTTGCTCTCGGTATCAATCACCAGCAACTGCATTCCCAAACCACGAATTTTGGCAGCAATTTCTAACAATTCCTGCTTAATATCAGGCTTTTCTCCATCTACAATCGGTTCGCCCAAAGAACGAGCCAAAGGAATATTACCGCGTCCGTCGGTAATGGCGACAATCGCCACTTGACCGATATCTCCAGACTGCCGCGCGTTGACTCCGACGCGCACGGCTTGAGTCAAACCGTGGGCCAGGGGGGAACCGCCACCACAGGGCAAACGTTCCAAACGCTTGCGGGCCAAGGCTATGGAGCGAGTCGGCGGTAGCAGCACTTCTGCTTGTTCTCCGCGAAAGGGAATCAGAGCAACTTGGTCGCGGCTTTGATAAGCTTCTGTCAGTAGCTGCATGACTGCACCTTTGGCCGACTGCATCCGGTTGAGGGCCATCGAACCGGAGGCATCGACGACAAATACGACTAAAGCTCCAGCTTTTCTGGCCAAGCGCTTCGCCCGAATGTCTCCCTGTTCCACAAATACACGGCGCTCAACCCCCCCTTGCCCCCCCTTACTAAGGGGGGGTTGACTCGCTTCTTGCCCCCCCTTACTAAGGGGGGGTTGGGGGGGGTTAGAATTCCTGTCGCGACGGGCTTTTTGGTAGGGTGCGGCGGCTCTGAGGGTGGCGTCAACGGCGATGCGGCGGACGGGGCCTTTGGGCAATACTGGCTTGACGTAACGGCCTCTATCTTCCGAGAAAATGGTGCTGCGGCTGCCGGATTTGCCTTGTTTGTTGGCGGATTGTTGGGCGAATAAAAGCACGCTGGGGTCGAGAATTACGCCTTCGGGGTCGAAGAGAAATTCTTCGGGAATGGTATCTTTTTCTGGTTCTTCTTCAGGTTCCGGGTTGTCTTCATCCTCTTGGTCTTCTTCGTCTTCTTGCTCGTTTTCTGGTTCGTCTTGTTCTTGTTCTGACTGCTTTTGGGGAGGCGGTGGGGGGGGAGGAGGAGGAGAGTTTTCGTCTGGGGGAGTTTGGATGATGGTGGCGCGGGGTACGATGACTAATTCTACGGCGCGGCGCAGGTCTTCGGCGTTAACTTCTGTGCGTCCTTCGATGGCGGCGGCGGCTTTGGCGACGCGGACTGCGAATATTTCGGCGCGGTGTCCTTGAACGCCACCTCGGATGGCTTCTTCTACTAGGTAGGCAATTTGTTCGCGTTTAATGCTGACATCTTTGAGCCATTCTCTGGCTAGGATGATTTGGGTTTTGAGGTTGTCGGTGTCTTCGCTGTATTGATTGAGAAATTCTTGGGGGGAGCTGGAGTAGGATAAAGCTTGTTCTACTGCATAGACTCTTTCTTCTATTTCGAGTGCTGCGTCGGCTGAAAGTACGATCGCGATGCGATCGAGCAAATGTTCTCTTAGCGGCCCTTCTTCGGGGTTGTAGGTGGCGATAAATAGAGGTTTGCAGGGGTGTTGGAAGCTAATGCCTTCGCGCTCTATTTGGTTGCGCCCTTCGGTTAATACTGTTAGCAATTGGTTGGAAATGTTGTCGTCGAGGAGGTTAATTTCGTCTACATATAGTACACCTCGATTTGCTTGGGCCAAGAGTCCGGGTTGAAATACGGTTTGGCCGAATTTCACTGATTGTTCGACATCAACTGAACCTAAGAGTCTGTCTTCTGTGACACCCAAAGGAATTTGAATGAATGGTGTGGGAATTATTTCTGTATTTGGGGAATTAGTATCGGTGGTGTGAGCATCTTGCCCGCCATTTTCTGGTAACAAGCCTGATGCCTGTTCTGCAAGAATTTCATTAGGTTCGGCGTTGCAAAAAGAATCTTTAACAATTTCAATGGGTGGCAGTAAGGAGTGCAAGGCGCGGGCCATTACTGATTTTGCTGTACCGCGGCGGCCTGCGATCGCCACTCCTCCCAATCCGGGATCGACTGCTGCTAAAAGCAGGGCTAGTTTGATTGCTTCTTGCCCGACTACGGCGGTGAGGGGAAAGGCTGTGGTGGAAGGGCTAAGGTTGGCTGCGGGCATAGGATTTTCGGATGTAAAAATTTGAACTTAATGTTTAGCTTACTTCTTGGAGTATTTTAACTTCTTGCGGCAGAATCACGGTAAAAGTTGAGCCGACTCCTATTTCTGATACTAACTCGATTTTGCCTTGCAGCAGCGTGACGAGCCGCGATACTATTGCTAATCCCAGGCCTGTGCTTTCGGTGGGAAAGAGCTGTTTACCGGCTTCTCCTGCTTGAAAGAAGGGGTCAAAGATGCGCTTTGTATCTTCGGGGGCGATGCCAATGCCGGTATCTGTAATTGCGATCGCCCAATTTCCTTCTCCTGCAGGGTGGCAACTTAATTCGATGCTACCAGATTCTGTATAGCGAATGGCATTGCTCAGCAGGTTGATCAGAATTTGTTGCAGCCGCCCAGAGTCGGAGATTACTTGTGTTGGGCCGCAGTCGCTGGTAACAGCGAGCTTTAGTCCTTTTGCATCAGCAATTGGCTGCATCATTTCTACTACGGTGTTAATTACCGATCGTACATTAGTTCGCTGCAGGTTAAGTTTAATTTTTCCGGCATCGGCGCGAGAAAGTTCTAGCGTGTCATTAATCATGCGGAGCAACTGTCTGCCGTTACGCAATACTCGCTCGATGTGTTCGATGCCGGGGAGGGTATCTTTGACTTCAGATTGCCATTTTTCTTTTCGCAGGAATAGTTCGGAATAACCAATAATTGAGTTGAGAGGAGTTTTGAGTTCGTGAGCCAAATGGTAGACGTTTTCTTGATTGACGCTGACCAGGCGAGAGAGTTCTTGATTGGTGAGTTGTAACTGAGTTTGGATTTGTTGAAGTTCCTGCAGCCTCTGAGCGACGTAGCTCTTGAAACACTGGGCAATTGCTTCGTCTACTACGGCATCTATCAGCCTAACAGCTCTGAATACGTCGGCGGTGGTTCCTGCTAGCAATTCTGATTCTAACTGCGAGAATATTACTTGACGCAATAAGTGGTATTCGCGGGCTACTTCTGCTGCGTCGTAGCCTTGTTCTGCTCTGAGAAATCCGTGATCTAAACTGGCTTCAATTATTAGTTTTATTTCGCTGTTTTGATATTGGGAAAGCACTGTGACCATCGCCACCAGCAGGTGAGGTATGTGATTTTCGATTGCTGAGTGCGGTAAGGCCTCAGCGGTTTCAATTTTCCGATCCTGACGAACTGCTTCAATCCAGTTCTTGACGATAATATCGGTTTTGTCGGCGAGCACTTGGCTGTAGTCCATGATGTCTGCGTGGGGGTTGAGTTTGGCAGAGATTGCCCATGCTTCATTGTAGTTGAGCGATCGCCAGATTGCCATATCAAACTTCGGGCGATCGCGACCCTGCCAAAAGAAGTAGTTTTGAGGTGATTTTTTCCCTGTGCCGGAGAGATCTTGATGAGTCGCTCCCAGCTTGTTGCTGCCAAAATTAGCACTTAAATTTATTGACAGAAGAGCCAGAAAGTAGTATATTCACTCGAACCGAGAGTTTTTAATTTTTAAGTTTTATTTTTTTCAGGGGACTAAATGGAAAACGTGCAAGCTGTGATTGCTGCAACAACATTTATATGTGTAATTTTCTTAATAATTACAGAATGGATACACCTCACAGTTGCGGCATTTCTGGGAGCGGTGATTCTGGTTTTTACCCACGTGATGACGTTAAACAACGCGATAGAATATATCGGTCGCAGTCACGCCACGCTGGGCTTATTTTTCGGAGTCATGGTAATGGTGAGAGCCTTTGAGCCTACCAAAGTATTTGAATACTTGGCAACTCAAATGGTGCTTTTGGCTAAAGGCAAAGGCAAAAATCTCTTGCTGGGTATTGTTGCGATTACTACCCCAATTTGTGCAGTTTTGCCCAATGCCACGACAGTCATGCTGCTAGCACCATTAATTCCGCCAATGGCAGAAGAAGTCGGTGTAGATTTTGTGCCGTTACTGATTTTAATGGTATTTGTGGCTAACAGTTCGGGACTGCTGACAATCGTGGGCGATCCGGCGACATTCATTGTCGGCGATGCTATTAACATGAGCTTTGCAGATTACCTGGTAAAGTTAAGTTTGGGCGGGGCAATTGCAGTAGGAGTGATAGTAGTTATGTTACCTTGGCTGTTCCGCGAAATTTGGCACAAGAACTTAGACGATTTGGAACATTTGCCGCGCCCAAAAATCAATCACCCCCGAGTCTTAGCAGTGGGTGGCTTAATTATAGCTTTCGTGCTGACATTTTTTGTAATAGGAGAGTCTCTGCCCGTGCCTATTTCACCGGCAGCCGTTGCTTTGTTGGGGGCTGCTTTGGCAATGCTTTTAGCTCACCATTCCCAAATTGATTCTGTTAATAATATTTTGCGGGATTTAGATTGGAGCACGCTGCTATTTTTTATGTCTATCTTTGTGCTGATTGGCGGTTTAGAAAAAACCGGAGTAATCGGCAATATATCTGGCATATTAGCAGTGATTTTAGGTAAAAATATTTTTCTTGGTTCTTTAGTTTTGTTATTTTTTGTGGGTTTGATGTCGAGCGTGGTGCCAAATATTCCGCTGGTAGTGGCGATGGTGCCCCTGCTAAAACAGTATGTTGTCAATGTCGGGCTCGCATCGCCAGAGGTGTTGGCGCCGGATTTTGCAGGGCAGTTTCCACCTGCTGTGCTGCCGCTGTTTTATGCGATGATGTATGGAGCAACTTTAGGCGGAAATGGCACTTTGGTAGGAGCTTCTTCTAATATAGTGGCGGCGGGAATTTCTGAACAGCACGGACGCCGGATTTCTTTTCAAACTTTTCTGCGTTACGGGCTGCCTGTGATGGCGTTGCAATTGGTGGCTGCGGCTGTTTATGTAACGATTCGGTTTCTGATTTGAAGGAAGAAGGAAGAGGGAGGAATAAAAATTGATTGGTAATAGCAAAGTATCTAAAATCGCCAATAGCTACTCCTAAAGACATATTGACAAAATGAAATGCTCGTGATAACTTGTGTTAAATTGGCTTAAAAAGTCAAGCCTAATCCAGCATGGCGCGATCAAACCAAGCGTGTGGCTGGAGCGGAGGAACCAATTTTCGGGGCGAATCTCTACAGAATTAAAAAGCAAAGTTAAAAATTGCCAAATTTGAGTGTAATTTTTGATTTTGAAATCTAAGGAGAAGGACATCTCTCAGTCCTAGCCCGTCAGCTAACTTCGCAGGCATTGAGAAGAGACTGAAAAGCCAACTTTCTGAACAAGATAGTTTGGCTTCGTCAGTGTCTCAGGTTGGTATTGTTCAAGATTCTTGTACCTGCCCTGACTCTGAAGGAGATTAAAATGTTCATACAGCTTAATTTATCTGCGATCGTACTTGCAGGAGTTGCAACGTGGAAGCGTGTAAAACCCGTTGTCATCCGAGATGCTGTTTTGTTACCTGCTGCGGGTTTTTTGGGAATTCTTGGCTTGTGGTGGATTGTTGCCAGCTTCAACAGCGATTTGATTCCCACTCCGTATCAGGCGTTAATAGCTAATTTAGATTACATATTGCATCCATTTTACCAGCGCGGGCCGGGAGATTTAGGCATTGGCTGGCTGCTGCTAGCGAGTTTGCGGCGGGTGTTGGTGGGGTTTTTCCTGGGTGCAGCAGTTGCGATTCCCGTGGGATTTCTGATCGGGATGTCGAAACCGGCAATGATGGCGCTCAATCCGCTGATTCAAATCTTCAAACCGGTGTCGCCGCTAGCTTGGCTGCCCATAGCTTTATCAATTTTTAATTTAGCAGAGCCGTCGGCAATTTTTGTCATATTCATCACGTCTTTGTGGCCGACAATTATCAACACAGCTTTGGGAGTTTCTAACGTTTCCAAGGATTATCTGGATGTAGCGCGAGTGTTGGAAATGCCGCGCTGGAGGCGGATTACCAAGATAATTTGGCCGGCGAGTTTGCCATACATTTTTACAGGTTTGCGGATTAGTTTAGGGATTGCTTGGCTGGTGATTGTGGCGGTGGAAATGCTGACAGGCGGTGTAGGAATTGGCTTTTTTGTGTGGGATGAGTGGAGCCGTTTGAACCTGAGTTCGGTATTTTTAGCGGTGTTTGTAATTGGCATAACTGGATTGTTGCTCGACGCTGCAGTTGACAAAGTTCAGGAATTGGTAACGCATCGATCGGTCATTAATCATTAGTCAGTTTGCAGTTTGCAGTTGTTAGGAAAGCAGTTGTCAGTTGTCAACACTTAACAGTCAACAGTCAACAGTCAACAGTCAACAGTTAACAGTCATTAGTCAAATTAAATATGAGTGACAAGTTTTCCAATGAATGGAAGCGCCGCGAGTTTTTGCAAGGAATGGGCTCGGCGGTGGCGGGAATGGCTTTATCTGGTTGTGGAATTAGCGCGGATCGATCGGCAAAAGGACTCACAGAAGAAGCCTCAGCCGTAAAGCCGGTGGTCGATTCCCGAACCTTAGAAAAACCCAATTTAACCGTAGGATACGTCCCAGTTAACGATTGTGCACCATTTGCGATCGCCTGGAAAAAAGGCTTTTTCCGCAAATACGGTTTAAACGTCACACTCAACCGCGAAGCAAGCTGGGCAACCTCCCGCGACGGCGTAATCTTCGGCCGCCTCGACGCCTCCCCAGTCGTATCCGGCGCCGTCACAAACGCCCGGATTGGCGCCGAAGGAGCGCGCCACGCACCCCTGTGCGCCGCAATGACAATTCACCGCCACGGCAACGCCATGACGATGAACAAAGCTATGTGGGATTTCGGTTTGCGCCCGTGGCACGAATACAACGGCAATTTGGAAGAATTTGGCAAACAATTTCGAGCCTTTTTTGACAGTCAGCCGTCGGAAAACAGAGTTTGGGCAGTGGTTCTGAGTTCTTCGATTTACGAATACTTTGTCCGCTACATATCGGCGGCTGCGGGTGTCGATCCGTTCAAAGAATTTCGGGTAATTATTGTGCCGCCGCCGCAGATGGTAACGAACATCAGGATTGGCGCCATGCAGGCTTACATGGTGGCCGAACCTTGGAATACGCGGGCAATTCAAGGCAATTTGGGAGTGGGTTTTACTTTCGTGCAAGGCAAGGAAGTTTGGCTGGGACATCCCGATCGCCTTTTGGGAGTAATGCAATCATTCATTGACGAAAATCCGAAGACTTATTACTCGCTGGTTAAGGCAATGGTGGAAGCTTGTCAGTATTGCAGCAAGCCGGAAAATCGCAGTGAAATATCGGCGCTGCTGACTGAGCGATCGTTTACGGGGGCGAGACCGAAAAAAGGGGCGATCGACAAATTTACGCGACCAGCAATAGTTGGCGACTACAACTATGGAGGGTTTGACGAAAAAGACCGCATCATACAATCGGAAGATGCAACTATTTTCTATGACATTCCTAAGAATTTGCCTCAAATACCGGGAAATCATTCAACATTTATGTGGCAGTCTCAGAGTATTTGGTTGATGACTCAAGCCGCTCGCTGGGGACAGATTAAAGAAGTGCCAAAAAATGCTGAGAAATTAGCTAAAAAAGCTTGGAAAACCGACCTTTACCGCCAGATTGTTGCCGAAATGGCGATCGATTGTCCCCAGGAGGATTACAAAGTGGAACCTGCGGAACTTTTTATTGATCAAAAGGCATTTGATCCTAGCGATCCGGTGGGTTATTTGAATAGTTTTGAAATTCGAGCCAACCGCCCTCAGTCTTTTTTTCAGTCTTAATGTTTGAGATGTTGCACTTTTCCTAATGTCCCGCCAGGGAATGAATTCCCCCTCTTATAGCTAAAGTCGGTTGAAACCGACTAAAAGATTTTAGGAATTACGCTACCGGAAGGAAATCAAATTAACACTTTACTACTTTTAAGGAGAATACCATGACTCAATACTTTTCTACTTCTATCGAAGCCAGCAGCCAAGTCAAGAAGCAGCCTGAATTTCTGGAAATTAACAACTTGTTCAAGTCGTATAAAAATGGTGACGGTACAGAATTTAGCGTCTTGGAAAATATCAACTTAAGTATTGGAGAAAACGAATTTATTTCGGTAATCGGTCATTCTGGCTGTGGCAAATCAACACTGCTAAAAATAGTGGCTGGTTTGGAAAAACAGAGCCGGGGAATGGTGACATTGGAAGGAAAAGAAATTCGCAAACCTGGAGCCGATCGCATGATGGTATTTCAGCACTACGGATTGCTGCCTTGGCTGACGGTGCGGGAAAATATTCGGCTGGCAGTTGATGAAGTTTTGCAAAGTCTTAGCCGTTCCGAGAAGATTAGTCTTGTCAACGAACACCTAGCAATGGTAAACTTAACGGCAGCAGCCGATAAATATCCAGACGAAATTTCAGGGGGCATGAAACAGCGAGTTGGAATTGCGCGAGCTTTGGCGATTCGACCGAAAATGTTATTAATGGACGAACCGTTTGGAGCGCTGGATGCTCTGACTCGTGGCAAGTTGCAGAAACAGGTGCTGGACATCTGGGAAAATCACAGACAAGCTGCAATGATGATTACTCACGATGTGGATGAAGCTATATATATGTCCGATCGCATTGTGCTGATGACAAACGGCCCGGCTGCGACGATAGGTGAAATTTTGTCAGTGCCGTTTTCGCACCCGCGCGATCGCCAGGAGTTGCGGGAATCGAAGGATTATTACGAACTCCGCAACTATGCTTTGAATTTTCTCGATCGCTACTTTACCCAAGACGAGTAACGCCCGACGGACAGACAAAACAATTCACTTAAGAGAGGTCAAGCCTGTGAATCTCAAAACAATGTTAGCGCGTTTTGAAAGTGCATTGGGATACCAAAATTTAGCAGAAGAAATGGTGTTGCTCCCGGAGCCACAATTTCAAACATATCAGAAATCACAAGCTACAAAACCGACAAAAACCATCAATTTTATTGTCGGTTACAATAGTTCTCCCAAAAGTCAAATAGCTCTGGATATTACCCTTTGGATGGCGCATCAAACTCGTTTAGTAACAACTCAAGAAGTCACAGTTCAAG
The DNA here is from genome assembly GCF_036701635.1 of Microcoleus sp. N9_B4. Classification (NCBI taxonomy): domain Bacteria; kingdom Bacillati; phylum Cyanobacteriota; class Cyanophyceae; order Oscillatoriales; family Microcoleaceae; genus Microcoleus; species Microcoleus sp. N9_B4. The sequence goes on along the minus strand of NZ_JAUBRC010000033.1, from coordinate 27,335 downwards.
TCGTATACGTGATCGACGAAGCGCCAAAAAATTACGGTGAAGATACTTGCAAACTTGCTGTAGCAAATGCCTTGGCGGCACAGCAGAAAGTGTCTGATTTAGAGGAAACATTCGCCCTTAATTGTGCAGCGCCTGGGTTCGCTTTACCGACCGAAATCCCATCGGTATCCCAGCAAAAAACTTGGATTGATCCGCATTATTTCCAAGCAATTTATGGTCAAAATAATGAGTACGAGGTAGCAGATAAGTTGCTGTGGCAAGCGCGCTGTTTGGCTGAGGAATGGCGCGGTTTATTCAAAGCTCATTTACGCATCGGGCAGGTTGCTACAGAACTGAGAAATGTGGTTGAATTAGAATCAGCAAATTTACTGTTCTTGGGCTGTGGTTCTGGCAACCATCGGCTGGTTAGGGAACTAGGCAATAATTTTCCGTGCTGCGTACTCGGGATTCCTTCGGCACTCAGCTCTCAGATGGATGTTCAGCCTGAAGAAAATTTGAGCAAGTTACAGTTGGCGACAACTATACCTGCACGTTAAACTTGTTCACTTGTTGGGCCAGAATCTAATTATGTAAGGTGCAGCGCACCCTACGACTATAATTCGCGCGCCCAACCTTTTTTTTCGTAAGTTCTATATCGATCAAAAATTAAAAATGGTTTCCTCGCTCGCAGTCCTAATTATGAGACAATTAGGACTTTTTTTGATTGTGGAGATTTTAAAAATTATCGTCAAGGAAAATTATCGGCACTTATCTGATCATAGACAGTTCGTTAACTAATTTTATCCTTCCCCGGCACACAGAGCGCAGCAGCCGATCGATCGAGCGTTTGTCTTCCTCATTCAAAGTCTCGTCGAAAATAGCAGCCATCAAACCGTACCTATCGGCTAGAGTAATGTAGCCATTATGATTCACTTCGGCAAACAGCTCGCCCAAAGCAGATGGAATCAGGTGGACAGGAGTTTGCATAGTAATTGACTCTCTACTCGACGATCGCGCGATCGGGCGTTTTTGCAACAACACAAGGCGATCGCACTCTAAAATTTTGTCAGTGTATGGCCTTAAAAACTGTGACAATAAACAGCAAAAAACTGTGATAGTAAACATCAAAGTTTGTGAACTACATCACATTCCATATTTACGAATTATGCTGAAAAATTGCAGTTGCCGTTGAGCGAAGACATAGCAACTGCAAACTTAATTTTTTCTAAAGATTGTAAATCTGGACTTCCTCCACAGGTTCAGCTAACTCAAACTTAAACACCCGCGAATAGAAATAGAATTCACCGTCAAGAGTTCTTTTGATATTTTCAGCGCGGCGAAAACCGTGCTGTTCCCCTTCATAAGCAACATAAGCAACCGGCAAACCTTTAGCTTTCAATATCTCTACCATCATTTCCGCTTGATTAGGCGGAACCACTTTATCTTCTAATCCTTGAAAAAAGATAACGGGACAAGATAAACGTTCGGCGGAATGAATCGGCGAACGATTTACATACAAATCTTTTCTTTCAGGATAAGGCCCGATTAATCCATCCAGATAGCGCGCTTCAAACTTGTGAGTATCCGTTGCCAAAGCTTCCAAATCGCTAACTCCATAATAGCTCGCACCGGCCTTAAACACATCGCGGAAAGTAAGAGCGCACAGAGTGGTGTACCCCCCTGCGCTGCCTCCGGCGATCGCCATTCTTTCGCCATCAACTAAACCTTTTTGAGCTAAATATTTAGCACCGTTAGCGCAGTCGTCAACATCGACAATTCCCCAACTATCTTGCAGTCTTTTTCTGTATTCTCGGCCGTAACCAGTGCTGCCGCCGTAATTAACATCGAGCACGGCAAAACCGCGACTCGTCCAATATTGAATTTTCAAATTCATGCTGCTAGAAGTAGCAGCAGTTGGGCCGCCGTGACTTTTCACAACAAGCGGCGGTTTTTCACCCGCAGGCGCTGCAAAATCTTGATTTTTCGGAGGATAAAAGAAACCGAAAGCAGTCAAATTGTTTTCCGTGGGAAACTCAATCGGTTCCGGTACAGAAAGATAACCCGGATTGATGCTTAAATTGCTCGCTTGGCGCAAGATAGAGCGTTGACTTGTTGCTAAATTTAATTGTACAATAGCAGTAGATTCAGTCGGCGAACCAGCCAGAAAAACCACAGTTTCTCCCCGCGCTTTGACCGATGAAATATCAGTGTAAGGCGTTTCAATTGTTGTCAACTGCTTGGTCGTTAAATCCAGACTCGCTAAATGCCACTTGCCTTGCTGAGTGTAGGTGCAAATAATTTTGCTTTCCGAGACAACGGCATAAGTAGACATTCCAAAAACCCACTGAGGAAGTCCGAATTCAGCCGCCATTTCGCACAAGCTGGTTTCTATCTCTGCTTCCCCCCTTACCAAGGGGGGATTGAGGGGGGTTCTAGATTGCCAGCGGTAGAAATTCCACCAGTTCGACTTGTCAGAAACAAAATACAAAACTCCATCCGGCGACCATTCCGGTTGAAAAATCGACTCCTCAACCCCGCCAGCAACTAAGTATTTTTCACCTAAAGAACCGTCAGCATTAATTTCTGCCACCCACAATTCTGTGCCATCCCACGGCATATTTGGATGGTTCCAACAAATCCAGGAAAGTAGAGAACCGTCTGGACTTAAACGAGGGGAAGCATAAAAATCATTGCCCTGAGTTAAGATTTGAATATCTTCGCCGTTATCTAAATTAATGCTAACAATAGTATTGACAGGTTCGCCCTCACCTGCATGGTCTTCGCGCACGCAAATCAGGCGATTTCTTTGCTTGTCAACTATCGCATCTGCATAGCGAGAATTAGCAGTAGGAGTCAGAGGTTCGGGTTGAGAATTTAATGTTTGAACATAAATACGTTGGTCAGCAAAATGAGAGAAATAGACAACACCGCCAGCAACTGCAAAGGAAGCGCCGCCGTATTCGTTAACGCGAGTGCGAACATTAAAAGGATGCGGTGTTACGTCGCTGATTTTACCATCAGGACTGCGCCGCACGAGGACGCTTCTCCCCGCTTCCGAAGGCCTTCCCTCAACCCAGTAAATATCATCGCCGTCAATCGCAATTTGTCCGAGTCCGACAGTTCCAGAAACAATTAAATCGGAAGAAATAGGTGATTTCCAAGAGCCGTAAGGTGATACTGTATTCATATAGTTAAGGCTGTTGTGTTTGATGCACAAATAAATTTATATTTGTACTTTACACTAATTCAGTCACCGGGGAAGCAAAATGTCCAAAAAACTCGTACTAATGGATCACGACGGTGCAGTTGACGACTATCTCTCAGTCGTGTTGCTGATGACAATGGAGGAAGTCGAAACTCTGGGAGTAATTGTAACTCCTGCGGACTGCTACATTCAACCGGCGGTGAGTGCAACGCGCAAAATCCTCGATTTGATGGGGCGTTCAGAAGTTCCGGTGGCGGCGAGTACCGTGCGGGGACTGAATCCATTTCCGGTGTTATTTCGGCGAGATTCCTTTGCAGTTGATCGACTTCCCATTCTAAATGAAAAAGGAACCATTGACACGCCGTTAATATCAGAACCCGGACAAAACTTTATGGTGCGAGTTTTGCAAGATGCAGCCGCACCCGTCACATTAATGATAACGGGGCCCTTAACAACAGTAGCGCAAGCTTTAGATATTGCGCCTGAAATTGAAAGCAAAATTCAAGAAATTGTCTGGATGGGAGGCGCACTCAATGTTATCGGCAATGTTAGCAAAGATATGGAACCCGGACAAGATATGTCGGCGGAATGGAATGCTTACTGGGACCCGATAGCAATCGAGAGAATTTGGCAAACACAAATTCCCGTTGTCATGTGTCCTTTAGATATCACTAATAATGTACCGCTGACTGTAGAATTTTCCAATCTCTTAGCAAAACAGCGCAAATATCCAATTTCCGACTTAGCAGGACAGTGTTATGCCCTCGCAATATCTCAAGATTACTACTTTTGGGATATTTTGGCAACTGCTTATTTAGCGCATCCAGAATTTTACCAACTGCGAGAATGGGAAACCGAAATTATTACCCAAGGCATCAGCCAAGGACGCACAAAAGTTAAAACGGGAGGGCGAAAAATTCAAGCAATGGACAAAGTAGACACAGCCAAATTTTACAATTACATATTAGAACAGTGGGCGAAGTAAAAATCCCAATATCTGCTAGAAGTGGGCAAAATCTCCGTACAAAACCCCCCTGACACAAATATTTATACCAATTTCATAAAGTAGCGCTAGATATTACCCCCCCAACCCCCCCTTATTAAGGGGGGGCTAAGACTTCATCCATAGCACATCTTTAGAAAAATGGTATTACCTCCTCTTCTCTTCCTCTGCGCCCTCTGCGGTAAAAAAAAACTCATCTCAAAAAATGCTGCCAATTCTATCAATTATCCCCTTAGCCCAAACCCCTCCCGCACCTCAAGAAAAAGTTCAAATCCAAGAAGTGCGACCTCTCCCCGGACAGTTAGACAACATACCAGTATTTAACAGCAATAGTCCAGAATTAGTGCTGCAAGAAGGAATTTTACTTTCGACATTTCCCCCAGATGGGAAAAGATTTCCGGCGGCACATTTAAACTTTCCGTTTCAAGGACGTTTCGACATATTTGCCCACCACATAGCCCGCGCACCTTCCCCGGAAGATTTGCGAACATTGTATCAAGGAGTAATTGTTTATAATCCGGGCAATAAACCAGTAAGATTAGATATATTGCAAGCTGCGAGTTATCTCAGTCAACCCGATGCACCTTTTATTGAATTGCCGCCGCAAGTCGATAATTCAAACAGTAATATTTACGCGGGGCCGGGAAGCCGCGCTGTGAATGATATTCTCAGAGGAAGGAGACAGTCTGACTTTGATCCGCAGTTAATTATTCCACCGGGAAAAAGCGAACTGTTGATGAATCATCCGATACCGGTGCGGGAATTGGTACCGCCGCTAAACGGTCGATCGACCTTGATGCGGTTACGCAGCGATGGTACAGTCTATGTTGCCAGTCTGGCGATGTTTGCCCGAGTTGACGCACAGGGAAACGAGCGATCGCCCAACTTAGCAGAATGGCAAAACTTATTAGACAATGGTAATATAGCCGGGCCGCGCGATCGAACTCCCACACCGCCGGAAATCACCGAAGGTCAACTAATTTACGGCCGAGTTGCCGGTGTAGCATTAGGTTCACAATGGCGAGCACTTCTCTCAGACAACCCCGCCACCTCAAACCTAGCAATTCCCCAACCCGGAACAGCATTTTCCTACCCATTAAGCAGCCTCCCGCGCGGAATGCTGGGCACAAACCAAGTGCAAAGTGCGAGAATGCTAGTCCGCTACCAAGATACAGCATACCGCGCCCACGGCAATTACGGAATTCAATACAGTCTCAGCTTGCCGCTGTACAATTCTACCAGCAACAATCAAACTGTAACTGTCGCAATTCAAACTCCAATTAAGACAGACAAATTAACTTCAGGAGGACTTAGTTTTTTAGAACCTCCGGCACCACAAACTTTTTTTAGGGGGACGGTTCGAGTGCGATATACTGATGACAATAAAGTGCCTCAAACTCGCTACGTGCATTTAGTCCAGCGGCGGGGACAGCAGGGGGAACCTTTGGTAAAATTAGAGATGAAATCGGGAGAAAAGCGGCTTGTAGAAGTGGATTTTATTTATCCGCCCGATGCGTCGCCGCCGCAAGTTTTGACAGTAAAAACAAATTAAATTTGATTTTATTTGAACTCATTTAACATTAGCAATTAACGGGGATTTCCCATCTCGACAATGTGTTTGAGAGCGTTTAATCGCTCTCTTCCAAAAAGGTTTGTACTCGACCGTTCGGTCTCAAAACCACTCTAATTTTTGGGTTTTTTCCATTAGAAACGGCAGAAACAAACGGCTCGCCTGCTAATGGCATATTAATTTGCTCGATATAATCTGCTGCTGCTTTTCCCATCGGCATAATAGTTTCAACTGAACCATTTTCATCGATCAGCACGCTGTATTCCAAAGTTTGTTCCATTCCTTCAGGAGGCTTCCAGCGTTCCTCAAAGTAAGTTCTAGCTTCTGAAACTTGAGGAATTGTATCAAATAAAGTGCGGTTTTTTCTGCTGGCCGCGGCCTGGTTGTTGTCCTCAGACTCGGCGGTTGGTTGAGCATCCTCAAGGGCTGGGAGTTCGGTACTGGCGGGAGGGACAATCGGCTCGATGGGGCTGGGGAAGGTTTGGGGCGGGGGAACGGGAAATCGGGAAGCCGACAGGGAGGGCGGCAGGGGGGGCGGTACGGCGGGAGCTAGTCTCGGCGGTAGGGGGGGCAGCACGTAGGGTACTGGTGCGGGTGCTTGGGGGGCGGAAATGGATGGTTCTTCGGGGGCGGGAATTGTGATTGTTTGCCCTTGAGGGAAAGCTGGGGCGCTCTGTGGGGCGCTGGCTGCGCTGCCATTGGCGGGAAATAGCAGGGGTGGCTGCTGGATGGGGCTGGGTTTGTTGGTGGCTGGAGTTGGGGCGAGGGCGATGGGGGGCAAGCTGGGGCTGGGGGAGGTGGCGGTGTTGATGGGCGGGGGCGGCAGGGGCGGTAAACCGGGTGTGGCGGCAGGTGTTGGTGCTGGGGGTGTCGGTAGGGGGGGAACTGGACTGGGGGAAACGCCTGCAGCTAGCTGGGGGTTTCCGGGGGCGGTGCTCAATGGTGGATTGGCGGGGGCTGTGGCGGGGGCTGTGGCGGTTTGCGGGGAGGTGGCGGCCCGATCGAGCATTTTGATAGTTCCTGTCGTCAGGCCCGCGCTAGCGACCAGCAATGCTGCCACCTTGAGCCAGGGTGAGGACAGCGGCCGTCGGGACTCACGGTTGAGGTTGGGAAGCGCCATCACTTCGGCGGCGCAGTCATCTAGTGCTGTGGCCAAGTCAAACAGTTGCAGGGTGCTCAAGGGAACTACTGGCCCGGATTCAGCGGCGCTCAAAGAGCCTAAAAACAAGTTGTGGGCGAGCAAGCCACGAGGTTCTAAGCGGGGGGGAACCGGAAGGTAGGAAGTTGGGAGAGAGTAGGGGTTGGAATTTGCTAGTTCGGAACTGTTGGCGGCTCGATCGAATATAACGGCATTACGCGCGGCTTCTGGCGAGTCTGGGCCCGCAGGGATACGGCCGGTTTGAGCGTTGAGGTTGCTGTCCCAATCGCGGGATGCGCCGAGCAAGTTTTGGACGTAGTTGCTAACAGCTTCGTGGAGGGTTTCGAGTTGAATTCGATCGCCCCTGAGAGTAACGTGTTCGGTATCTGGCAGCCTGGGGTCGTCGAGTCGCAGCTCAAAACTTAAAGATTTAAACACCGGTTGGCCCGCCCAGCGAGATAGAGGCGAACTTTTGGCTGTAATTTCCAGCGTGCAAGTGGGGGGCGTGTACCGTTTGAGAACCATAGCAGGAAGGAAGAAGGAAGAAGGAAGAAGGAAGAAGGAAGAAGGAAGAAGGAAGAAGGAAGAGGGAATAACTATGTTTTATCTGATATTTGGCACTATTCTCAACAAGCTGTTTTAGCAACAGGCAAGATGCCTGTTCCACCCAAAAATTTATTTGTTGTGGAACAGGCATCTTGCCTGTTCCGGATCTTTGTCATTCTCGTTCCCATGATGCTTAGCTTAATTTTTAGCACGGTCTAGAAGAGCCAGCCAGAGGCGGCGGTGGCCGCCGGGACTGCTGTAAAACAGCAAATCGATCAGGAGTTTGAGGGCCAAATCAGTCAACTCTCGGGCCGATAAATTTTCTGCATCTTCCATGCGCGAGCCATAAGTGTTGCTGAACCTGTCAATATAATCTCCCAGCAAAGCGATGGTGTGAGGTTCGCGGTTTTGCTCGGCCATTTGTTCCAGCAAAGCAACAGCGCGGCGGATTAAAGCTTGGTGCTGTGAGGCCAAATGACAGCTTATCAAAACGAGCGATCGAGCTTCCTCCACATCAAGTTTTTTGCGCCCTCCCTGGCCTTTCCGCAGCGGGTTAGATTGGCGCAGCCGCCACAAAGCTACCCGATCGGCTACCATTGGCTCTAAATTCAGTTCGGCTGCTACCTTGAGCATCGCCTCTGAGCCAATTTCTGCCAGTGCTTCTAGGGCTAACAGCACTAAATCCAGTTGGGCTTTAATGTTGTCCAACTGGGTAGGTTCTGGTGCTTTTTGGGTCAATTCTGCCCAGTTGGGAGATGGGCCCGTTTCGTTTGTGGGAGCGGAGGACTTTACGGTCGAGCGCATGGCTTCAGCACGGGAAATTAAGACTGGTTGAGGCAGGATATCAAACAGTATGCAGTGATTAAAGCTTTGCGGCCTGTGGGCAACAGCACATCTGTTAATTTGTCTCCATAGCTCGTTGCTTTGATTCCGGCAATCCTAACTACTGGACGGAGTTGCGGGTGAAAAGTTGCGGTTTCAAGTTCGATCGATCGCAATCGGCAAAACCCATAGATTTTTACCCCTAACCATGCTACGCCGCAGAGTGACCGAAATCAAATCAGTGCTTTGAAACTATCGGGACTTATATCAATGCCAAGATCCTAGCGCTCTCGAATGCTACTTATAGTCTGTCGCTACTTATAGTCTGTCAGATTATAGTTGTCATTGCTTCATCTGGCGCCCTCTATGGATATTACGGAGCAATTTGGTAAAAAAGTTAGACATTTCCGAAAGCTCAGAAATCTTTCCCAAGATCGGCTTGCAGAACTATCTGAATTACATCGCACCTATATTGGTTCAGTTGAACGAGGTGAAAGGAATATAACGCTACTTAATGCCAGCAAAATAGCCAAGGCATTATCAGTTAGTCTAGCTGAGCTGGTAACTTCTGATGACTGAAAGAAGACTAGAGCAAATTTTAGCAAGATACCAAAACTCATTTACCGAAAAAATTTATGCAGAAGAGAATGAAGAACATGATATTTTAATGGATGTGTTTGGTGTTTCTCCACTTATAAAAAAAGAAAATAGGCAATATTGGGGACGTGAGTTAGGTATGTGTTGGCAGTTGTTAGTTACTGAAACGTGTAAAACATATTGCAGTAGCTTTCAGCCAGCATTTAAAGTTGGAAGCGATGAGCCGTGCGATCTGATTGTTGATGGGTACGCAATAGATACAAAATATCGTATTGGGTCAGGAGACTCTGGAACCCTGAAAAAGTTCAAATCTTATGGCCCACTACTTCGTACTTATAATTACGAACCCGTATTTTTGATTCTTAGAAAAGATAATTTACCCGCAGCTATTACAGCGTGCAAAGTAGGGACTTGGAAAGTTTACACAGGCGACGATTCGTTTGAGTTCATAACAACAATAAGCGGGTTTGATTTAAAGTCATTTCTTATTGAAAAAGTGGGAGAATTCCCTGTATACCGCTGAAACTATCAAGGCGCTTGTTAATAATCTCTATGTAGTCAGGTACTATTTCAATGCCAACATACCTAATGCCAAATTCTTGCGCCGCCAGCAATGTGGTTCCAGATCCTGCGAAAGGATCTATTAGAATAGAGTTTTCCAAACGCGGTACAAATATTTCGACCAACTTTCTCATGAGAGCGATTGGTTTAACTGTGCAATGGACGTTAAACTCCTCGGTTTTCTCACGCTGTATACCTTCTAAAATATTGGACTGAAAACCACCGAACTGATCTTTAGTATAAAATAGACCAGTACCATACTCCTGTAGAGTTTCCAAGTAATTATTGACCAGTGGTTTTTGAAGTACGCAGATTGCTTCCCATTCGTTCCTCAAACAACTGTGCCAACCATCCCATTGTTCAGAGTTTTCATATCCTTTCTTCTCTAACTGTTGTTTGATATTGACACCTTTAGGGATACCACTCGATCTTTTATAAACAAGAATATCTCTCGCATAGAAACCAGCACTTTCAAGTGCAACTTGTACGTGAGCAACAGTCCGTGTGCTGTTGAAAACTAAAACTGTCGCACCCGGTTTGCAGATCCGAAAAAGCTGTTCACCCCACTCAAAGCACCACTTTTCATAATCCAGAGTATTGTTGCGATTCCTTTGATACCATTTTTCGTTTCTGACTCCACCTGCTAAACCACTGCCATAGGGAATGTTTTTAACAAGGGTTTTATTTCCCTTGCCATTGACTCTTTCAATACGCCTTTGAATTTCTGAGTCATCCCATTTATGACCAATAAATTCATAATTATAAGGTGGGTCAGTGATACACGCAGAAATATAATTTTCTGGCAATGTCTTCATCACTTCGCGACAGTCGCCAACCAAAACTTCATTTGAGGGATTTTTTTTCATTGGTCAGGCAGTTTGTTCGATCGGGAAATCAAATTTAAATTATCCCACATTTGCAGTATCTAGTGAATCTAAATGAGTCGTGAAACCCTCTTCTCTTTCCGAACTTCGCGTTCTTTGCGTCTTCGCGGTTCGTTTAAAAAAAAATCACAACTCATTTACACTCGCTACAGGCAGTCCAAATTATAGATTCATTCCAGCTTGTTTTGCTGCAGACAAACACATAATTAGTAATCCACCAAAAATACCTCAATCCTGACTACTTCAAAAAGACGATCGTCACGCCTCCACCTCCTTCTTTTTGACTGGCGAGCTCGAAGCGGGAAACCTGCGGGTGAGTAGCGAGGAACTCGTGAACGCCACGCCGCAACTGTCCCGTACCTTTGCCGTGAATTATCCACAGAACTCCGTATTCCACGGCTTTGGAAAGAGCTCTGTCTATTTCGATTTCTGCGTCTGAAACTCTCGCACCCCGTAAGTCGATCGAATTATTAGCAGTGCGAATCGCAATTTCGGGATTGGGTTTTGCAGGTTCCGCCGCTGCTTGCTTGGCTTTAGCGGTAGCGAGTGCTTGTGCTTGGGCTGCAACCTTGGCTAATTGAGCTTTAGTTTCCGGTTTTTGACCGTCGAGGGATTCAATTTCTCCTAGTTTGACAGTCATTTTCATAATCCCAAACCGAACGCTCAACTCTTCGTTAGCGTCCGGGCCGCTGAGCACTTCGGCGGTTTGACCCAAGCTGGGAATGCGGATGCGATCGCCCACTTTCGGCATAAAACTCGGTTTGGGTTTAGCCGGTTGTTGGCGAGAGGGGAGATGTTTTTGGGAAATTTGATTTAAGGTTTCTGTCGCTTGTTGGGCATTTTGAGCCGTCTGGTTGCCCGACTGCAAGCGACGAATGATTTGAGCAATTTCTGATTTGGCCGACCCGATAGCCTCATTTACTGCCACTTCCTGAGCTATTTTTAGTTCTCGCTCCCGCTCTTGCAAAGCGGCTGCTTTTTGAGAAACTTCTCTGTGCAGTTTTTCGGTTTGGTGTAGCAGTTGAGTTGCTTCTCTGGCTTTGGTTTCCTGTTTCCGGCGCTGTGCTTCGAGTCCAGCAATCACTTGATTAACATCTTGAGAGGCTCCCCCGACATAGGTTTGAGCTCGATCGACTATTTCTGTTAGCAAACCGAGTCTTTTGGCAATAGTGAGAGCGTTGGAACGTCCGGGAATTCCCCACAGCAAGCGATAGGTTGGCTGCATGGAATTGTCATCAAATTCTACTGAGGCATTTTCAAAGCGGGAGTCTTGATATTTGAGGGCTTTGAGTTCGCCAAAGTGGGTAGTTGCAACTGTTAATAGGGAATGTTGGGCGAGGTATTGCAACAGGGCGATCGCCAATGCACTGCCTTCTGAGGGGTCTGTCCCCGCTCCTACTTCGTCTAACAAAACTAAAGATTTGGGAATTGGTAATTGGGAATTGGGATTTGGGATTTGGGCTTGGGGAATTTGTAATTTAGGTTTGAGAATTGGGAGAGCAGAAACAGTGTTCTGTGTATCTGTGACTTCCTCGTCTTGCTGTTGGGAATTAGTAATTGGAAGGTTTGAATTTTCTTCCTCTTCCCCAAGCGATTTATTGCCTAAAACTTCTAAAATGCGGCTGATGCGGCGGATATGGCCGGAGAAAGTAGACAAACTTTGCTGCAAAGATTGTTCGTCACCAATATCGGCCAAAATATTGTCGAACCAAGGCAATTCTACGGGTTCGCGGGCGGCAACAAACATTCCTGCTTTCGCCATTAAAGCTGCCAATCCCAAGGTTTTGAGGGTGACAGTTTTGCCGCCAGTGTTGGGGCCTGTGATGGCGACGACGCGGATGTGCGGCCCGATCGTTAAATCGACCGGCACGACTGGAAAGCCTTGCTCGTGCTGTTGCTGCCAAACTAATAAAGGATGGCGCAACTGGCGCAGGGTAATTTGCGATCGCAGGTTGCGAATTAATAATTGACTTTTTTCTGAGTTTTCCTCATCTTCTTTTTCCTCATCTTCTGTTTCGGGATTTTTTGGTGCTAATTCGGGTTCTCCCAATTCGATAAATTTCGGCGGATTTGCTTGCAACCAAAAACTATAACGCGCTTTAGCTGCTGCTAAATCTAAAGTTGTAACTACTACCACTAATCTGTCTAAATCGGGTTTTACTGCTGCGACTTGCTCGGTGAGGGCGCGGCGGACTGCTTCTTCTTCGGCTTGTTCTTGCCTGAGCAACTGCCGCATTTGGTTGTTAAGATTGACTGTGCTGTGGGGTTCTACGTACAGTGTCGCGCCGCTGGCCGAGGAGTCGTGAACGATGCCCGGTATGGCATCTTTTTGGGGAGCTTTGACGGGAATGACAAAGCGTCCGCTTCTTTGGGTAATTAGCTGTTCTTGTACGGCGTTGGATTGGCGCTGCAAAATCCCCTGCAATATTTGATAAATGCGATCGCGCAACTGTCGCATTTGAACTCTAATTCCTGCTAATTTAGGAGTGGCTCTGTCTGCTACTTGAGCGCGATCGTCTATACAGCGATGGATTTCTTGCTCTAGTTCGGGATAAGTCCGCAATTGGGCTGCCAGTTCTTTGAGCGTCGGCACATCTGCCTGAGAGTCAATTATCCGGCGCAATTGCCTTGCTCCGGCGAGGGTAGTAGCAATTGCCAGCAATTCTTCGCCGCTGAGCAAACCTTGGAGTTCGGCTCGTTGCAGAGAAGTGCCGATGTCTTGGATTCCTTCAAAACTCAAAGCACCGCCAGCGCGGCTCTCTAACTGATAAGCTTCCTGAGTTTGGGCTAGAAGTTCGGCTGTTTGAGCTTGAGTTGCCGGGATTTCGAGGTCGAGGGCGGCGGCGACGCCGAGTTTGGTGGCCGCGAAGGTAGCCAAGTGCTGACACAGGCGCGGCCATTCTAATAGTTCTAGTGTTTCGGCTTGAATCAAAGTTGAGGTGGTGTTGGTAATTGGCATTCTCAGGCGCTGACCGAGAAGGTGAATTTAACGATACTATTAATTGATTTTAAAGTTTTTTATTGTTTCCTGGCGCAATTTGAGAAAGTATCTGCGATCGCCCTCAGCAGTCTTTCGGTCGAAAGCTCTGATGTAACATTAATTGCGAAGGAGAAAATTTCCATTTTTGCATTACCCGTCTAAAATTATACCTTCTCGTGATACCTGTTCCCAAAAAATATGCAACTTTAGGCTAGGTCCCAACTATTATACAGTAAGTCATTCCCAATTTTTTAGTCTAAAATATAAAATCTAAAATGGTATGAGCTATTTTGGGTTTTGAGGGAGCGGGGATGGGCGGTTTTTTGAGGGAATTGAACTCTTTTGGAATTTTAAATCTGTCAGGGCAATTCTGGCGGTTGTATCCTAAAAAGTAATTTGTGGAGGTGGTAGAAGTATGGCAAAGATTCTGGCGATCATCGCGGATACTGTGACTTTTCAAGTTGTCCAAGAGTTACTCAGCCAAGAGGGACATCAGGTGAGAGTCGTTTCCGACGACAAGGAGGGTTTAGACTTGGCGAAGGAATTGTCCCCCGATGCGATAATTTGCGACGGGACTTCGCCTCAAATCAACTTTTTGGAGGTGTGCCGGCTGGTGAAAGCCGATTCCCTACGGGATAGCTTCGCTTCACGAAAATTGGCGGCAGCCTATTTTATTCTGCTGACAACACCGGAGCAATTTGATGAAATTCCAGAATTGGATGTGCCCTTTGACGATTTTCTGTTTAAACCGATAGTTAAGCAGGAATTATTGGCGCGGGTGCGCGCGTCTAAGCGATCGCACGAGTTGAGGGCGCGGTTGGAGTTCACCCAGCAAGAATTGGATCGGTCGCGCGATCGAATGCTGCAAAATGAAAAAATGTCTAGTTTGGGCGAATTGGTGTCTGGGATAGCCCACGAAATTAACAACCCAATTACTTTTATTTACAGCAATCTAACTCACGTCCAAAGCTACGCTAGCGATTTAATTGAACTGTTGCGATTGTATCAAAAAGAGCTAGTCAATCCCGGATCGGAAATTCTGCAAAAACAACAAGATATGGATGTGGAATTCGTACTCGACGATTTATTAAAAATTGTGAGTTCCATGCGTACCGGGAGCGATCGCATCCGCCAAATAATCTTGTCGCTACAGGATTTTTCCCGCAGCGATCGATCGGGCTGGCAGTTATTTGATGTTTCCGACGGTTTAGAAAATACTCTGTTGTTATTGCAGCACCGCTTGCCGGCTCGCGAGGGAAGGCGAGACATCAAGGTGATGAAACAATTCGGCAATTTGCCACAGATTGAGTGTTATGCAGGGCTGCTCAATCAAGCTTTTCTGAATATCATCAATCACGCGATCGATGGTTTGGAAGAGTCGGCTCAAGAGTTAGAAGAGTTGGAATCCATCAAATTTAAGCCTGTGATTTTGATTACCACTCAGGTGGTAGATTCTCAGCGGATTTCGATTGAGATTGCTGATAACGACAGCGCACATAGCAAAGATATCACAGCCCAAATTTCTGAGCCATTTTTGGGAGCAAAACCTGCGGAACCACCCATATCATCGGGACTTGCTCTCAGCTATCGGATAATTGTAGAACAGCACAAAGGAGTGTTCAAGTGTTTTTCCGAACCGGGAAAAGGCACTAAAATTCAGATAGAGATTCCGCTGCGTCACAGTTAATTAACAGTATTTACCGTTGGTGGGGCGGCTTTTTGAAATTGTTGGTTTTAGCCTGAAATTGTTGTGAATCCGCCCCTACAATGACTGCACTTTTTTAAGGTAAAATTTTTTATAGGAAATAGCAGCAGGGGAGCATCTCATTTTTGTAACCCAGCTAGAAATTGGAGTTTTGAGGCTCTCTTGCTGCGAGGCTCTCTTGCTGCGGGGAAAGAGTCAGAAGTCAGGAGCCAGAAGGCGTTGGTGAATAGATCTCTGAGCCAAATTTCGGTTGTAATTGATATAATTAATCTGCGTTAATCTGTGTTTATCTGCCCTCATCTGCGGTTAAAAAAAGATAATTTCTCAACCGCAGATGACAATGGATTGACGCTGATTCACGCAGAGGTCGAGAATAGAAATATGAATAACATGGAGAGGGACAACCACGAGGGATTGCCCCTACACAACACGGTTATGCAGATGTTGTGTGTCCAGGAGTGGAATAACTAAAGGGAGACTTGCGCGCCTTGAGTATCGAGGTCGATCGCCCTTACCTCAGCCTTTACCCCAAATTCCCCCCAAGCAGCCGCCATCGCTTTCTCAACCGCAACAGCGTTAGCCACATCCGTTAAAGCTAAAAGTGTTGGCCCGGCACCGCTAATTACCATTTCATAGGCCCCTGCATTCAGGGCAGCTTGTTGCACCGCTTCATATCCCTTAATCAGAGATTGCCGGTAAGGTTGGTGAATTTTGTCTTGGAGGGCGCAGCGCAGCCAGTTTTCATTCCCAGTTTCCAAAGCCCGCACTAGCAAACCGAGGTGTGCAGCATTAAAAATCGCGTCAGCCTTACTGTAATCTGCTGGCAAAACTTTGCGGGCTTCGGCTGTAGACAGTTCAAAATCGGGGATGGCTACCACGGGCACAATATTTGGATGCCAGGGAATATCGCAAATTTGCCAGGAACCCCCCCCCTGCCCCCCCTTGCTAAGGGGGGGTGATTCTGTTAGCCCCCCTTCACGGAGGGGGAATTCTTCTCTTAGCCCCCCCTTACTAAGGGGGGGTTGGGGGGGTGCATTGCTAGCAGCGAGGCGACACCCTCCGAGTAAAGCGGGGACAACGTTGTCGGGATGTCCTTCAAGTTCGATCGCCAATTGCATCACTTCCACCTGACTCAAAGGCGCACCGGCTAACTCATTTGCACCGACTAACCCACCAACAATAGCTGTGGCGGAACTTCCTAAACCTCTAGCCAGCGGCACTTGCATATCTATATGTATGGCTACGGGCGGCGGCGATTGGTTCAGGCGATCGTATAACTTGACAAAGGCTAGATAAGCGAGATTGCTGTCGTCTGTCTTGACTTTGGCGGCTTCTTTGCCTGTAACAGTAATTTTTAGTTTCTCTGTTACTGAGGGTTCTAGTCGGGAGAATTGGAAGCGGTTGTAGAGGCTTAAAGCGGCGCCGATGCAGTCGAATCCTGGGCCTAGGTTGGCGGTTGTGGCGGGTACGGTAACGGTAACGGTGGAATTTTCGGGCATTTTTTGAATAGTTAATTTGGAGTGTTTAACCGCAGATGGACGCGGATGAACGCAGATCGAAGCATATTATACTATGTTTTCAAAAGCCATTTATTCTTGCAGCATTTGAAGATGTTTGATGGCATCTTGATAATCGTTGGTATTGCCATCTTTTTGATAGAGTTCCGCTGCTTTTTGATAATCGGCGATCGCCCCCGGTTTGTCTTCTAAGAACTCGCGGACTCTGGCGCGGTTGTAGTAGGCGTCGCCGTAGTTGGGGTTAATTTCAATTGCGCGATCGAAATCTGCTTTAGCTGCTGGATAATCTTTGAGATTGCGGCCGTGGATGATGCCGCGCTTGTTGTGGGCTTTGGCGTAGTTGGGGTTGAGGCGGATGGCTTCGGTGTAATCGGCGATCGCCCCTTGAATATCTCCAGCCTCTGACTTGGCTAAAGCACTATTGAATAAATCTTCAGCAGGATTTTGAACAATCGTTTTTTGAGCTATTAATATTGCTGAGGATTTAGTAGAGACAGCCGGGAATATATTACCAAAGATAGTAAATATTACTAGAGTAGCAATTAAATTGTAAAATGATGATTTCATAATTTAGGCAAAAATTTGAGATACAGAACAACTAAAATCGGGCAACAAAGGCGAAGTCTGTAAAAATAAACCCTGGACTAATTACTGATGCTCCTAATCCTGTTTTTTGCGACCAAGTTTTTAACTCCCTGCAGATATTAGCACAAACTTATTGATGATTCCAGTGTGCCGCCCATGTCATAAATAGCTCCCCATCAATAATTTCATAGCGATCGCCGTTATCGGGCAATAGTTCTAAATCGGCGGTAGTCCAGCGTACTTTATCAGATATTGTCTGGCTCATACAAGCACTGTTGATAGGTGATACAAACATTCTAAACGATCGAGCATCTAAAGCATCCACAAATTTTAACCGGTGAGTGAAACGAACACAAAAACAAAACCCGCGCTGGCGGGTTTCTATATTCTTAGTCCGCGAAGGCGGACTTTGTTTGTGTAGTCGCGATTTCCAATCGCCGGATTTCCTGAGAATTACAAACCATGAGATTACTTCAAAATAGTTTTAGAAGCAATCCGAGTTTTCTTGCGATCGGCTTCACTCAATTGTTCGCCAGACTGCAAACGAGTAGCAGAAGTTTGCAGCACAGTTGCGGCACTTTTATCGCCCATTTGCAGAGCAGTTTTCGCAGCAGTTTGCAGCATCGTAGCTGCGCCGGCGCGATCGCCCTGTTGCAATCTAGTTTCTGCGAGTTGAGTTTGGCGGTATTTAGCCAAAGCTAAAATGTGCTGCTGCACAGTCGGGTTAAGTGCCGGCTGATAAACTTTCAGGACATTAGCGGAAAGTGCAACCGGATCGGAAAGCAAACCTTGACCGACACTCGGATCGTCGTAGCGAATTTGTAATTGCCCGATCGCCTGTGTACCTTCTGGCAACTGTCCAATATAAATATTAGCCAAAACTACTCGCTCTATATCCTTCATTAAATCTCCCAGGCGCACCATAAAACGATCGCCCTCTTGCTGTACCGGTAATTCGATCGTATCCGGGGCAACTTGGGCGATCGGTTTGAGTTCGGCTAACCGTACTTTTGGCATCAGTGAAAATAGCAAATAAGCATTAGTCAAACCTACACCTTGGATGCGAGTAAATAGTTTGCTAAACTCGTCAACCGCATCTTCGGGACGCTGAATGTGAGCCAGAGCACCGCCGCCAGCATCAGCAATCTTTTCCAAAATATCCTGGTTCCAGTTATCGCCAAATCCCAGAGAATTTAAAGTCATGTTGTAGTCGGCAGCCAATTTAGCCAACTTCAAACAGCGGCTGTCGTCGCCGTGTTCGTTTTCGCCGTCAGTCAGCAGAAATGCCTGAGATACAGCTTCTTTTTTGCCTTTGCCCAACTCTTCAATACCTAACTTAATGCCCTCATCAATTGCTGTGCCACCGGCCGAGCGCAATTGCTCAATTTGCCGTTTAATGCTACTGGGATCTCCCACAATTTGATTGGGGACGAGGACTTTGGCTTTGTGGTCGAAAGCCACCGCGCAAAAGCGATCCCCGGGCTTCAACCTGTCTAGCAACCGTCCGGCGGCTTGTTTGACGGTTTCCAAGGGGCGTCCGCCCATCGAACCGCTGTGGTCGAGAATCAGGCACAGGTTTAAGGGTACGCTGGAGTCGATCGAGCTTGCCGTCGCAGACACTGAAATTGCTAGCTGGCGCTGCGTTGAGGGCGCGGCAGCGTCAAGGTTAGGGTCGTTTAAAACCGGGAGCAAACTAACTTTCATGCGGGATACCTAAAGATTGCGTTACTATTTCTTTAAGAATAGCTCCATCAGTTCAGGCAACATTTCGGTTATATGAACACACCAATTAAAGCTGTGCAATCGCCATACTACGGGGAAGGGAACTCTCGGACGCCACCTCCCGATTTGCCATCCCTGTTGCTGAAGGAGCGGATCGTTTATCTGGGTATGCCTCTAGTGCCTGCGGTAACAGAACTGATTATCGCTGAACTGTTGTTCTTGCAGTACGAAGACCCCGAGAAGCCGATCAAAATCTACATCAACTCGACCGGCACTTCTGGTTACAGTGGCGAACCCGTCGGCTTTGAAACAGAAGCCTTCGCTATCTGCGATACGATCAGGTACATTAAGCCGCCTGTGCACACTATTTGCCTCGGTTCGGCAATGGGGATGTCTGCGATGCTGTTAGCGGCTGGTACAAAAGGCTTTCGGGCGAGTTTGCCCCACGCTTCGATTGTGTTGCACCAACCCAAGGCTTACACGCGGGGTCAAGCAAGCGACATTCAAATTCGGGCTAAGGAAGTGCTGGCAAATAAAGCGACGATGCTTGAGATTTTTGCAAGCTGTACTGGCCAACCGATCGAAAAGATTACTAAAGATATGGATCGGTTGCTGTACCTGACGCCCCAGGAAGCTAAAGAATACGGTTTGATCGATCGCGTTCTTGAAAGTTCGGAAGAATTGCCGAAACCGCTGCCTGCAGGAGTCATCTAATTGGGTTAGGGGGTATTAGTTATTAGTTATTAGTTATTGGTTATTGTTTATTGGTCATTATAACCACAAAATAAAAAACCGGAAATAACAAGTAACAAATAACTAATAAACCATAACCAATTGCCAGATCACCAATTACCAACTAAACGGAGTTCCGAATTATGCCTATAGGTGTGCCAAAAGTTCCCTACAAGATGCCGGGGGGTTATGATACTCAGTGGATTAATATCTACGATCGCCTCTACCGGGAACGGATTATTTTCTTGGGCAGGGACGTTGACGATGAAATTGCCAATCAAATCATCGCTGTGATGCTCTATCTTGATTCGGAAGATTCAGGTAAGGATATTATTTTATACATCAATTCCCCAGGCGGGATGGTGTCGGCAGGCATGGCTATTTTTGATACCATGCAGCACATTAAATCAGACGTGGTGACGATTTGTGTGGGCTTGGCTGCTTCGATGGGTTCTTTCCTTTTAGCTGCCGGTGCGAAGGGGAAACGGTTAGCTTTGCCTCACTCGCGAATCATGATTCACCAGCCTTCTGGGGGCACGCGGGGACAAGCAACGGATATTCAGATTGAGGCGAAAGAGATTCTGCGACTGCGCCACCAACTCAACGGTATCTATGCTAAGAATACTGGCAAGCCGATCGAGAAAATCGAGAAGGACATGGATCGCGACTATTTCATGTCCGCTGAGGAAGCCAAGGAATACGGCTTGATTGACAGAGTAATCGAAGATCGTCCGTAAGTTATTTTTGCGCCACCGTAGTGCGGACAACCCTCCCACTACAACCTAGTTCGCACTAAATTTTGGCAGAATCTTTACATTTAAGGATTCTGCCATATTTAATGGAATTATCAACGCTCATTCATGCTAAATGGATATTGCAGATTATTACCGACAGTTAGGACTGAGGTCAGGTGCGAGTTTATCGCAAGTTAAGACCTCTTATCGGCAGTTAGCCAGACAGTATCACCCCGATGTGAATCCGGGAAACGAACAGGCTAAAAATAAGTTTATTGCTATTACTGAGGCTTATAAGTTCCTGGTGAAAATTGCCCCCCCCGATGTTGCGGAGTCGAAAGTTGCCAATTCAACTGTGCCGCCTACTTCGACACCGCCGGATCTGGGGGTGAAAGCTCAACCGCAGGCAGTTAAAGTGACTCGAAAAGAGGCCGCGGTTCAATCTAATGCGGATCTGTCGGCGGTAGAACAAAAGTTAAAGCAAGATGCTTATTTTGAGTTGCAGCAGTTGCTGAAATATCAGAGGTTCCCGCGGGCGATCGCCTTGATTGAGGGTTTGGCCCAGCGGGTTCCCGAAGATTTGGAGGTGCGTCAGTGGCAGGCGATCGCCTATCAGCGCTGGGGACGGCATTTGATCGGAGAAAAGCAGGTTGATAAGGCGAGAATATATTTGAAAAAGGCTGTGAAAACTGACCCTCACAATCGAGCTTTGTGGGCGGAAGTTGAGCGGGATTTTCGCCGGTTGGAAGAGATTTATTGAAGCGACGTTGCGTCCCCCTTTTGCAGGGGGTCTGCGTCGTGAATTTTTAATTTTTCTAAAATAACTTGGGTATTTTCAGGTCGGTTTTCTGGTAGCGGTTCCATCAATTCGTCGATCGACTCTAGGAGTAACGGGTCAATATCTACAGCCTGGTTCCTCCAATTAATTTTACCAGTTTTTTCATTGACGGGAAAGTCGATCGGCTCTATGCCTGTTAATAAATGTACAAAAGTACGCCCTAGGGCAAAAAAGTCCGATCGCACGCCTGCTTTACCTAGAATTTGTTCCGGTGCGGCGTATCCAGCAGAACCTATGGGTGCGGTATCTATATCTGCTTCTGTGGCGGCGCCGAAGTCAATTAATCTCAATTTTCCATTAGCTTCAACCATCAGGTTGGATGGCTTAATATCCCGATGCACTACATGATATTTGTGGATTTCCTGCAAAATCTGAAGCATTTGTTGCAGCCAATCAAGAGCGAGCTTTTGAGAAACGTACTGTTTTTTAGTTAAGAATTCTGCCAAGTTTTCTCCGCTAATTTTTTCCATCACCAAACAAGACAATTTCTGGAAGTTATGGGGGAGTTTAATTGGGAAATAACCGTCAGGTTCGACTTGGGGAACTGAGCCCTTTCCGGCCAGCCAAATCAAAACTCGCGCTTCTTTCTTGAACAAGCGAACTAAATCGGGATTGTGAGCGTGTTTCAAGACTTTTAAAATTTTGACAGTTCCCCATTCGTTTTCCCCGGTTCCCAAATCTTCAACTTCAAAGATGTCTGTGGGGCGTGCGGGATTGGGCGATCGCACTGGTTTAAGGATGCGGTAGCGATCGCCAATTAACAAATCCGTGCCGCAAGCCTGACAATTTTGAGCAGCAGCAGGATTTTCGCGTTGTTCGCACTGAGGATTGATGCAGTAAATCATCGGCCTTGATACGTCCACGACAGACGGATTTAACAAATTGATTCAATTATTAGCATAAAACCCAGCAGTTCTGACCTTACTACTGGGTTTATATTTACCGCCCATTTGGGCACGCTATCACATTTAAGTCAAGGATTTAAGATTAAGAGCATCGCGCTCTACCGATTGAGCTACTCCCCAGTGTTTGGTTGAGGAGGCTGGAGTTGAACCAGCAACATCGATGATGTGATTTTCCTGACATTCGTTTTAGCGATCGGCGGTGAATGCTGAGTTTAGAGTAATAGCTTGCTGTTGAATTTGTACGCAATGCTGCCTCTGCCAATTGGGCTACCCCCCTTTTTTAGGTAGGAGGGACAGGAGTCGAACCTGTACTATCACATTTGTACGGTTTAAGTTGAAGTTTTAGATTGAACTTGTACTCTGTTTAGATCTTAAACCATAACTATCAAACAAGCAAGCAATCAGCCGAAAATAAACTGAAAAATTCGTTCTCCCACTCTCTGTTCCTCAACTTCAGAATTGTTAGCTTCTTCGCGGGCGAACATAACAGCTTGCTGCAAGATTTCCACCCTTTGCAGCAACTCATTGATCCGACGGGCTGGCAAAGATCCAGAAAACTTGACAGTCCGCCAATAGCCGATCGTAATATCTTCGTAATAAACATCGACTTGAGCCGGATGGTGTTCGGTAGCTTCAGCTTTAACGTGATTGCGCGGAGTTTTAAAAGTCTTGAGAGTTTGCACCGGTTCTGTGGCCCAACAGTCTGCCGAAGCATCGAAGTTCCAAGTCTCGGAAGCATCTAAGACGGGAAGTTTTTTGATGAATGCTTGCAAATCTGCCAACTGCTTTTCAATGAATAGCAAATAGCTGACAGGAACTTGGCTCAAAAGCACGTTTCCGTCTACAGTTACGTCAGCACGAGCCCTACAATTTGTCCAATCTTTGGTTGCAGTTACGTCGAAGAGTTTCGTCAAAACTTCAGTCGTTTTGCGGATAATCTCTTCTGCTTTGACTTCAACTTTTTTGGACTCTGGCGGTAGTTGTTCGCCTTCTTCGTCTTTGGGGCGGTAAGTACGGGAGATTCCAGAAAGCACAGCGGGCTTCTGGAGTGCTTTTTGAGCTTCTGCGAGTTCTTGGACGGATCGGCTTTTGATGCCTTTTTCGATCGCAATAATCTGATTTAAGCGTGCCATTGTTCGATTTTATTGAGGCTGAACTCATATCAAGCCGGGTTGATACTGATCATCAAATTGTTTGTCCTGTGGCTTTTAGGGCTTTGATAACTCTCCCTCCTCAGTACAAACCTCATGATCATTCTTGAACCAGACTGGCTCATCCTGTAGTATGACACACTTCAAAATAAATTACAAGCTTTCTTTTCTAGGCGCGGTGCCAACAGATCCCGCGGCTACCGTACTCAGCAATTTCTCTCTCAAAAACTCGGCAAAATCTCTAGCGTCGCTGCGGATCAAGTGAACCCCGTCATTGGTACGCCATTCTCGCTCTTTCGGGGGTGGCAGCCACTCAAAACGATCGGACGGAAACAGCTTTTTAGCCAATTCTTCGACTTGTTTTCTCCTGATTGCAGCGTTAACTCGTGACTCTTGCGGTATGTCAAATAAAACTACTTTCGCCCCGCTATTTTTTTGGATTTCTGCGATTTGACTTTTAATAAACTCAGCTTCTTTTTTTATAGCTTCTGCATCTTTTTCAGACAAAGGTTGACTTTGAATATCAACTACCGTTTGGATAGCTTTTTGGGATAAGTCGGGAGTAAGATATCGACCTTCTAATCTGTCTAGAGCCTCTCGCGTCACTTTTTGATTCGGCTTCGATCGACTTTTAAAAAAATCCACAAAAATGCTAATCGGACGGTATTCCTCTCTCATCATCGGTAAATACTGGCGTAACCAATAAAAAAGAGGATGATACAAAGAATCCATTAATTCTGTATCTATTTTCCGAACAATAGTATCGTTAATTTCCACCAAAACAATAGGAGGCTTGCTTTTACTTCTTTTAACTATTTCTAAACCTGTTTGGCTCGCTCCTCCCCCCAAAGCTATGCTCTTTACGCCCTCTCCAATGTCTTTAATATTAAGGTTTGCAGCTAGAGAACTACCTACCACTACCATTTTTAGATCGGAATTATCCTGATATACATACCTTTGAGTTTTAACAATATTATTTTGAAGCAGGCTAACTCCATCGGAAGCAGGCAAAACTCCGCCGCTGACGAGCGCTTGATAAAAACTCATTATAAACAGAAAAATTAGTACCGGGCGCAAAATCGGTCGCAACGGGAATTTGACAAACATAGAACACCTTCTAGAATTGGAAATAAATAAATTGTTTCGAGCTGCCACTGTTGAGGAATATCATTGCTAGCATAATTCCTAAAGCTAAATCTTGATAAAGGCTCCAGACTTTTTGGCCGTTTTTATTGGAATCCTGTTTCATCCGATTTTGCCAAGTGGGAAAATGGGGAATGTGATAAATCACTACTGGTAGCGAAAAAATTAGCGTCGGAATAATGTGACTCCAACCGGGCTTGACTTGATAGTTGCGAACTAAAGTAACTGCGAAGTCAACCGCTTCTTCAAATCGAGGCAGTTTGAAAAGCAGCCATCCCACGGAAACAAAAGAGAAAATTCCTACAACGCTAAGGCTGTCCAATAATAATTGCTGCCAGATTGGTTTGATTTTTACTTGATTTGGTTCTGGCAATTTGTTTTTGGATTTGTCGAAGCCAAAAAAGCGTTCTACTGCTAAACCTAATCCGTGATAAATTCCCCAAACTGCATAACTCCAAGCAGCCCCATGCCATAATCCTCCTAAAGTCATTACTATCATTAAGTTAACATAAGTTCTGATTTTTCCTTTGCGGTTTCCGCCGAGGGGAAAGTATAGATAATCTCGGAGCCAAGTTGAGAGGGAAATGTGCCACCTTCTCCAGAATTCGGAGAGGGAACGCGAGATGTAAGGAAAGTCGAAGTTGTCGGGAATTCTGTAACCCAAAGCGGCTGCAAAACCGATCGCAATTAAGGAGTAACCGGCAAAATCGGCGAAAATTTGGATTGAGTAGCCAAACAGCAGTGTCAGGTTGGTAATAGTTCCAAATCCTTGGTAGTAGGGAAAGCTGATCCAGAAGGTATAGTCTTTTAAGTTGTCGGCGATGACCATTTTTAGGAAGTAGCCGACAACGAGCGAGCGAAAAATGAAATTCCAAGGAATCTCTTTAAAGTATTTAGGAACAATCT
The DNA here is from genome assembly GCF_036701635.1 of Microcoleus sp. N9_B4. NCBI lineage: Bacteria > Bacillati > Cyanobacteriota > Cyanophyceae > Oscillatoriales > Microcoleaceae > Microcoleus > Microcoleus sp. N9_B4. Next base: position 2,112 of record NZ_JAUBRC010000033.1, on the reverse strand, counting down.
GGGGATAAAAAGTCTTGGATTTTAAAATTGGGCCTGACAGTAAATTGGGAAAAAAGCTAATAAAAAATGAAGTATTTAGCAGGTGTTGGGTGAAGTTGGGCGAGACGTAAGCGTTTGCTTCGGTTTCGCTTTTGTTTTTTTGAGTCAGTACGTCTACGATTAAACTTATGCCTTCAAATGTGTAGAAAGAAATGCCGATAGGCAGAGGCAATTTTAAGAATAAATAAGCAATGCTGCCTTCGGAGCGAGCAATATTAAAAACATCGCTAACAAAGTTAGTTAGCAAACCAGCGTATTTAAACAAGCTCAAAATTAATACATTGAGAACTACTCCCGATAAAGCCCAAAAAAGTCGCTGTTTCTTGTCAGAAATTCGGGCAACTTGAAAGCTGACTGTAGCGTTGATCATAATGGAAAGTAGCAGGATCAGCAACAGTGCGGGGGCGCTCCAACTGTAAAAAATAAAGCTGGCAATTATCAGGATGGGAACCTGCACTTTTTGCAACGGAGGGAAATAATATATGGCGAAAACAATCGCAAAAAATACTAAAAATTCAATACTGTTAAATAACATAATTTGTGTCGCTCTTTTACGTAGCCTGTGACCCACTATATCAACCGCCTGGGACTAATGGCAAGACTAGCCCAGAACCCGATCGCGATCGCGCATCCTACCAAAGTGTAGCAAATATCACTCTTTGTTAGGGCTGCGACTACCTCTTGAGATAGATGCGGAAATACCTCGCAGGGCGCGTTGTCATATCGGGAAATATTTCTTAACATATAGATAACAAAGGGAATCCGAGGAGACACCAAAAATCCTTAAGCCCTTGGGGTGCCCCGGTTAATCAGACTTTTCGCAAACAAGGGCTAAATCAATGAACAAGCAGCAAAACTCCGAAGTTTCAGCATTTTTGCCCATGCTCCAAAAAGGCATTTGGCTGTTTGGCATTCTCTCTTGGATATTCGGGCTGACGGATAGAACTATTGCACTATTATCTGACGGATATTTGTCGGCGATCGATATTGTCCAGCTATTTACAGCATCCTTTTTCTTCATTAGTTGGCTGTTGTTAAGCCCGTTTTTGGGTCTTAACTCCCAGAGTCAGCCGAAGGAAGAAGCATCTCCCTAGTTTTTAAGTTGTAATGTTAGTTTCTCGATCGCTCTTTGTTTCTTCTGGGGCAAAGCGGGCAGGCCAAATGCGATCGCAAAAAAACAAAGTTCCCGCCGTCACGCACAGGGGAATCGCCAACAGATTCAACAGCGGAATGCTCACCAAACCCAAACAAACCAAACCAAAACTTCCGCTGGCGGGCAAACTCGCCCAAATGATCTCTAACTTCTCCTGAAAAGGTCGCCTCCGCCTCTCCAAAGGTGCATCTAAAAAGTCCAAACAGACAATAGTCGCGCCCAAAGCTACGCCACCCAAACTGCTAAGAATAGAGCCGACACCAGGGATAAAATTTAGCAGCAGCAGCGGTATACCGACGCTCAACAAAATTTGTAGTTTTCGCAGTTCAAAAGCGATCGCCCTTTGAATATCCCCAAAACTACTCGCCAAATTCATTGGTGCTTCTGCGGGCAATTGACCGTTCCGCAGCAGTTCCAATTGTTCGGAAAGTTTGCCGTACCAGGGTGAACCTAAAATCACGCCAAACTGAACTAACAAGAATCCAATTATCAGCAAAAGTCCTGACACTAGGAGTACGCGCAGCAACCAGCCGAAAGCAACTGTTAACACGCCGAGAAAGCTCAGCCAAGCGGGAAAACTCGCAATTAGAGCATTAAATCGGACGGACAAATCGGCAACTAAAACATCTATCCCTGCTAAACTGGGAAATAGCAAGCTTAAATAAAGACCAATACCAATTATAAAATTTAGCACCACGGGAACTAATACATAAGTCCATAGCTTGGGAGTTTGCAAAATCAGCGTGAAAGCTCGCAAAGGATAGGTGAAACCTGCCAGGAGTCCAATTGGTGCGGTAATGGCGGCGTGGGCGGGGTTTGAATTTAGCTGTTTTGACATATAGGTGAAGGAAGAAGGAAGAAGGAAGAAGGAAGAAGGAAGAAGGAAGAAGGAAGAAGGAAGAAGGAAGAAGGAAGAAGGA
>NZ_JAUBRC010000032.1:0-90569 GCF_036701635.1 Microcoleus sp. N9_B4 | reverse complement strand
CTCAACCGAAGTCTATTCTTTGCACTCCTCTGCTGCACCAAGGTAAGCTGACTGGCCTTCTTTATTTGGAAAATAACCTGACTGAAGGGGCTTTTACTACTGATCGGCTAGAATTGTTAAAACTTTTATCTTCCCAAATTGCTATTTCTATTGAGAATGCTCAACTTTACGATCAATTAGGGGAATACTCGCGAACGCTGGAACGTAAGGTTATAGAAAGAACGCAAGAATTGCAACAGGAAATCGCTGTTAGAATGCAAACAGAAAGAGCTTTGGGCCAGTCAGAGGAAAAGTTTTCTACAGCCTTTCGTTCCAGTCCTAACCCGATCGCGCTCGCCCGTTTCGCAGATGGACGCTACATCGAAGTCAACGACAGTTTCCTCAGCACTTTTAGTTACTCTCGCGAACAGGTAATCGGTTTTACACCAATTGAGTTGAATCTTTGGGTTAAATTAGAAGAATGTGGCAGATACAGACAGCTATTGCAAGAATCAGGAGTGCTTCGGAATCAGGAATTTGATTTTTGTACTTCATCAGGCGAGGTGAGGAAGATGCTGGTATCAGCAGATATTATTGATCTGGGTGGAGAAGCGTGTATTCTCTTAGTCATTAACGACATTACCGATCGTCAAAGGGTAGAAGAAGCGCTCAAAGAAAGTGAGGCTAAATACCGTGACTTAGTTGAAACATCGCAGGATATGATCTGGTCACTTGATGCTGAAGGGCGTTATACCTTCGTCAACGCTGCCGTCCAACAGATTTTTGGCTACAGCCCTGAAGAAATGATAGGGCGAAAATTCAGTGAGTTTCAGATACCTGAACAACTTCCCAAAGATAGCGAGATATTCCAACGTATGCTGAATGGAGAGTCCGTATTTCAGTATGAAACCATACAATTAGCTAGAGATAGTAGACCTATCAATCTCCGGTTTAATTCACTTGTAGTGCGGGATTCCGAGGGAAATATTCTAGGAATAACTGGCACAGCAAGCGATATTACGGAAAGTAAAAAAGCAGAGGCGGCCTTACAAAAAGCCAAAGAAGTTGCAGATGCGGCTAACAAGGCTAAAAGCGAATTTTTATCAAAAATGAGTCACGAATTACGAACTCCCCTAAATGCAATTCTCGGCTTTACCCAAGTGCTGGCGCGCGACTCATCCCTTTCTCACATACAGCAGGGACAGATAGGCATCATTAGCCGTTCTGGCGAGCATTTGCTGACGCTGATTAATGACGTGCTGGAAATGTCTAAAATCGAGGCAGGTCGGATTACCTTAAATCCTACTAGCTTTGACCTGTATCATTTGCTCCATTCTCTCGAAGAAATGCTCAAACTCAAAGCTGATTCTAAAGGTTTACAGCTCAGTTGGCACATCAACTCTAACATTCCTCAGTATGTAAAAACTGACGAAAATAAATTGCGTCAAGTCTTGATTAATCTGTTAGGAAATGCGATTAAGTTTACTGCGAAGGGCAGTGTAACGCTTCGGGTTGCAGCAATTAGTGCGAAACAAAAGTCCCCCATAGACAACGAACCACGGACTATTACGTTTGAAGTGGAAGATACTGGTTACGGCATTGCTCCTACTGAGCTAGATTCTCTATTTAAGGCTTTTGTGCAGACTGACGCAGGTCGGAAATCTCAAGAAGGAACAGGCTTGGGTTTACCCATCAGCCGACAATTCGTACAACTGATGGGAGGAGACATTACCGTCAACAGTACCTTGAATCGAGGAACAATTTTTAGTTTTGATATCCAAATTAGCTCCCCTGAGATGGCTGAAGTTCAACCTCGACAATCAAGAAAGCGGGTAATTGGTTTACAACCCAACCAACCCTCATATCGCATCTTGGTGGTTGATGATAAATGGGAGAGCCGTTTGCTATTGATTCATCTTCTCGAACCGCTTGGCTTGGAGGTGCGCGAAGCAGTAAATGGTCAAGAAGCTATTAGAATCTGGGAAACTTGGAAACCTCACCTAATTTGGATGGATATGCAAATGCCTGTGATAGACGGGTATGAGGCTACCAGACAGATTAAAGCCAAGATTCAAGATGAGGCTACCGCGATTGTTGCGTTGAGCGCTAGCGCTTTTGAGGAAGAGCGAGCCATTGTTTTATCATCAGGCTGTGACGATTTTGTGAGCAAGCCTTTCCAAGAAGAAGTTATTTTTGCCAAAATGGCTGAACATTTAGGGGTACAGTATATTTATGAAGATTTACCGAACTTTACATTATCTCAGCTTGAGGGTCAAGACTTGAGTGTAAAAGAAGGGGAAAAAACTGAAATTTTAAGGACAACTTTGGCGACAATGCCTACGGAGTGGGTGATACAGTTACATCATGGAGCTATCGATGCAGATGCTGACCTGATTTTAAGTTTAGTCGCCACAATCCCTGAATCCAATACTTCTTCTGCGGAGATTATTACCGATTGGATTCATAATTTTAGATATGATAAAATTACTGACTTAACAGAAAAATTTATCCCATGAACACCCAGAAATTAGAATCTTATGTTGACAATATTTTAGTGGTTGACGATACCCCAGACAACCTGCGTCTTTTATCCATTATGCTAAGGGACAAAGGATATAAAGTTCGGGGGGTAATAAACGGGGAAATGGCATTAAAAGCAGCGCGTTCAACCCCGCCAGATTTGATTTTGCTGGACATCACGATGCCCCAGATGAACGGCTACGAAGTGTGCCAACATTTAAAAGCGGATGGCAGAACTTCGGGTATTCCAGTGATTTTCTTGAGCGCCTTAAATCAAGTATTGGATAAAGTCACAGCATTTGCTGTTGGAGGAGTAGACTACATCACCAAGCCATTTGATTTAGAAGAAGTTTTAGCTCGTGTCGAAAATCAACTAACTATTCAGCGGTTGCAAAAAAAAATGCACGAGCAAAATGCGCGATTGCAGGAGTCCGAAGCTAAAGAGCGGGAGAAATCTCAGCAGCTAGAGCTGGCTTTACAACAGTTACAAAATGCACAAGCTCAACTAATTCAAAGCGAGAAAATGTCAAGTTTAGGGAATGTCGTAGCAGGGGTAGCTCACGAAATTAACAACCCGATTAGCTTCATTAAAGGGAACCTCTCGCCCGTAAGGGAGTACACTGAAGATTTGCTGAGGCTGGTGCAACTCTACGCAGAAGATTTCCCCAATCCCACAGCAGCTATCCAGGAACAACTAGAGGCGATGGATCTCACTTTTCTCAGGAAGGACTTGCCGAAGTTAATTGCTTCTATGAGCATAGGAGCTAACCGAATCGAAGAAATAGTGCAATCGCTGCGGAATTTTTCCCGACTCGATGAAGCTGAGTTAAAAGCGGTGGATATCCATGAAGGACTTGAGAGTACGCTGATGATTTTGCAGCATCGGCTGAAAGATGAAGCAGATCAAACGATAATTAAAGTGGTAAAAGAGTATGAGGCTCTGCCAAAGATAGAATGTTATGCGGGGCAAATGAATCAGGTTTTTATGAACGTCCTGAGCAATGCGATTGATGCGTTGCAGTCACAAAAAAGTTGGGAAAAAGAGGCCGATGATAACAGCCACATCCCTACTATTACTATTTGCACGAAGTTACTCTCCGATTGTCAAGTGGGTATTTATATTACTGATAATGGGCCGGGCATAAAAGAAGAGATTCAACAACGCATTTTTGAACCCTTTTTTACAACGAAGCAAGTGGGCCAAGGAAAGGGTTTGGGGTTATCGATCAGCTATACTATTGTAGTGGACAACCACGGGGGGCAACTCCGTTGTTTTTCGATACCGGATCAAGGGGCGACATTAGCCATCGAAATTCCGATTTGCCACTCTAAAAAACGTTTTTCTAAAGAAGATTTTGTTGGTGATAAGCCACACTAAACTCCAAGTATTCAAAAAGGGTGTAAAATCGTGGATCGTGTTTATTTAGGAGGGTTATAAGACACACTAAACTCCAAGTATTCAAAAAGGGTTTAAAATCGTGAATCGTGTTTATTTAGGAGTCATATCATGTCCGATCGATTAACCATAATATCCCGATCGGGGCGGGTTTTTGAGATTGTCAATTATTGGCAGGTATTGTTGGTGAACCCGCCCCTACTATTTGTCACAGAGTCGGAAACATTTTCCGGTAACGCTCGTTAAATTACCAAGGGTCGCCGACTTGCTTTTTTTAGTAGCTTATGCACTCTCAAACCCAAAATAATGATGAATTTAACCCCTCATTTATTTACAGCAAAAACCCTAGCAATTGTTTGTGTAATTGCTGCGTTTGTTGTCCTTGGTGGCAAAGTCTTTGCCACAACAATCGATTATGCACCGCCATTTAAAGAAACTAGCTTTTACAGTACGACTATATCTGCTAATAACGATTTAGCTGATATTTATTATCCTAAACCATCCGATCTTAATTCCGGTAATTACTCTTTCCCCATTGTACTTTTATTGCAAGGTGCGCTTGTAGATAAATCATTTTATTCAGATTACGCTAGCCATGTGGCGCGGTACGGCTTTGTGGTAGTCGTTCCGAACCATTTGCGCCCTTCGCCCTTCAATCCCACTTCACCGCCTAATTTGGCGTCGGAAACTTCGCAAATTGCGGCGGTTTTGTCTCAAATGGCGATCGAAAACACAAAGCCCACATCTCCGATCGCGTCTGTTATCGATACGCAGCGCCTGGGTTTATTGGGTCATTCTTTTGGTGGTGCAGTGGGGTTATCAGTGATTGCTAACAAATGTCTCCCAGAATTGTATTTGTGTCAAGAGCCATTTACCCGCCCGAAAGAACTATTAGCGGGTGCATTTTTTGGAGCTAACTTGCGGAATCCTATTGCTGATGAATTTGTACCCATCGCTAATGATGGCATTGCAGTGGCGTTGATTCAAGGGGATATCGATGGTGTCGCCCTGCCCGATCGATCTCAAAGCACCTTTGACCAAATTCAAACACCACCCAAAGCTTTGATTACTGTTATGGGTGCAAATCATTTCGGCATTACCGATGTTAATAACCCCGCTGGTGCGAACCCCGATCGCAATACTGCTACCTTAGAGCGAGCCGTGGGTATTGAAACGATCGCCCGTTGGAGCGCCCTGTTTTTGCGGGCACATATGCTTAAAGATCGATCGGCATTTGATTATATTTACTCTCAAGGTGACGCCCTCGATCCGAATGTCCGTGTTACCACCGTTGCAGTTCCCAAACCATCTTCTAAGTAGCTCCACCTCAAAAAACGTAAGATAGATTAAGGCTAATAGATAGTGTGCCTACATTTTTATTATTGGGCATCACTTATCTGACAGACCGCGAGGACTATATTGTTTTAAGTATCTATGTACAGTAATTTTATTTACACCTAAACGTTCAGCTACATCTGTAAGGCTTTGACTCGCTCCAGTTTTTAACCAATAAAGTGCCTGATTTTCTTGTTTATTAGGTAGAGTTCGCTGCTCGGACAAAATTATTTTTAACTCGTCTGCTGTTAAATCAATTCTTTCTTGGTAGTTTACTTTCATAAAGTATTACTCAAACTTTGTTCTTCATTGTAGACTTTCTTTGGCGGACATAATTTTATCAACTAAATTTCCGTTTTCAGTAACCTCAGCCTGCAGCTTAAAGACTAGCAACGTAATATCATCAAACACTTTCTGCTTACCGATATATTGCCGTACATCTACAATCACCGCATCCTTAACTTCTGCTGCAGACTTGTGCCAATTTTGACTAATCACTTCACACAGTTGCTTAAGTCCATACTGCTTTTTGCCGATGTTATAGGCTTCTGGAATGCCATCAGTATATAGCACCACGCCATCTCCAGGTTCTAGCTCAATCAGGATGTGACTGATGAAGCCTGCGATATCATCATCTAAAGCGATCGGGAAACCTAAATCGATCGTGTCGATGCGCTCAACTTCTCCATTTTTTCGCACCACTAGCGTTTCTTCATGCTGACCGCTGATGCTGATCCGTCCTTCGGAGTAGTTCAAAATCGCCAGTGTCAGACTTTTCTCAGAATTCATGCGCTGTACGTTTTTGTAGAGGGTACGGTTGAGTACATCCAGGAATCGAACTGGATCTAGTCCACGAATCTCTTGCAGGGTGCGAACTGAGGTTTGCGCCATCAGCATCAGAATGCCGCTTTCCAGGCCATGTCCGGTGACATCACCGATCGCCAGCGTGACAACACCATCGATCTGTAGCACGTCGTAGTAGTCCCCTCCTACTTCATCGGCGGGTTCCATGTATCCGGCGATATCTAGTCCCTCAATTTCCAGTTCATGAGGGTTAGGCAAAATCATTTGCTGGATCTGACGCGCCACATTCACTTCTGCACCTAAACGGAGGTTGTCTACTTTGAGTTTTTCGTTGAGGGTAATGATTTCCTGATTAGCATTAGCGAGTTCTGATGTTCGTTCTTTAACTTTGTCTTCGAGGGTTTCAAATGATTCTTGAATTTGCCTCGCCATGCTGTTGAAGGATCGTGCTAGCAGACCAATTTCGTCTCGCGATCCCATCTTCACACGCATATCTAAGTGACCCGCCGTAAACTGGGCAACCGCTTGGGTGAGGTAAATCAGAGGCTTGGTTAATAGTTGTGCGATCGCCAAAGCGATGATAGTTACAATTGTGGCGATGATTGCTAATAAAAGAAGTGCATCCTGTATTTGTTTTTCTACAGGTGCTAGGGCAACGGCAATGGGTTGTGCGAAAAGAACTGACCAAGGTTGATATTGCAGGCGGGCGATCGCTAAGAGGCTTAACTCATTATTACCCGTAGCTGTCAATCGTGTGATTAGATAAGGCTGTTTAGTGTCTAAAGCCTGCTTGAGGTCGGGCAAATTGATTGCAAGTTCTTCCGTTATATTTTTAGGCAAACGCCCTTCGCGTTGCAGTTTCACTACAACATTGGGTGACAAAGGTACAATTGATTTGAAAAGGAGTTCCGGTGTAGTGCTATGTGCCAGATGGATATAGTTCTCATCTAAAAGAACGGCTAACGATTTCGCACCTGCACGTTCAGTTTTCCGACTCACCAACTGCTGGACAGATGTGGCATTGTATGTCACCCGCAATACACCCAATATATTTCCCTTCGCATCGCGAACAGGACTGCTAAAGAAGAGCGTAACGAGGTTGGGAATTGTCGGCGATTGCCTAATGCTAGAAACAAAAGATAGTTGAGTTTTGAGCGGTTCTTGGAAGTAATCTTGACCGGATTCATCTCGTCCCACATCCAGTGTATTCGTATCGAGTACATTCCGTCCCTTTAAGTTGAGCAAGGCATAGGAGATAATATTAAGCGTATCTTTGCGACTGAGCCTGGTTAAGGTTTCAGTCGCTAACATCTCTTGGGGACTACCATTTCGCCGTTCTGGAGGTATGCCCAGATAGGCAGCCAAACCTGGTAAAATCGCTTCTACGCGCACGGCATTGAGATTCCCATCGATAAACCCATCTATTCTGTAAGCGGTTTCGTTAGCCGCCGCAGATAGCGCTTGTCGTGCGTTGTCGGTCAATGCCTTTTCTGTTGTCTGCTTGTTGACAAATGCTAGCAACAGCAACGGAATCAGAGCAACGACGAGAAACGACACGATTAACTTTGTACGAATGCTGTTGAAAAACAATCGCTTCATGGTTTGAGACTAGGAGGGGGGGTTAAGAAAGAAGAATTGAACAAGGTTTCTAGATTGGGAAGGCGCGTCACATTGCCAGCGCGAATAAAAAAGTCCGTATATTTTTTGGCAGTTTTGTAGATATAATTATGACTGTTTGATTGAAAGAAATTTTGATTGTCTGCAAAGTCAGTAAAGTCTATTCCGTCGAAAGAAATGGTATTGATGGGAATATTCAATGCTTTGCTGACGATCTCCTTTCCTTCGGGAATATTTGCTTCCCAATATGACAAGCCTTGAAGCCAGCCTCGCACAAAGGCGCGAATATCTTCGGGGCGATGGCGTATCACCTCACCCCGAAACGCGATTAAATCCAAAATTAAGCCTGGGGTTTGTTTGCTTGTAAACAGGATATGCGCCCCTAATTTTAATGCTTCAGAAAGATAGGGTTCCCAAGTGTGTCCTGCTTGGATAGCATTGTTTTGTAAGCGATTGGGAACTTCAAAAGTCTCGACTTTAACCAGTCTAACATCATCGCTTGTCAGCTTAGAGGTTTTCAACATCTCAGTAACGAAAACCTCGCTAAAGTCGCCTAGAGTTGCACCAAGCTTTTTTCCTTTCAAGTTAGGGATTGTTTTAATATCCGATTGCGCGACTACCACATCTGCCCCTGTCGATTCATCCACAACCATCACAGCTTGCATATCAGGATATGTGGCACTCAAAATCACAAAATCGCCCAAGGTCAATGCGATCGCATCATACTTCCCTGCACTGAAATCCGCGAAAAGCAATTGTGAGTGCTTTATATAGCTGAGTTCCACGTCTACCCCTTGCGCTTTGAAGAATCCTTTCTCTTGAGCAATGATCAGAGGTGTATAGCCAACAAAAGGAACACAAGATACTTTTAGGGCAGGAGGTTTTACTTTTAGAGGTGCCGAAGACTGACAAGCAAACAGCAGCCAGCAGGTAATAAATATACAGATGTAATTGAGTAATTTAGACATACTAGCTAGAGGATTCTTGGTGTAGAAAAGCCGACTCATATTTTCTTGATCCCGATCGACCTAAGTGCATCTTCCGCAATAGCCACTAAACTTGTTCCGGCGGCGATATCTAGAACAAGCTTGCCCGATCGCACTTTGACCAATTCTACTAACCGACTTGGAGCCTGTTTGTGAAATTCATTCTCGTAGTCGGGGCGGTTGTTGAAGTCATTGAGAATCTGCCGTTTGTAGGCACTTAGCGAGTCAGTCATGCCACTTTACTGGTTTAACTTTCTACTTTAGCAAGGTCTTTGACCTCAATTAAGAAATCAATAATCGGTTTTGCATCAATGCTCGGAATTGCTGTGCTACCGATATAGCAATCCTAAATCATGTGTGAATTTCTTACTCCCTCCCCTTACTAAGGGGAGGGTTGGGGTGGGGTAAAAAATTTACGACTCCTGCAAGGATTGCTATATGGTGAACGGTGACAGCCTTTTATCCCATTGCTAATGCAATCAGTTGTGACTCTTTAAGGAAGGTAATTCGCCATGCTGGATTGTGGGGAATTACTTCTACTTTTCGGAAGTTTTTCAACTGAGACCAAGACATAATTTTAACCTGTTAGCTAAATATTATTTGGCACGACCGTTACTATTTTATCAGCTCGATCGGCTCACCCGAAAATCTCAAGTATAAAAGATAAAATCTAAAAGCGAAATAGTTTTTACCAAAACTCAATTTGAATCGGGGTTTTTAAAGTGGCAGCATATTCAGGAACAGGCTTCCCTAGCCTGTTCCACAATCAAGATGATTAGGACTTAAGTTATGTGCAAGTTATCGAGCATGGTTTTAGCAGATGCGATCCAGTCGGGTAACTCGGGTGAGATCGCGTATACCCAAACGATCGCGTGTAGGTGTCGCATTTTACGGTACGGTTCCAGGGTGGCAAAGTCGGGCGCATTCGGATAAGCGGCTATCCCCTCATCGTCGAGGTTAATCAAGTCCCAGGCGATCGAACCGGTGCAAGTGTCCTCAAAATCGTTCCACAGCAATCCTTTCGCAGTTGGAATTAAATTTAAGGCATGGGCATCCCCGTGCAGCGGCTGCAACACGCTGACTGAATTGCTTAACTGCCTCAGCAGGCGATCGTAATTTGTTTGCAGCAGCGTCAGGTCACTTTCTGGCAGAATATTGCCAAGCTGTTCGAGCCTTTCGATCCCGCGCGGAATATCGTTGAGGGGCGGCGCCAGCAGCGGCAAATCGCCCGGGTAATCGCGCAGAATCGCGTGCAGTTCAGCTTGCATTCGTCCGACTGTCGCCCCATCGGGCAAAGCATCAGAGATTGGTTCAAAGTAGCGCCAGAAGCTGATCGCCAAACCGTCGCAATGGTGGGGTACCGGGGGTAAAAAATCGCTAGGAGGGACTACAGGAGCGCCTTTGGCAGCCAGAAAGGCGGCGACAGAGAGTTCGCGGGCCAACCAAGACTCGACGGGCGATCGCAGTACGGGGGTTAGGGTAGCGATCCGAGCCACAATGGGTGCAGGTTTCAGGTGAACTCGCACGGAATAGGTGTCAGCAAGCACGTGGGGGTCGTTTACCCGAATGCCGGCTGCTGAGGCAACAGACACCGATGCTGCGACGGCGCGGGCTGTAAGTGCGGGGCGATCGAATTCTGTGGATGGCATAAGCGGCACATTAAAACTGGTTCGCAGTTGGCCCCAGCCGACGAGTCAACGCGCAACTGCGAACCTACTTATTTGTATTATAGCGTAATACAAAAGCTCACACTCGCAACGCAGAGAGCATGAGGGAGCTTCCGCGATACAATCTTTGTTTGGTAAAGAATTTTTACAAGTTCTGTGTCCATCACAGGCTTTTCGGTCTGTATTACCCAACCTGCCTGAAAATATGGATTTTGCTACTCTTGCTGCCCAGCTAAATGCTGGAACTATCTTGCCAGAGGGAATTGTCATCATCACCCTCTTGGTGGTTCTCGTCGGCGATTTAATCGTAGGCCGCAGTTCCTCGGGTTGGACTCCCTACGTTGCCGTTGCGGGTTTGCTAGCCGCCGTCGCTGCCTTGTGTTTGCAGTGGGATAACGTTGATACCATCTCGTTTCTAGGCGGTTTTAACAGCGATGCCTTGAGTTTAGTGTTTCGCGGCATTATCGCTTTGACCGCGGCTGTCACTATTTTGATATCCGTCCGCTATGTACTGCAAACTGGTACTGCTTTAGCGGAATTCATCGGCATTTTACTCACCGCTACTTTGGGGGGAATGTTCCTCAGTGGCGCTGATGAATTGGTGATGATTTTTATTTCGTTGGAAACTCTGAGTATCTCGTCTTATTTGCTGACGGGTTACACAAAACGCGACCCGCGTTCCAATGAAGCTGCTTTGAAATATTTGTTAATTGGGGCTTCTTCTTCGGCAGTGTTTCTCTACGGGCTTTCGCTGCTGTACGGGTTGTCTGGCGGCGAAACTAAGTTAAGTGCGATCGCGGCTAACCTTTCTACTGTGAATGAAGGTCAATCTCTCGGTTTGGTGATTGCTTTGGTTTTTGCGATCGCCGGAATCGCTTTCAAAATCTCCGCAGTTCCCTTTCACCAGTGGACACCTGACGTTTACGAAGGTTCTCCTACACCCGTTGTTGCCTTTCTTTCTGTCGGTTCCAAAGCAGCAGGTTTTGCCCTAGCAATCCGCTTGTTAACAACTGCTTTCCCCGCACTTATCGAACAGTGGCACTTCGTGTTCACGGCCTTAGCCATTCTCAGCATGGTGTTGGGAAATGTGGTTGCCCTCGCCCAGACTAGCATGAAGCGTCTTTTGGCTTATTCGTCGATCGCCCAAGCCGGTTTTGTGATGCTGGGTTTGATTGCAGGAACAGAAGCCGGTTACTCCAGCATGATATTTTATATGTTGGTTTACCTGTTTATGAACTTGGGTGCTTTCGCCTGCATCATCCTGTTCTCCCTGCGGACTGGAACCGACCAAATTAGCGAATACTCCGGTTTGTACCAAAAAGACCCGCTGTTAACTTTAGCCTTAAGTATTTGCCTGCTTTCTCTCGGTGGAATTCCGCCCCTGGCTGGATTTTTCGGCAAAATATATCTGTTCTGGGCCGGCTGGCAAGCAGGACTTTACGGCTTAGTTATTCTGGGATTAATTACCAGCGTAGTTTCGATTTACTACTACATCCGCGTTGTCAAAATGATGGTAGTAAAAGAACCTCAAGAAATGTCAGACTCGGTAAAAAATTATCCCGAAGTTCGCTGGAACCTTCAGGGAATGCGGCCTTTGCAAGTCAGCGTTGTACTCACTTTGGTGGCGACAACATTGGCGGGAATTTTGTCTAACCCTTTGTTTAATTTGGCTAATGATGCTGTTACCAAAACTCCCATGTTGCAGTCGGCATTGAGTCATGTGCAACCTGTTGTGGCTGCTAAAATTGACTCGAATTAGGTGTCTCGCCGGGATTAATTTTTCCTGGTTTTGAAATAGTGGAAAACGCCTGACTCTTTGCAGTTGGGCGTTTCTTTTTTGTTGTGATATACTGTTAATTATGATTTTTGACCGCAGATGTAGGCAGATTAACGCAGATTAACGCAGATAAAAGTTAGTACAGAGGCAACAATGTTAGTACAAAGTAAGGAAAAGTTTTATACTCCAGATGAGTACCGGGAGTTAGAGGAAACTGCTGAGTTTAGAAATGAATACCGCGATGGAGAAATTGTAAAAATGACGGGTGGTAGTATTAATCACAGCCGGATTATCCGAAATTTGAGTAGAGTCTTGGGAAATTTGCTTGAGGGGCAGCCCTATGAGCTTTTTCACAACGATTTGCGGTTGTGGATTCCTCGGTACCGACGGGGAACTTACCCGGATGTGATGGTGATTGAAGGGGAGCCAGTTTTCAACGAGGGACGCAGTGATGAGATCCTCAATCCGATGCTGATTGTGGAAGTGCTTTCTAAGTCTACCAAAAATTTTGATCGAGAGGATAAGTTTCGGTTTTATCGATCTATCCCTGAATTCTGTGAATATGTGTTAGTCAATCAATCTGAGTTTTTAGTCGCACAATATATTAAAACAGAATCGAATGAATGGTTATTTCGGGAATATGAGGGAGAGACAGCAACAGTTTCTTTTGCTTCCTTGGGAGTGCAAATGTCGATGAGCGAGATTTATGCAAAAGTGGTATTTGAAAGTCAGGAAACGGAAGTGCAGCAGTAAAATTAATGCTATGGGGTGATGCAAGGTCTAGCTTGGTAACAGTAAAACAATAATAATTTGGTTGGTGGTGAGGACTTTAGTCTTCTAATTTTTATGAGGGAAGATATGGATAACTACCGAATTGTCGAAACTTTGACCGAAAGCCAGGTTTCCGACTTGATGGATTTGTACAAAAACGAGTTTTGGAGCGACAAGCGGACGCGGGAAGATGTTGTGAAAATGCTGGCTTCTACTGATGTTATCATTGGTTTGGTCGATGAGAGCGATTCCCTGCGGGATAGCTACGCTTCACGACTAATTGGCATTACCCGCGTCATTACCGATTTTGTCTACAGAGCCATGATTTTTGATGTCATCATCAAGCCGACACACAGAAAGATGGGACTGGGTGCGAAGTTGATGGATGCAGTTTTAACTCATCCCGAACTGCAAGCTGTCGAGCATTTTTATCTTAATTGTTTGCCGAACATGATGCCGTTTTACGAGCGTTGGGGTTTTTCGGATGAGGTGGGAGAACTAAAGTTTTTGCGGCGAACAACACGCTAAACTCAGCCATTTTAAAGCCCCAATTTTTCTCTAATTACGTCTTCTTTGAAACCTACTAAAACAGCCGTTTCATCTTTAACGAAAAGAGGACGTTTCAGCAGCATCGCATCTTTAGCAAAAGCCTCCACCCACTGTTCGCTAGTCCAATTTTTCTTGTCATCGCCCAAAGCGCGGTAAGATTGACCGGAAGTATTTCGCATGGGTTGAAAACCCAAAGCAGCTACCCAGCTTTGAATTGTTTCGCGAGTCGGTGGCTGTTCTTTTGTGTTAATGAACTCGTAATTAACATCGCTATCTTTGAGCCACTGGAAAGCTTTTTTGCAGGTTCCGCAGTTCGGGATTCCGTAAACTTGAATTGACATAATGATTGTTGATAGTTGACTGTTGACTGTTGACTGTTGACTGTTGGCTAATAACAACTAACAACTGACTGTTGACTGTTGGCTAATAACAACTAACAACAACTGACTGTTGACTGTTGACTGTTGACTGTTGGCTAATAACAATTAACAACTGACAACTGACAACTGACTAATGACTAATGACTACTGACTAATCTAGCTTGTTGAACCCATTTTTGCACACGATCGACTGAAGGAGTCAAGTCATTGCGCTGCATTGTCGCTACGTGCAGCCTTAAAACTTGTTGGTGCAATCTCTCCACGGGCATTTGAGCCAATTGAGCCGGAGAAGCAACGCCGGCGTGAAGTAACAGCCCGCAATACTGACACCCTACACTTGGAATTCGAGCCAAATTTGCCATCGCTACCCATTTATTAACATATTGAATGTTAATCTGTAATTGATGGGCTAGCAACACTTTCGCCGCCTGCGTTTTCGTCATGCGAATTAGTTGTCCGGTTGTGGTGATGCTGCACTCTTCCAGTTGAGATTGGTTTTCCTTGCTCAATCCCGGTAAGTGTGCGATCGGCCAATCGCGTACTTGCACAGAAGTTTGAGGAGCTTTATGAGAAATTTTCATGTTTTTTCAGTTAATTTTACTTATACTTTAAAGTCTTATATATCAAACAGTCAATAGAGGCGATCGCTCACGTGACCTAATCAACAAAAACCAGACCGAGGAGTTTGACTAATTGCGGGTGTTGTGACATTTCGGCTAATTGCCTCCAAAGTAGCACTCTCAGCCTATTTTCCTGTCTGTGACTCAGGCTTACTGCTTAACCAAATCATCCAGGCGATGACGACAAAGACTATAAAAAAGACAGCCTATAAATGCTAGCAAAAAAGAAGTTACCGATGAAAAATATCGCAACAATGGCTGCCAAGTTGGCCGTCAGAATTTTAGTGCTTTAATGCTGAGAATGCAAAAACTTGTGGCTGACTGCAAACCCAACTCAAAATTATAGGTTTTTACCCATGACAATTACACAAGGTGATGATTCGTTAACTAATACTTTACAGCAACGGCGGCAAAAACTGGCTAGTTTAATTAATTTTCCGGTAATTTTATGGTCGGGGCGCAGCATTCCTCGCAATTATCCGGCACTTACTTATCCCTTTCGTGCCAGCAGTCACTTTCTATATTTTGCTGGTTTGCCCTTAGAAAATGCTGCCATTCGCTTAGAATCGGGCAAATTAGAATTGTTCTTAGATGACGCACCTGCTAGCAGCACGCTTTGGCACGGAGAAATGCCGAAAAGAGCAGAAATTGCCGAACTAATTGGGGCTGATGCTGCTTTTCCAATGGCTGAATTGAAAGCGCGATCGACAAATGCAGCAACGATCGCAATTCAGGATTCTTGGACTCAGTTGCAACAGTCTCAAATTCTCGCTCGCCCTCTGGCACCGCCCAACTCGCCAACCGGAATCGACCTAGAATTAACTCAGGCAATTATATCTCTGCGCCTGAGCCACGATGCAGGCAGTTTGGCCGAATTGCGTCAAGCTGCGGCTGTCACTGTAGAAGCTCACAAAGCGGGGATGGCGGCAACTCGAAATGCTCAAATTGAAGCAGGGGTGCGCGCTGCAATGGAAAGTGTCATCATCTCCAAAAATATGACCTATGCCTATCCTAGTATCGTGACTGTGCATGGAGAAGTGCTGCACAGCGAACATTATCACAATCCCCTACAAACCGGAGATTTGTTGTTAGCAGATGTCGGTGCGGAAACATCAACGGGATGGGCGGCTGATGTGACTCGCACTTGGCCGGTTTCTGGGAAGTTTTCTTCGACTCAAAGAGCGATTTATGATGTAGTTTTGGCAGCACACGATGCTTGTATTGATAAAATTAGTCCGGGGGTGGAATATCAAGACATTCATCTATTAGCTGCTCGGATTATGGCGGAAGGATTGGTTGATTTGGGCATTTTGCGGGGGAATGTTGAAGATTTGGTAGAAATGGATGCTCACGCGCTGTTTTTTGTGCACGGAATCGGACATTTAATCGGTTTGGATGTTCACGATATGGAAGATTTAGGAGATTTGGCTGGCTATGAAGAAGGAAGAACGAGAAGCAGTCGGTTTGGGTTGGGATTTTTGCGATTGAATCGAGTTTTGCGTCCGGGAATGCTAGTATCTATCGAACCGGGATTTTATCAAGTTCCGGCAATCTTAAACAACCCAGAAAACCGTGCGAAATATAAAGATTTTGTTAAGTGGGAGCAGTTGGACAAATTTGCCGATGTGCGGGGGATACGCATAGAAGATGATATACTTGTCATCAATGAGGGTAGAGAAGTATTGACAGGGAAATTGCCCACAAAAGCTCTGCAGATTGAGGAGTTAGTTGCGGTAAATACGTAAGTAGAGCAGAGTTCGATCGCACATACGCAGTTCCATCAGGGGTGAAAAAAAATAAATAAAGATGAATAAAGGTTTGCCAACAAGTCTTTTGATATTAGTTAAAAAAGTGCTCTCGCAAGTCAGAAAAATCGCAGCACTAATACTTCCACGCATTGTTCGTAAACCTATATCCTCGCGGCATCCGATGCAAGCTGCACCTTTGCCGGGCAACGAAGAAGAGAGGCTAGAAGCACTTCACCGCTACAACATTCTCGACACAGAAGCCGAAGCAGCTTTTGATGATCTAACAGCTTTAGCATCTTATATTTGCGGCACTCCGATTGCTTTAGTCAGCTTAATAGATTCTAACCGACAGTGGTTTAAATCCAAAGTCGGTCTGGAAGCGCCAGAAACTCCGAGAGAGTTAGCTTTTTGCGCCCACGCTATTTTAAATCCCAACGAATTGCTAGTTGTACCTAATGCTCTAGATGACGATCGCTTTGTCGGGAATCCGCTAGTAACTTCCGATCCCAATATTCGGTTTTATGCTGGAGCCCCCCTAGTAACTCCTGACGGTTATCCGATCGGCACTTTGTGCGCGATAGATACAGTTCCTCGTAATCTCACCCCACAACAGCTAGAAGCGCTGCGGACTTTAGGAAGGCAAATTATCAACCACATGGAGTTGCGAATCAATCTGACTAAATTAAAGCGCACACTGATCAAGAACAAACAAGTAGAAGAAAAACTCCGTTCTACCGACGAGCAAATTGTCAATTTTTTAGAAGGAATGAGCGATGCTTTTTTTGCTTTCGACACCCAGTGGCGATTTACTTACGTCAATTACAAAGGCTCGCAATTTTTGAAGCGCTCGCAGGAAGAACTTTATGGTAAAAATTTTTGGGAAGAGTTTCCAGAATTCGTAAATTCTGATTTTTATAAAGAGTATCATGGAGCTGTAGCCAAACAAATTGGAGTGGCTTTTGAAAAATATTATCGTCCCTTAAAAGTGTGGTTGGAAGTCAGGGTTTTTCCTTCTCACGACGGTATCTCTGTGTTTTTTCATGATATAACTAAGCGCAGGCAGATGGAATCTGCACTCAGGAAAGAACAGAAAAAAACTGAAAGTTTACTGCTAAATATTTTGCCCGAACCGATCGTCGAGCGGTTGAAGCACGAACCGGGGGTAATTGCAGACAAGTTTGAAAAAGCAACAATTCTTTTTGCTGACTTGGTGAATTTTACCCAAATTTCTACTACCATGTCCGCAACTAAATTAGTGTACTTGCTGAATGAAATTTTTTCAGCTTTTGACGGACTGAGTGAGAAGCACGGCTTAGAAAAAATCAAGACGATCGGCGACGCTTACATGGTAGCAGCCGGTATTCCCATTGAACGTCCAGACCACGCAGAGGCGATCGCCGAAATGGGGCTGGATATGCTAGCAGCAATTAAAGAATTAAATGTGAAGCTAGACGCGAAATTTGACCTCCGCATCGGGATTAATAGTGGCCCGGTGGTAGCGGGGGTAATCGGCACTAAAAAATTCATTTACGATTTGTGGGGAAATGCCGTGAATACAGCCAGCCGCATGGAATCTCACGGCATAACAGGTCGCATTCAAGTCAGCCACTATACTTATGAGTTGCTGCAGGATAAATATGAATTTGAAGATCGTGGCGAGATCGAGATTAAAGGTAAAGGGGAAATGCGGACTTATTTGCTGACGGGTAGAAAAACAGTAAGCGATCTCAAAATCTTAGAGTAAATAAAACTAAGACTTGAAAGTACCTGATTGTTGAGGGAAACTTTGCAGGCTGCGATTAATCGCTTCTTCGGCGCGATCGTCCTGTGCTAGAACGGCTGCTGCAGATCAACCAAATAAGATTATGCTATAGACAGAGATATCGGAGCAATCCTATGTCCGGTACTCGACGTTATAAAAATACTAAGTTGAAGTCGTCGGAGCCTTTAATAATGGTTCAATTTCATATTCAAACCGATAGCGATATTCCAGCATCCACCCAACTATTCAATCAAATCAGGTTTGCGATCGCCTCGCGACAATTTCCGCCCGGACACCGCTTGCCCAGCACCAGACAGCTAGCCATGCAGACGGGTTTGCACCGCAACACCATCAGCAAAGTATACCGACAGCTTGAAAATACCGGACTCGTAGAAGCCCAAGCAGGATCGGGCATTTACGTCCGTGCTCAAGGCAACGAACACGGCAACAAACTCAAATCTCCGATCCTCGAAGAATATCCCCTTGCCAACAAAATAGTGCAAGGAAGTATCGATCAACTGCTGGGACAGGGCTGTACGCTCAACCAAGCGAGGGAATTATTTTTGGCCGAAATTGACTGGCGGCTCAGGTGCAGCGCCCGCGTGGTCGTCACAGCCCCCACAGAAGACATCGGCGTGGGTGAACTGATGGCGAAAGAACTCGAACAAGCTCTTCGCATTCCCATACAGTTAGTGCCAATGGAACAGCTAGGTACTTTTTTGGATCAAATCTCTTCGGGAACTGTGATCACGAGTCGATATTTTATCGGAGAAGCAGAATCGATTTCGGCACCGCGTTCTGTGCGAGTTATTCCCGTAGACATCTACGACTACAGCCAGGAAATCCAGCTAGTCGGGGGTTTGCCGAAAGACAGTTATTTGGGTCTCGTCAGCCTGAGTCCGGGAATGCTACGATCGACCGAAGTCATCATCCACAGCATCCGGGGAGAGGATTTGCTGGTAATGACGGCCTTGGTGTCAGACGAGTACAAGATTAACTCGATCGTGCGATCGGCCAGAACAATTTTTTGCGACCAACCGAGTTTTGCTACAGTAAAAGCTGCTATCAATGCGGCTAGAGAAGATATTATTCGTCCCCCGCAACTGATATGCTCCGAAAATTACATCGGATCTAAGTCGATTAATTTGCTCAAGCGCGAGTTGGGCTTGGGGTAAGTCAGTTGACAGTTGACAGTTGACAGTTGACAGTTGACAGTTGATAGTTAGCACTTGACAGTTGGCAGTTGTTATTTGTTGTTCTAATTTCCAATAACCAATAACCAATAACCAATAACCAATAACCAATAACTAATAACCAATAACCCATGACCATTGAAATCCAACCTTCAATTAATGTTAAAACCGCGATCGAAAGCCGCCGGGCCGCGCGCAGCTTCAAACCCGATCCGATTCCCCCAGCAATCTTGGCAGAGATTTTGCGGTTGGGAGTGCGATCGCCCTCTGGTTACAACTTGCAGCCTTGGCGGTTTATCGTACTTCAAAACGCAGCCAGCAAGGAAAAATTAAAAGCTTGCGCCTTCGATCAGCGCCAAGTCGTAGAAGCCCCAACAGTATTAATCTGTTGTGGCGATCGACGCGCCGGTGAACCCGAAAACACCGAAGCCGTCATCGAATTGGGCAAAACCACAGGCGCAATGAATGACAATTTAGCCGGTTATATGCGACAAGCAATCCCGCAATTGTTCGAGAACCGTCCCTGCTTCGACTCCCTAGAAACTTGGACAAACAGACATACAATGCTCGCAGTAGCTCACTTAATGATTGCAGCTAAAAGTTTTGGGGTAGACAGTTGTCCGATGGAAGGTTTTGTCAGCGCTAAGGTGAAAGAAGCCTTTAAAATTCCCGAAGAAGTAGATGTTTGCTGTTTGCTACCGCTTGGTTATGCAGCAGAACCTTTCAAACAATATGGCGGACGTTTTGACCTGACTCAAGTTTATTACAGCGAAAGTTATGGACAGGCTTTGCAAGCTGAAATTTGAGAGTTAAGATTTTGTTGCAACTTTAATTTTTAGAGTTAAGATTTGGAACGAATCGGTGATCAAGTTCAAACAAATCAAAAAAGCCGACTGTTCTCCAATCTAAAATCTAAAATTCCCAATCTAAAATCGCAAGTGGTGAGATCTGACAGAGGAAAAAATATGACAATAGCAACGCGACAAAGCAACGCCCAACTTCTAGAAGTAAAATTGCAGCAGCACTTGCAAGCAGCCGGATTTAAAAAATTACCGCTTTATATTAGTTGCGATTTTCGAGATGAATCTTTAACGGTTGTGGGAGAACACCCGCGCAGTTTAGTTCTCAAAGCCAAACCGACTTTTGCGGTGCTAGAAGCAGCAATTCTCGAAATAGAACCAGAATCTATTCAACAGATTGGACTTTGCCTAAAAATTACCGGGCAAAAACAGCCTTATGCTTTCCATTCTTTTACCATGCACAACCCTGTTTTGTCAAGACCAAAAACAGTGCCGTTGTTCAAAAAAACCGAGAATATTCCCGCAGAAGAAACCGGGATAGTCTTAACAGAAAATGTTGCCGAGACGGCGGATGTAGAGGAGGAGATACCGTTAGAAACAGATGGAAAAGATGCGTGGGATGAAGAATATTTCCCCAATTTGTCTGAGAGTTCCAGCAATTCCGAGCCGATCGCCTTTAGGGTAGCTGCAATCCCGGCAGATATTGGAGACAATCCCTTCAATCCGCTGGATATGGAAGCGGTAACAGTTGCCCAAAAACCCAAGCATTCACCGTTGGCGATGCTGGCTGCTGCAGGAATCATCAGTGTCGCCGCGCTAGTTTTGGCAGGCGGTTATTATATGCTGAGCCGCCCCTGCGTCATCGGAGGATGTAGTGCTTTAGCTAATGCCAAACAGTTGAGCGAGAATTCGACTAAGACTCTAAAAACGTCAAAAGTTGCTAACAGCCCCCAAGAAGCGCAGAAACAGTTAAAACAGGCGATCGCCCTTTTAGAACCGATTCCCTCCTGGTCAATTCATCGCGGTGAAGCTCAAAGCGCTCTAGAAAGCTACCGGAAGCAAAATCAGAATTTAAACTCTGCGATCGATGCAGCGCGCCTCGCACAGTCAGCAGCCCAAAAAACCCAAAATCCGCCTTATTCTGCCGAGAACGGGCAGGAAGCGCAAGCTCTGTGGCAAAGTGCGATCGGCGAACTCGGAGAAATCCCCACAGACAGTCCAGTTTATCCGTTTGCTCAGAAAAAAAAGCAGGAATACCGGAAGAATGTAGCAACAGGAAATCGGCAGTTAAGCACAGAGAAAAAAGCCGAAAAAACGCTGCTCGCCGCCAAAAATACAGCCCAAATAGCAGAAGCTCGCGAAGCAGTAGCTCAGACAGCCGAGACTTGGGATCAAGTGCAAGCAGGTTGGGAAGAATCCCTCGCAATCCTATCAGAAATTCCCACGGGCACGACATCTTACCAACAAGCTAAACTGTTAGTTCCCAAATACGAAACCAAACTTTCAGAAGCTCGCGAGCGCAAAAATGTCGAAGGAATTTCGGAAAATGCGTATACTCAAGCTGTTACTTTAGCAGCGGAAGCTCAAATTTTTGAGGGCAAAAACGCCTGGTTTAAAGCATCAGAATCCTGGCGAAGAGCTTTGAGTTACGCGGAGCAAGTGCCGGCGGCAACTGCCTATTCTCAGAAAGCCCAACCGCTGATCGCTTCCTACAAAACTTCATTGCAGCAAGCAGAAGTAAAGTTGCAGGAAGAAAGAAACCTGCAAAAAGCCCGCACCGATTTAGATAGAACTTGCAAAGGCAACCCCAAGATTTGCGACTATACTGTTAGCAAAGATTTGATTGCGGTGCAGATGACTCCAGGTTACGTGCAGAAATTGCAACAAACTTTCATTCAAGCAAACAACAACAATGCTGTGAAGTCTCGCCAAGCTGTAGAAAAGCACGTTCAAACGTTGCAAAAAGCTTTGGAGGCGATCGCCGAAAACGCCAAAATCCCGATGCAGGTGTACGATGGCGAAGGCCAGCGGATTGGGAGTCACGAACCGAAGTAGCTGTAGTTGTAGGGTGCGTGAGGGCAAAAAATCTGTCAGAGCGATCGCAATATTTACACTCACGCATCCCCAGCAATTTCATCCGCCGTCAATCCCGCTTGAAAAACTTGTTGCGCCGTCAAATCTAACTCAGGAAAAGTTGGCGACTCAATCCTATCATCTCCCCGAAATAGACTAACTTCATACTCACCATCAACCAACCGATAAATCGAAATAGTCGGTTGTTTTGGGTTGCCAATAAACCGACGGCCGCCCAAACCGAGATAATCCACAATCCAGTATTCAGGAATCCCGATTAGTTCGTATTCGCCCACTTTTTTGATGTAGTCATCTTGCCAGTTAGTGCTAACTACTTCAACAACAAGCGGAATTGATGCCCCTTGAGTCACAGTGGAGAATTTTTTCCACATAGGTTCTGACGCTAAGTTGGGGCGATTTAATATCGGAATATCGGGCGAATAAGCTGATTCGTTTTCCAGTGGCTTAACTAATGCTTGTTTGGGGATGAAGTACGGAAGTTTTACCTTTCTAAACTCAGCAGTTAACTCTGAGGCTAAAAAACCGATAACTTCTTCATGGTCTCCTAATGGCTGTGACATTTCAACAATCTCTCCATTGTGCAGTTCATAACGTCCGTTTTCTGGCTTCCATTCTGCAAATTCTTCAAAAGTTAGCGTTTTAGTTGCTATTTGAATCATGGTTATTCTCCTGAATTATGGGCGGGCGGGCTAGAAGCCCACCCCACAAGATAAACTCACTCTTTGTGGAACAGGCATCTTGCCTGTTGGGCCCACCTCACAAGAAAGCTTAAGTCTTGTGGAATAGGCATCTTGCCTGTTCTTAAAAATACTGCGGGTTTAATAGATAAGCTGTCTGGCACCTAAATTGTATTTTTCGGGCGGGCTAGAAGCCCACCCCACAAGAAGAAAATTTAAGTCTTGTGGAACAGGCATCTTGCCTGTTCTTAAAAATAGTGCCAAATGCAAGTTCCTACCTACATTATATTACCAATTATCAATGCCCAATGCCCAATTCCCAATGCCCAATCACCAATTCCCAATTACCATTTGATCAATTGTGAATCTTGATTGAAAAACTTCCTGGACAATCCCTCAGTCAACAGCAGAGTTGCGATTACAGTTGCCAGCGCTAACACAAACATAATCAAAATCTGGTAAGATGCTGCATCGAGAGGACTGACACCGCTCAGCATTTGACCTGTCATCATTCCGGGTAAAGTTACGATTCCTACCACTGTCATGGTATTTAAAAGCGGGATTAATCCAGCTTTGATCGCATCTTTGCGGTACTGTTTTACTGCTTGCTGCGGCGTGGAACCTAAACTTAAATGGGTTTCTATTTCTAACTGGCTGCTATTAACTGTACTGACAAGTCTTTCGCCGGCGATCGCCCCGGAGTTCATGGCATTGCCCAAAATCATACCCGCTAAAGGAATCAGGTATTGCGGTTCGTACCAAGGGTCAGGTTGCAAAATTAGCAAGTTTGTATAGGCGAGAGTCAAGGCCGTACTTATCAAAATTGAACCCCACACTAAGGGCAGTAAGTTCTTGATTTTTTTGCTGATGCGGTTACTGGCAACCATGCTAGCTGTTGTCAGCATAATTGCTAAAACTGCTAAAACCAGCCAAGGATTTTTTCCCTCGGGGTCAAATACGACTGCGAGCACGTACCCGACTAAGATTAGCTGGATCAGGGTGCGCCCCGCCGCGATCGCGATCGCCCCCTCCAGCCCCAATCCCTGCCACGCCGAAAGCCCGATCGCGATCGCCACCATCCCCAAAGCCCAACCCAAATCTGTCAAATCTAGCAGAATTAACACCGGCCCACCCTTTAGATAACGTGATTGTTTGCCTGTCCAAATATAAGATATTGCAATAAAGGTTTCTGGAAAACAGTTTTGCTGCAAGAATTTGCTTTGATAATGCTTGAAATTTATGGTGTGAAGAGTGAATAATGTTCCCCCCCTCGACTTAACCCGCCAATACGCGCAGATTGGCGACGAGATAACCGCTGCAGTGCAAAAAGTGCTTGCCTCTGGCGGCTACGTAGGCGGCCCAGCCGTAAAGAGTTTTGAACGAGAGTTCGCAGACTACACGGGAGTTTCCGAGTGCGTTGGCTGCAACTCCGGCACGGATGCCTTGATTTTGGCCTTGCGAGCTCTCAAAATTGGCCCCGGCGATGAAGTGATTACCACTCCTTTTACCTTTTTTGCTTCGGCTGAGACAATTAGCGCCGTCGGTGCGACTCCAGTATTTGTCGATATTGACAGCGAGACTTTTAATCTGGATGTCGAACTCCTCGAAGCGGCAATTACCGACAAAACCAAGGCAATTATGCCCGTCCACATCTTCGGCCAACCGGTAGACATGACTCGGTTGATGGAAATTGCGACTCAGCACAATTTAGCCGTAATTGAAGATTGCGCCCAATCTGTCGGGGCCGAGTGGCAGTCTCGAAAAGTCGGCAGCATCGGTCATGTCGGCTGCTTCAGTTTTTATCCGACCAAAAACTTAGGCGCTTGCGGTGACGGTGGGGCGGTGACGACAAATGATCCAGCCCTCGCAGCTTCGATGCGAGTGCTCAAAGAACACGGACAGTCTTCTAGGTATTTCTACGAAGAAATCGGGTACAACAGCCGTTTAGATGCCCTGCAAGCGGTGATTCTCAGCATTAAATTGCGGTATCTCGACAGTTGGAACGCCCAGCGGCGGGAGAAAGCGGCACTTTACAGCGAATTTCTCTGCCGCGTGCCCGGAGTTGCCGTCCCCAAAGAATTGCCGGAAGCAAAAGGAGTTTGGAATCAATACACGATCCGGCTGACAAGTCCAGAAAAGGCGCAAAATCCCTCTGGCGATTTTCGAGATTGGATGCGGGCTCAGTTGCAGGAAGCTGGCATCGGTTCGATGGTTTACTATCCGTTACCTTTGCACCTGCAACCTGTTTACAAATCTTTAGCTTATCAAGCAGGTCAGTTGCCAAATGCTGAGCAAGTTTGTCGCGAAGTCTTGTCTTTGCCGATGTTCCCGGAACTGTCGAGGGATCAACAAGAGCGGACGATTTATGGGCTGAAAGATTGCTTGGCAAAGGCCGATCGCATCCGGTAGCTTTGGCGCGATGGCATCAGCGATGGAAATGCAGGAGGAGAAAAGAATTGCAGGGTTGCAGTGCTGTGAGAATGTGCAGGGTTCAGGGAGAGCTGTTAAGTATTTTGACTGATCACTTGTACTTTTATGTACTATATTTAATGAAAAGAAACAAATTTAGGCTAGCAATCCGCCTCGCACGGGTGCATTTTCCGCTCGCCTAAAACTTGCAGTGCGATCGGTCAATGATGAAGGAAGTTCGGCAACGGATTCTGTAACGGATGTAACGGATGTAACGGATTTCAGGAAGAGGGAAGAGGGAAGAAGGAAGAAGGAAGAAGGAAGAAGGAAGAATAAAGAATGTTGGAACTTTCGACTTCTAATCCCCGAGGCCCGATGCCCGATGCCCGATGCCCTGGGAAGGCCGATGCCCGATGCCCGATGCCCGATGCCCGATGCCCGATGCCCGATGCCCAATTCTCAATTTAACCTGTAATTTTCAGAAGATAAGAGGAAAATAAACGAGTGCCTCAGTATCAATTCACTCAGGCTAGACGCTACGATCCACAAGCGATCGCTCAGTATTACCGCAAACGTCCTTGGAAAGCCATTTGGCGCGCAATTACCGTTATTTGGTCTTTTGCGGGCTTTGTGATCGGGATGCTGTGGGACAGTTGGCAGCACGAAGTCGCAGCACACCAGCCGGAACGGGCCACCCACCTACGACAAATACTTACTCGCTTGGGCCCCACTTTCATTAAAGTCGGCCAAGCCCTTTCTACCAGACCGGATTTGATCCGCAAAGACTTTCTCGAAGAATTGATCAAACTTCAGGATCAATTGCCGCCGTTTGACTCGGTGCGCGCTTTCGAGATTATTGAAGCGGAACTCGATCGCAAAATTAGCGAAACCTACAGCGAAATTTCCCCCGAACCTGTCGCAGCGGCAAGTCTTGGTCAAGTCTACCGAGCTCGCCTCTTCACCGGGGAAGCAGTAGCAGTCAAGGTTCAGCGACCGAATTTGCTGCCCGTCTTGAGCCTTGACCTTTACTTAATGCGCTGGGCGGCTGGATGGTTGGGCCCGTTGCTGCCGCTGAATCTCGGTCACGACCTTTGTTTAATAGTCGATGAATTCGGTATCAAATTGTTCGAGGAAATTGATTATATCAATGAAGGACGCAACGCCGAGAAATTTGCTACAAATTTTGCCGACGACCCGACAGTAAAAGTTCCGAGTATTTACTGGCGTTATACTTCAAATTGCGTTCTGACTCTCGAATGGATTGACGGCATCAAGCTGACAGATATGGAAAGTGTTAAAGCCGCAGGTTTGGATACCGATAGTTTAATTGAAGTCGGAGTCCGCAGCGGTTTGCGGCAGTTGCTGGAACACGGATTTTTTCATGCTGACCCCCATCCGGGAAATCTGTTTGCCTTAGCGGACGGCCGCATGGCTTACATTGATTTTGGGATGATGGATCAGATGGAAGAAACAACTAAAGAAACTTTGGTTGATTCTGTCGTTCATTTGATCAACAAAGATTACTTACAGTTAGCCAAGGATTTTGTCAAACTTGGCTTTTTGACTCCCGATACAGATATTATGCCGATCGTCCCGGCGTTGGAATCTGTACTGGGTGATATCGTCGGCGAAAAGGTGTCAGATTTTAACTTCAAGACGATTACAGACCAGTTTTCGGAGTTGATGTACGATTATCCTTTCCGGGTGCCGGCGAAATTTGCCTTAATTATTCGCTCTCTGGTGACAGAAGAAGGTTTGGCCCTGACGCTGAATCCGAATTTCAAGATAGTCGAGGTGGCGTATCCTTATGTAGCGCGACGTTTGTTGAACGGAGAATCTCCGGCTCTGCGGCGGCGACTGATTGAGGTATTATTCAAAGATGGCAAATTCCAGTGGAACAGGTTAGAGGACATGATCGCGATCGCCCGATCGGATCGCAGTTTCGACTTGCTCCCCACCGCCCAACTAGGCTTGCAATTTTTGCTGTCAGAGGAAGGGTCGTTTTTGAGACGCCAGCTAATGTTAGCTTTGATTGAGGACGATCGAATCCACACCGAAGAAGTTCGCAGCCTGTGGAACTTAGTCAAGGAAGATTTGCAGCCCGGTCGCCTGTTCAACGTTGCTTTAGGCGCTTTGACGGAGTTTTCCACAGCAGGAGCAGCCGCGCTAACTCGATTTTAGTCATTAGTCATTAGTCATCAGTCATTAGTCATTGGTTATTTGTTGGTTGTTAGTTGTTGGTTCTAATAACTAATTCCCCATACCCAATGCCCAATGCCCAATGCCCAATGCCCAATTCCCAATTCCCAATTCCCCATTTCCAATTACCCAAATTAAGGAATTATTCGTGTATTATTTTCCAGAACCTCCCTATTTTTTAATGTCGGCTGGACTGCTAGCAGGGATGGCCTCCGGTGTAGCATTTGAAGCAACTCTCAAACAATCCGTACAACAGTGGTCTAAAAATCGTTCTACTCGCACCTTGGCTAACCTGCCAAGGCTGCAATTGGTCATACCTTTTCTGGGAATGGCTGGCGGTATTTGCGTATTTTTAGCTTCGGGGATGGAGATTTTTGGCTTCCCCAAACTACTTTGTTATGCCCTAGCTTTGCCACTGACGCTACTCACAGGCTGGCTAGTTTGGACTCAGTTAGGTAAGCTTTTGATCGAGTTAGAACGCGGAGGTTCCCAAGCGCTGGATTTAGATTCTTTTGAACAATGAAAGTTAACTATCAACCTCTTTTGTGAGAAGGAAGGGGTTGATAGTTATCTAAGATTAATCCTATTTGATGCTTTTTGAACCGCAGAGAACGCAGAGAACGCAGAGGAAGAGAAAGAAGAAAATGACAGCTTAGACAAGAATTTGTGTAAAAGTTTTAAAATCTAAAATCTAAAATCTAAAATCGAATGAGTATTTTAATTGTTACGGGTGCGGCGGGATTTATTGGTTCTAACTTAGTAGAAACTCTTTTAAATCGAGGCGAGACGGTGATCGGTGTTGATGAGTTCAATGATTATTACGATCCGGATCTCAAGCGCAAGAATATTGCACGATTTGAAAAGTATCCGGGTTTTGAATTGGTGGAAGGCGATATTTTATCTCTAAATTGGCGATCGCTTTTATCCGATACTAAGGTAATATTTCATCAGGCGGCGCAAGCAGGAGTTCGTGCTAGCTGGGGCGACGGTTTTCGCAGCTATACCGAACGCAATATTAACAGCACTCAAGTATTGTTAGAAGCGGCCAAAGATGCGCCAAGATTGAAAAAGTTTGTCTATGCCTCATCGTCTTCCATTTACGGCAATGCTGAATCTTTTCCCACGAATGAAAACGCTTGTCCGCAGCCGGTTTCTCCCTACGGAATTACGAAATTAGCCGGTGAACGTTTGTGCGGGCTTTATTACCAGAATTTCGGCCTTCCGACTACTTCCCTGCGCTATTTTACCGTTTACGGGCCCAGACAGCGCCCCGATATGGCTTTTCACAAGTTTTTTAAGTCGATTTTGTTTGATGAGGCGATTTCTATTTTCGGCGACGGATTGCAAACGCGGGATTTTACGTTTATCAGCGATTGCGTTGCGGCGAATTTAGCGGCGGCTGAGGTTCCCGAAGCTGCGGGGGAAGTTTTTAATATTGGTGGGGGAAGTCGCGTGGTTTTGAAAGAAGTTATTGATACAATAGAGAGAATTGTCGATCGACCTATTCGGATAGATTTTACTGAAGCTGCGAGGGGAGACGCGCGGCACACTAGCGCGGATGTGTCTAAAGCCCAGAAAATCTTAGGTTATCAGCCGCAGGTTGCTTTAGAAGAAGGTTTAAGGCGCGAATGGGAGTGGATTCAGTCTGTGTACAGTTAGAGTACACTTAGATGCTATCTATCCCAGAAATTCCGCAACTTAAATTGAACATTGTGAAATTTTTGAATTCCCCAACTTTTGAGATTTCTCTGCAAGCGAAATGCTGCGATTTTACCATTGTTTTTTAGAAAAAATCGCACTCTTTGTGATTAGTAATGGCTTCGATAATTTTATTCAAAACTTTTTTAGAATCAGTCATTGTACTTAGCCAATAACTGCCTGAATGTTGCCGATGATAATAACTTAAATTACTCACAGCATACAAGCTGCCGCCACTTTTTAACCACAAATAATTGAAAGCGGCGACATCGGAAGCTTGCACGCAAATATCTTGATTATCCTCGGCACAATCCAGGTATTTCTGTACATTGACGAAGTAGTTGCCATCATTAATAAAATTGCGAAATAATTTAGGGTTGGGATTATTTAGAATTAATTCTCGTGCTTTTTCAAGATTGATTTCTGTCTCAGAATATAATTTAAAATTAAAGTAGGGATTGGCGGATATCGGACAGTAAATTAGCTTAGGATTCCATGCAGTTATGTGGTAGAGTCTATCGACATAAGTTTCGCTCAAGGCATTGTCAGAGTCAAGAATAATTGCCCACTCATTTTTGCAGTGGGAAATAGCAATAATTTTGCTTTTATACGCACCAAAATTTTGCTCACCTCTGCGGATAGAAATCTTAGGTGACAAGTTTGCTATATTTGCTTGCATCCTAGAAAACTCTTCGGGAGAGGAAGCATCATCGTAAATAATAATATCATCAATCCGATCGTCATACAAAGCATTGCACAATGCACCGACAACCAAACTAGAACGGTTAAAATGGGTAATAGCTAGAGATATTTTACTTCTGTTACCCACAGACGGACGCCGAATGGAAATTAAGCGAACGCCTAGAAGGCTTGTCCGCAAGTCCATCATAATTTTGTAATACTGTTGGTAAACTTTATTTTCCAGTTGTAAACTGCGAATTTTTCGGCCAGCTTTTCGCAAAATATTCATTTCTGTATTTGCCAATCTATACCTAAAGTTGATATTTTTTTGCCTGACAAAGGTTTTGGCATTTCTGTATCCGCGCACTAGCAAACTTGGGGATTTGAGTTTGGGGCATTTTTCCGGCGACTTCAAATAACGGTAGTGCAGAAATACCTGTCGGTAGGGAATTTCCACATCTTCACCAGCACACAATAGATTAATTTTGGTAGCCGAAATACTCATGTAATGCAAATAAGTAAGCCGCCGTCCTTTGTCATATAGAACATAATCTATCACATCAAATTGAGAAGACCAATGATTTCCCGTTACCTGTTCGGGTTGAGCATATGCAAAGTTGTAAAAAGAGATTTTGCTGCGGGCGACTAAATAGTTAAGTAAAGATTGGTCAGCGCCCCGTAAAGACATAATTTCTGCTTCTCCTGATGTTAAATTTTCTAAAAATTGAGAGCAATTATTTCGATTAAAAACCCCGGCTTTTGACGCAAACCAACCCGCACAAAAAGTATGAGATTGCAGTTCATCCACATTTAAAAGTTGAGGTAATTTTGGGGAGGAAAAATCAAATATATAATTGAGGTCGGATTTGTATTGAAAATCGTTTGCTACCCAATCAAAATTATCAAGCTTTTGATAAATGTAATCGAGAGAACCCATTAACAGAGTGTCTGCGTCAAAATAGATAAATTTATCAAAAGGGCCGTCGAAACAACATAATTTTCGGTGCATCTCTAAACATTGAACAGGTTTCAGACCTTTAGATTTCCATACTTTTTGAGCTTTGGCATGAGTTTTCCAAACTTGAGTGGCAAAGTCTTCCCAGAAATGGATGGAATCGGTATTTTCAAACAGGGTGACATGAGGACGAGTTGCAATTTCTAATTGCACTTTTTTCATTCTCTCATCGTAGGGAATAATGCAAACAGGAATATCTTTTGCCCCATTGACTTCTAGACTGTTCAATAAAGCGACTAAGTGGTCGAAAACAACATCGTTTGCCAGAATATAAATGCCGTCAGCCATAGTTTTTTAGTTAATAAGTAACCCAGCGCATATATATTTCTTTTTAGGTGCGGGCAAGATGCCCACACCACAAGAAATAAAATTTATTGATTGTGGAACAGGCATCTTGCCTGTTCTCCAAAGCTTGTTTGGTGTCAAAAACACCCCCAAATTTATGAATTGAGGAACAGGCATCTTGCCTGTTCTTCAAAGCGTGTTGATAATGATACAACATATGATTTTATCCTCACCTACTGAATGAAAGCCCGAAATATTTTTTGCACTAAATTTGGTTGTTCCTCATTGAGATAACGATAATGTTTCCAAATTTGCCAATAAGGACTACCCGATTTAATTGGTATTCCCGCCCAGTGAATATATTTTAACCTTTTGCCTTTGTCATAAAGAACATAATCTATTTCTTGAAAATGCTTGGAACCAGCCCAGCTTCCAGGTTCGCTTGGTGAAGCTTGAACAAGGTTGCAGCGCTTGGGAATCAGCTTAAGAATAATATAATTTAGTATAGGTTGGTCTGTGACATTTTGAGTAAAGTCAAAATATTCTCGATGCTGCGAACATTCTCGCAAAATCTCATACATTTGCGCTTCTGTAATAGTTCCTTTTCTGGAAGCCCAAAAACCGCTGTTGAATACATCTTGAAGCTGTGAGTCGGTAAAGATATTTTGTTTTTTTACAGCGGGTGAAAATACATTTCGCAGTTTTTCGCTGAGGTGGTGGTAGTCGCAGCAAAAAAAGTCTACTTCTGATAGTTTGTTTAGGTTGGCTGCGATGTCTTCAAAGACGATGATATCGGTATCGATGTACAGAAATTCATCAAGCGGGCCAAACCAAACGGCGAGTTTTCGCATTTTGTTGGGGAGGGCTAAAAAGTTGCGATCGAACATTTGGCCAATTTCCCTGGTAAACTGTTCCACAAACTCCAGATTTGGGAACAGTTGAACCCCGTGGAGACTGCTGAGTGCGACTGCGACTTGCTGATAATTGTCGTCGAAGGGGATCAGAAAAACTGGTACTTGACAATTGTACAGACGTATGC
This sequence comes from Microcoleus sp. N9_B4, assembly GCF_036701635.1. NCBI lineage: Bacteria > Bacillati > Cyanobacteriota > Cyanophyceae > Oscillatoriales > Microcoleaceae > Microcoleus > Microcoleus sp. N9_B4. The sequence continues at coordinate 58,568 of NZ_JAUBRC010000032.1, read as the reverse complement.
TGTTTAAAAGGGCGATCGCACTTTCGATCACCTTATCATTCGCAACAATATAAATACCGCGACTCATACATTTATCCTCAACCTTCTCAATACCCTTTTTAACAAATTCGGCGCAGAAACCTCAGTATAAGACTTTGGCGCTTGGGCAAAAATCGGACGCTTGGAGGGTTCGCGGAGATAGCGGTAATGCAGGAACAAATCGCGATAGGGAAACTCAATATTTTCGCCCGCACAAATTCTCCGAATTAAATCGGGCGGCACGCCAATATAATGAATGTAAGTAAGTCGGTTTCCCTTGTCGTACAAAATGTTATCTTGCTCTTGGAAATGTGGGGAAGTGACGCTGCACCCAGTTTTTTCGCCATCCGGGAGGCTATAAGCAAAATTATAGCTATTCATCCCCGTTTTCATCACCATATAATTGAGCAACGGCTGTTCTCCCGCACCTTCATAGAGAATTTCCGCCTCGCCCGATTGCAGTTGAGCTAACAGCCATTCTCTAGTATCTTGCTCAAACAATCCTTGCTTGCTGGCGTAAAATCCAGAACAAAATATTTCCGAGTCTATCCGATTTTGCTCAAAAACTTCGAGGAGTTTTGGTGACTGAATATTGTATACTTTAGTTGGGTCGCGAAATTGAAAATCATAAACCACAAAATCCGATTCCTCTAACTTCTGAAAAACCGCATCAAGGGAATTCATCACCAAAGTATCGGCATCCATGTAGATAAACTTTTCAAACGGGCCGTCGAAAGCGCAAAACCGCCGGTGTGCGCCGTAAAGCCGAAATTTTTTGCGGTTCAAACGCTCTGGTGCGGCTGCTTGCATGAATTCGTCCCATCGCTGAATAGATGCGCTATCTTCATAAATAAAGACGTTGGGACGGTTGACAATTTCAGCTTGGATTTGCTGTATCTGCTCGTCGAAAGGATAAATGCAGACGGGAGTATTTGAGCCTAAGATAACTTCAATACTGTTGAGCAAGGCAATTAGTTGATCGTAAACTGTATCGTTGGCTAGCGTGCAAATTCCATTCATATTTAGTGAATAAATTGTGGTAGGGTGCGTCGCTTGTCGAATATTTGTAAGTAGCGAGAATTGTTTGTAGCGACGCACCCTACAAGGGCTGACAGCCTGTGCGTCCAGAACTATCAAAGAAACCGGGTTTTTTGCTGTTTCTGTCGGCTGTAACGCGTATTCTCGCAAAAAAACCCGGTTTCTGACCACCCGTGTGATCGCGAACTAATTAAAACACGATCGTCCAACCTTCGCGCTGTGCTTGTTGCTCAGTGTACGACACGCCGTCAACTTTCAGACCTTCTTGATTCAGCAGCGTGATCAAGCCACCTTTTTTACTCAGTTGCACGTTTGGTGGCAAGGTAACGACCAGAGAAGCACCAGCAGCAACCGTACCAGAAAGGGTATGCTTGTTTTTTAACTTATCTGCGATCGACCATCCAGTCAAATCGATTGCATCCGGTGAAGCATTCAGCAGCGTTACGGTTTCCTTTCCAGCATCTTCACCCACAGGACTTACTAACGCCGCCACAATTCTGACAATATAGTCAGGTTCAACTGTAGCTGCTTCGACAGGTTTGACAGCAGGTTTGCCGATAATGGGTGAGGGTATAGTGTCGATGCGCTGTCCCAAATCGTCATCAGTGTGCCAAGTTTGCGATTGAAACTTGAGGAAAATGCCTACCCAGCGGTTTTCTGACGGGAAGTGTAACAGCATTCCGCCGTCTTGCCAAACGCCGTTATCCTTCGCAAACTTGCCGGCATTCCCCTGATTCATGTGGATGTCGTGAATGCCGTTACCGGGCAAAAAGCCGAAGATTTTGTCTTTGATTCTTTCGGGCCCCCATTTCTCGCCGAAAGCATAGATATGAGCTGATTCATCCGACATTGCCCGCTGCACGTATTTGTCAATTTTCTCGTTTAAGTCATTATCCGCACCAGGTACATCGAAGGGTAGAGGTATCATTTTAGTGCGATCGAACAAATTACCGCGAATAAAATCAAGTGCCAAACCACCGGGCTTTCTCTCCAGTTCCTTGAAGCCCAAAGGCAAATCTGCCAAATCTGCCAAAATGGGATAAGAGAAATTTTCATCAACCAAATACTCTAATTCCGACGGTTCTACCTGCGATTTTACGTTGATAGCAATTCGGTAGTCTGTATCTTCCGAAACTAAGTGAACTTGGTAATGAGCATTAGACGTAATCGCCAAACGCCGTCCCACAGGACGACCTTTTAAAACACCGTAATTCTTTAAAGCCATCAGCTTATCCTCGGTACTTCAAAATATACAACATACTCTACAAGAGCGATCGTACTGGCCAGTCAAACCGCCCCTTCATCCTGTCACCCCTCCCCCCAATAACTTATGATAGAAATCGGGTTTCTGGCTTTTACGAATCATTAAAATTTATTTCCTGAGATACAAACTTAGACAGCCAATTGAGCAAGTTTAATTCGTGGAGAATGATTTGTCGGGCTTCGGCAATTTTATCCCTGGCTTCATGCCAATAATCCGCAGTAGCTACAACCTCTTTAATAAATTCTACTCCTTTCTCATCCAGACTGGGCAGCCGCAGAAAACTCCCTGCCGGCAACAACTTATCGGCCGCCGAACCGCCGTAATAAATTGGCAAACACCAAGCTAACAAAGCATCCCAAAGCTTCTCACTGACATACCAATCGTTTTCGGCATAATTTTCAATAGCTAAGTTGTAATAGTATGGTGCGACAGCGTGCCATTTATTGTTAACCGTCCCATTCCCGCGCGCCCAAGTTGGCAAGTTTCGCCCGTAAAGGTCAAAGTCTAATTCTTGTGATTGCAGCAATTTGATAAAATCTAATCTGTGGCGGTGACTGGCGCTGCGGCTAACACCTGAAGTAATCCAAGAACAGGATTTAGTTTTCGGCGGCGCAGGCATTTCATCGAGTTCTCGAAACGAGTTAGAGTGATACCAAATCGCGGGCATATAATCTGGTTTTGGTGCGAAGTCGTCGGGCCCGGAAACGTAACCGCAATAAAGTTTGGCTTGTTCGTAATTGGCTTTAGTAATCTCAATAACTTCTGGTAAGGGTGGCTCGCGGATCAGGTAAATTATGCGTTCCTTGGGGACACCGCGCAATTTGTCTCGAATGTCATTTTCTGGGTTTTGAGGGCTTGGACGGCGGATTTTGTCGAGCCAGGATTGCTGTTTTGGCGATCGGGGAAAGTCGAATTGATACATGAGTAAAAAGTCTGGTTCTGGGTGGTTGGCGAGCATTTGAATGTTTCCCCATTTGCCGAAGTTTTGGGGGGTTTGTTGCCACAGCCAGTCGCTTTGGTTCATGCCTGGATAGGTGGTGATTGTGCCGATGATTTTTTGGTTCATTATTAGTAATAACTCTGGTTTTTGCGTGTGGGCGGGGCGGGTTTATGAGATTATCAATTTTAGGCGATGATTGTTGGTTAAACCCGCCCCTACTGATAATAAATGTGGTTTTTGCATTTGGCAGGGCGGGTTTATGAGATTGTTTATTTTAGGCGATGATTGTTGGTAAAACCCGCCCCTACGGAATTTTGAATGATGGGATATCGCACTTGGTCATCCACATAACTTAAAATTCTCTCTATCCTATTTTCCCACGAAAATTGCTTGACAAAATTCATTGTTTCTGCATAACCTTCGATTTTCCTCGGATATTTAGTTAAACAATCTCGAATGCTTTGCGCGAAGTGGTGCGGGTTATCTGGTTCGCACCAAGTTGCTGCTATATTTCCCGATTTAAATTCCATTAAAGATGCAATCTCCGTCGCCACAATTGGAGTTCCTGATGCCATGTAATCAAAAAATTTTAAAGGAGATGTGAACGTCGCGGCCTCTGTCAAACAGTGCGGGTGAGTCAAAACATCGGCTGCTTGCAGCAAGCTAGCCAGTTGATTTTGTGGCAAGTAGCCGAGAAATTTAATGTTGTTAACTTGCTTGGATTTGGCTAACTGCTGGTAGGCTGTTACTTGGGATGAATCACCGCCGGCGATCGCAAATTGAACCAGCGGCAATTCCTTAGCCACATCCACCAACATATCAACACCTTTAAACGGGTAAAGTCCCCCTGCATAAACTGCTAAATGCTGTCTGTCATCTTCTAATAATTGCTGTCGCCAATTCTGAGCAGCTTCTGTTTGTCTCGCGAGAAACAAATGGTTAAAACCGTTGTGCAGCGTAATTACTTTTTCCGGAGGCATCCCATTCAAAATCATGCTGTTTCGCACGGTATCTGCAACAGTTACAGCAATTTGAAATAGAGGATGGCGGGTAATTTCTGATTCAAATTGCTTTTCTTCGTGGTGGTGCTGTTCGTAGATAGCGGGAATACCGTTTTTAATGGCAGCTTTGACAAAGTTCCAGTCGCGGGTGTGGACAATTTTAGTGGATTTAAGCAGGTGAATCGGTAAGTAGTATTTTGAGATTATTGTACTCGCACTCGTCCACTTGCTGTCCCAAAGGTCGATCGGCCACGGCATCGGTAAATCTGCTACTTTTAATTTATCTTGAATATTGTAAATTTTGGCAAGTTTGTTATCGGGTTTCCTGGGTTGAAAAGGAAAAAGCAAATCAACCGGATTCAAAGCACTCCAGCCTTTGCGGAGGTATACCAAAACTGCTGGATAACCGAGGTTTGCTGCGGCATTTGCAGAGTGTGCAACTTGAACTAAGCTGGCTACATTGGGTTGCGGCAAGATATTTCTGGTAAAAAATACATAATATTTAGACATGGGCATTGGGCATTGGGCATTGGGCATTGGTAATTGTTGACTGTTGACTGTTGACTGTTGACTGTTGACTGTTGACTGTTGACTAATGACTAATGACTAATGACTAATGACTACTTTTTAACAGCCTGACGCTTAATAGTATTTTCTATAAATTCTAAAGTCGTGAAAATATTAGCAGCAGAGTGAAATGATTCTCTGATTAACTCGTCTCTTTCTTCGGGAGAGTCTACCATTTCATCTACTAGCATTTTGAGGTAAGCTATCATGGGAGTCAGGCGAGTGCGAATTTCGTAAGAACCTCTAATTAGAGCTTCATCGCGAGCGGTTTCTTCGGCAAATTGCACTGAATACAAGCGAGTGTAGTAACCTCCTTTTGCTAGCAATTCTTCGTGGGAACCCATTTCTACTACTTGTCCGCGATCGATCACGGCGATTTTATTGGCTTTTTGGACTGTGGAGAGGCGGTGGGCGATGACTAAGGTTGTGCGATCGCAACTCAATTTCTCGATCGCCGCTTGCACGTACCTTTCCGAAACCGTATCCAGCGAACTCGTTGCCTCATCTAAAATTAAGATTTCCGGGTTTTGCAGTAGGGCTCTAGCAATTGAAATTCTCTGACGCTGCCCTCCCGATAAAATCACGCCCCGATCGCCAATTTGAGTATCCAACCCCTCCGGCAACAATTGGATAAACTCATAAGCATTCGCCCCCTTCGCCGCTTCCACAATTTCTTCCTCAGTCGCTTGGGGTCTAGCATAAGCAATATTTTCGCGCACTGAAGCATTAAACAAAAACGTATCTTGGCTAACAATACCCATCGCTTTTCTCAGACTTTTCAGGTCAAATTCGCGCAAATCCCTGCCATCTAGCGAGATATGACCTTCAGTAGGATCGTAAAATCTCGGCAGTAAATCTGCCAAAGTTGACTTGCCAGAACCCGAAGTTCCTACCAAAGCCAAAGTAGTGCCGTGAGGTAGAAATAAATCAATTCCTTGCAAAACTAAATTTTTGTGGTTAGGATAACTAAAAGATATTTTATTAAAATGAATTCCCGATCGCAAATGAGTGTAAGGCACAGAACCGTTCAGCATAAATGGCTTGTCCTCGCAGCTCAAAAAATCATTAACCACCTCTACACTAGCCGAGGTATTTGCAAATTGACTGCGCCCGCTATTCAACTGTGAAATTAAAGGGATTAATCGAAACAGTACCAATAAATAGGTTAATAAAATTGTAGCAATAGACTCTATCTCATTCGCAAATATTGTGCGACCTATAAATACAATCAAAATTATAACGATCAAATTAACAACTTCGTTAATTGGGGCGATCGCCGCATAATTTACCTGAGCCTGAAAATCCGCTTTTTCTCGCCTTTGAATTAAATGCTTGATCCGCTGATACTCCCTTTCCTCGTTCCCCGTTGACTTGACCAGCCGAATCCCCGTAATGGTTTCCAGCACCCTAACCGAATAATCTTTCGACATTTCAGAAAGCAGGTGGCCAAAATGCTTGGAACGGTTAATAATATATTGATTTGCCCAAGCAACTAACGCCAGCAAAACTGTAGCTGTCACCGTCAGTTTCCACGAGATCGAAAGTAGCAGACCCACAAACACCAAAACCGTGATTGAGGTAGTAAACATTCCGATGGCCGTACCAACTGCACTAGCCGTCCGACCAATCTCTCCGCCCAATCTATTAATTAAATCCCCGACTTTAGTTTTAGAGTAAAAATCTAAATCTACTTCTAACAACAACCGCAAGCCTGCTTCTCGCAAATCAAAAGTCAGAGATCGAGTCAGAGAAGTAGCTACTAAAGTATTGATATAACTCGCTACATTTTTTAAAAAAATTGCCAGCACAATTGCCCCGGTCATCAACATTAAACGCTGATTTCCGGGCATTCCCTCAAAGGGATACATCAAAGTTTTAATTAGAGGTGGAGCGCCACGCAGCTCGATAGCTTCATCTAAAAAACTTAAAAGCACTGGTACAATCAGAGTAGTGCTGATACCGTTAAATAAAGCGCCAGAAAAGCCCAGCATCACAGTTAAGAAAATCCTGCCGGGATATCGTCTGGCAAATTTTAGGAGTAGCTTATTGGCAGACATGAAGCATTCCCAGCTAAACAGTACGGCATCTCAAAATATTCTTTAATAACAGCCAGCTTTTCTTCCTCCCGTGAGTTGTTTTAAAATAACATTTACATACCTGCGATTATATCTGAAAGTATCGGTTTCATTGCTTGAATACTATATTTTTTCACACATCTTTCCCGAGCTTTCATTCCTTGTAAATTAGCCGCTGTCCAATTTTGAAATATCCATTGAATTTTTTGTGAAATTTGAGCGGGAGAACTCGGATCGACTAAATAACCCGTTCCTCCTAAAATTGCTGGAATATCCCCCACTCGCGTAGACAAAACAGGCTTAGCCATTGCCATGCCATCTGTCAGCTTGAGCGGAAACTGAGCCACGGCTGTGAGAGTTTCTCGCTGAGGAACAACGACAACATGAGCCGCCGCTACAACGGACGGCATTGTCTCCACTGGAAACCTTGGCAGTTTAATAATCCAACGCCCCCATTGTTTCACAAGTTTATCATCATAATCATCATAAGGACTCCCACCGACGATCGCTAATTTTAAATCAGGCTCATTTAACTCTTCGAGGGCCATCAAAACATCCTCCACGCCTTTATGAGGTCGCGGTGCCCCCGGAAACATCAGAACTCTATACCCGGACAAGCCGTAACACTGTCTGCTCAATTCAGGATTGTATTTAGCAGGGTCGAACATTTCAGTATCCTTACCATTAGGCAAATATACACCACCAAAACGCTGTTTTAAAAACTCAGTATCAACGGTGACTGCATCAGCACGGTGAATGAGACTTTCCATCCACTTGAGATAGAGCGGATTATCTGGTTCTCTCAATTGACCGTTGTGTTTAAAAATATCTCGATAAAGTTGTTTGAAAGATGGACGGTATTTCCATTCATCTCCGCCGTACCAGCTCAGTTCCCAGTCGTCTATATCTAAAATTATAAAGTGGCGAGTCGCCAGTTTTTTTAGCAGTGATAGCCCAAAGCTTGTAGGTTTAGGTTTGACTGCATAAATAATATCCCCATCTATTTTTTTCCAAAGTTTTTGAGCATCCATTAAAAACCCCGGATAATTTTTACCCGGTATCGCACATACCGGGATCTCTCTGGGAGGAGTAGCGTACAATTCCTTGCCAAACTGAAATCCAACAACTTCTACATCACATTTAAGCTCTATCAAGACTTGAGCTAATAAAAAAGCACGAATTGCACCTCCTCCTGACAAATCGCTCACTACTAATGAAACTTTCACTGAGTATTTTGTTTAAAACATTTGTTTAATTTTCCTGCTTAACCGAGCTTTTGTCAAGGCGATGCGGACTCACGCACTCCCGACCAAAGCAACCGGGTTTTTAACCAGGGCAAAGGGCAGCAACGCGTCTTTTGGTAAAAAAAACACAATAATGAACCCAAGACTGTTATTCCAGCCAGCAATAATTCTTCTAGGTAAATTTTCGGATATGTTGAGGCTAATTTTTTTTAATTTTGGGCTGAATTTTGTTGTTTTTGATGCAGTTTGCAACAAACTTTAATTATTTTAAACGCCAGGGATTGTTAAGTTGATTTGGTAAAAATATTGTAGCCGTGCGATCGACTATTCTAGTAAAGAGCGATCGCGTCACGTTCTTGGCGTACTGAGGGCGGTAAGGATAAGTGCAGTGCATTACTTTAATCGGTTTGTCGATCGTATAAACATCTTTCCACTTATCCAAGTAGTTGTAAACGGGGGACAAAGTTGTCATTTTCGGTTTCACCGATTCAACAGCCGCCGCAAAAGCGCCCTGGTCTTTCAAGAGTAGCACATTTTGATGTGCTACTACCATCTCGAAATATTTCTTAAAGTTTGTGAACAACTCCTGAGTTTTACTGCTTTTCGTAAAAGCGATAAATCCGCCATTGTATTGAATGCTATTTTCCTTTAGTGGCAACCCGACAGACTGCAAAGTTGACAGAATATCCTGCTTGACTCTTAATAAATTTGCCGCTTTAGCAATCGCAGGCTGCACATCTTCCGTCACCAACAAATCCACCCCGTCAAGAAAATCAAAAACCTCATCTATTGGCGACAGCAAACAAATATCACAATCCATATAAATAGTTTTCTCAAACATAGATTCCCCGTACAAAGCCAGCTTAGCTTGCCGCGACGCTAAAACAGGATTTTCGTGAGACGGTGCAGGTTTCAATATGACATTTCCAAACACCTGAAGTAAAGGATATAAAATTAGAGGGACTCTATCTATTAAAACAATAATTGGTTCGCGGTGAAACTTCCTAACAGACGCCAGAAAATGAACGCAATCCTGGAAAGAGTAAAGACCGGTTAAAATAGTGATAAATCCCTTAACTGCTAATTTATTTGAATTCATAGATTTACTTCTTATTGATTTACTTATAGCGGTTCTCAAAAAAGTGAGGTATGCCCTATGCCCTATGCCCTATGCCCTATGCCCTATGCCCTATGCCCTATGCCCTATGCCCATGAGTACCTCATCTTTCTGAGAAAGGCTATATTTACCTCAGTGTGTCCACTCCCAAAAGCTCTCACTCCAGTCATCTCGTTTGTGAAAAATTCCTTGCCATTCATAAAAATGTACAAAATCTTTCAGGTTAATTGTTTTATTGACATCGCGGATCATATAAAGAGGTTTATCTCCATAAAAAGAAGCCCACATAGTATAACTGCTAGGCGGCCCGACAACATAGTCGCACTCAGCCAAAGCATACATATCTTCAATTAAATTACCACTGCCAAATCCACAGTTAAAATTATCAAATAAACTCGAATCTTGGGGAATATTAGAACAAATCAAAAACTTGATTTTTTTTCCTTCAAATAGCCTTGCCACAGAATTCATGACTTCTAAATATTGCTCAGTGGTGTAAAAGTATCTCCCCTTTTGATGCTGAGCATAATCCCCTTGACGGATGTGAATTCCGACGAGCATATCAGAGTTATTTTTTAAATTCAACATCAAACGATCTACATTGATTCTATATCGATATAATGGTGCAAAGTAGGCTCTAATCGGGTCGGCGTACTTGTGTAACTTGGGGACATCTTCTACAAACCAGCCATCTCGAAATAGCCAGCCTTGAAAACAAACAATTGAACCGTGATTGATTTGTTCAATTTCCTGATATTTGAGCCAACTAAAAGGTTTTTCTCGGGTTACTTCTTGCGTTTTTAATATTTTTTTATTGCTTAAATACTTAATAAGATTATAATATTTACTTCTGACAAACTTGTTACCTGCTGCGGTAAAATAGGGAGGAGGATAACAACACAAAAAATCCCCAGCGGTTCCCACAAAGAATTCTGCATATTCGTCAAAAGCAGGATTGAGAACAGTCAAATTATGCTCGATCGCCCAAGCAATGAAATTAGCAAAAAGCAGCAGTCGGTTGCCGAGTTGTCCCGATTTAGCAGATATTATTAGCATATTGTATTTTTGGGGCGGGCGGGACGCCCAACCCCTACTCCCCACAAGAATTAATCAAACTTTGCTGTAACAGACTTGAAATCGTACGCAGCGTCAAAATCCGACAAAATCCGTTCTACCATTAACTTAGTAGCACCGTAGGGATTGATCGGGTTTTGCGGGTGGTCTTCTGTGAGCGGAATTTTCTCCGGTACACCGTAAGTCGCGCCAAGGGATTGTTAAGTTGATTTGGTAAAAATATTGTAGCCGTGCGATCGACTATTCTAGTAAAGAGCGATCGCGTCACGTTCTTCGCGTACTGAGGGCGGTAAGGATAAGTGCAGTGCATTACTTTAATCGGTTTGTCGATCGTATAAACATCTTTCCACTTATCCAAGTAGTTGTAAACCGGGGACAAAGTTGTCATTTTCGGTTTCACCGATTCAACAGCAGCCGCAAAAGCGCCCTGGTCTTCCAAGAGTATAGTAATCCTAAATGAGTCGTAAATTTTTTACCCCACCCCAGCCCTCCCCTTATCAAGGGGAGGGAGTAAGAAATTCACAAATGATTTAGGATTGCTATAGCACATTTTGATGCGCCACTACCATATCGAAATATTTCTTAAAGATTGTGAACAATTCCTGAGTTTTACTGCTTTTCGTAAAAGCGATAAATCCGCCATTGTATTGAATGCTATTTTCATTTAGTGGCAACCCGACAGACTGCAAAGTTGACAGAATATCCTGCTTGACTCTTAATAAATTTGCCGCTTTAGCAATCGCAGGCTGCACGTCTTCTGTTATCAGCAAATCTACTTCATCAAGATAGTCAAACACTTCCTAATATTGGCGATAGCAAACAAATATCGCAGTCCAGATAAATAGTTTTCTCAAAAGGAGATTGTTGATACAAAGCCAGCTTAGCTTGTCGCGATGCTAAAACAGGATTTTCGTGTTTCGGTGCGGCCTGCAATCTCACATTTCCGAACACCAAAAGTAAGGGATATAAAAATCGCGGGACTCTATCTATTAAAATAATAATTGGTTCACAGTGAAACTTCCTGACTGAAGCTAGAAAATGTATGCAGTCTTGAAATGAGTACAATCCAATTAAAAGGGTGAGAAATCCTCTATCTTTTTTTTCTAACGATAGTAAAAATTGAAATTTAATAAGGCAATTAACTGTGTTTTTAATAACCGATAGAGATATTGCCAATGCTCAAACTGCAATTTATCCCAAATTTTATCCCAAAAGGTTCTTACTTGATTTTTTTCCCAGTCCCAATGAGCCAAAGAATGCTCCATAATTTGAGCGAGTTCCTGCCACCCGTCATTACGAATATTCCACCCAACTTTAGCAGTTGCTAACCCAATGGGATTACCGTCTTTTGTTTTGACTTTTTGCACTTCAAAAAATCTTCCAATCTTTCCCCATTCTTGAATAAACTGAATTTCTTTCCCATTGTCTCTCGCAATTACGAACAAGTTTTCTGGAACAAAACTTACATTATTCAATGGTATTTCTAGCTTTTTGGCTAATTTATGAATTGCCTCTTTTCTCCCCGGCAATGATTGATTTGGTGGATGTTCTAGAATGGGAATAAACCCTTTACAAGTAATTCCTGACATCCATTCTCTCTCCGGCACTTTTCCTATGATTCTTGTATCTGCATCCACAAAGATTGTCACTCGGCATAATTCTAAGGCTTTTTTTAATGCAAATCGTTTATCATTATAACAATAATCTACACCTTCGCGACTTTTTTTAAAGGCGAAAACATTCGTCAAATTCTGAAAGTCATTTGGGTAGTCAGTACAAACAACTAGCATCGTCCCTAGAGAATGAGTTTCTAAGTCTGATGCTAGTTGTTTGGCTAATTCGCGATACTTTTTCCGAAAAGCTAAGGTGCAAAAACAAAAATCTTTGTGACTGTTTAACATTATTTTTGACTCAATTTTTGCACTTTTTTTATTTGAGTTTATGCTAACTGTGACGCTTTTGATGCCACTGCCAAGCATGAGAGATAATATCCTTGATGTCTGGATATTCAGGAGACCAACCCAAGGTTTCGATCGCCTTTTTGCTGCTACCAACTAAAGCAGGAGGGTCGCCCGGACGCCGATCGCACTCAACAGCCTTAATCTCTTTTCCCGTCACTTGGCGAGCCGTTTCTATCACCTCTTTCACCGAAAACCCGCCGCCGTTGCCCAAATTAAAGAAATCAGATTTGCCACCATTTAGCAAATATTCTAATCCCAAAATGTGAGCAGATGCCAAATCGTTAACGTGAATGTAATCCCGAATGCAAGTACCGTCAGGAGTATCGTAATCCGTGCCAAAAATCGCGATCGAATCTCGTTTACCCAAAGCAGCGAACAACACCAGCGGGATTAGGTGAGTTTCTGGATTGTGATCCTCTCCTAACAACCCGTTAGGGTCAGCCCCAGCCGCATTAAAATAGCGGAAACAAACAGACTTGAAATCATACGCAGCGTCAAAATCAGACAAAATCCTTTCTACCATTAACTTAGTAGCACCGTAGGGATTGATCGGATTTTGTGGGTGGTCTTCTGTGAGCGGAATTTTGTGCGGTACACCGTAAGTCGCGCAAGTAGAAGAAAACACAAATTTCTTCACCCCAGCAGCGATCATTGCTTCCAAAAGCGTAATAGTGCCGATGACATTGTTGCGGTAATATTTAGCGGGGTCGGTAACAGATTCGCCCACGTAAGCGTATGCAGAAAAGTGCATTACAGCATCAATCTTGTGCGTAGCAAACAAGTTGTCTAGAAGAGTGCGATCGTTCGTGTCGCCAACTACTAACTCCACCTGCAAAGCCTGATCTACTAAATCTCTGTGACCGTAAACTAAATTATCCAAAATCACCACACCGTAACCGGCGTTTTTCAGCGCTAATACCGCGTGAGAGCCAATATATCCAGCTCCGCCCGTCACCAAAATAGTTTGTTTTTCTGCACTCATTTTATTCTGCCTGTTTTTGTAGCTGGGATTGCCAAGAGCCTTGTTAATTTGAGACTTCCACATCTGACGCTTTCACACTCCGGGTGAGCCGGAGAATTAAAGCGAAATATATAGTCTTTGCTGTGCGGGACGGGACGATCGCACTCGTAAAAAACGCTTTTTACAGTCCAGATAGATGCTGACTGTGTAAGTTTTTCTGTTCAATCGATAAACTTGAGGCGACCAATTTGGATATAATCAAATATCCGATTAATCTGATGTCGATCCTCTTCTGAAATTTTATCATCTGACAGGATAGCCGAAGTCAAAACTAAGTGTTCCCTGCGAGTGATATTGCCAGACGCTACAATCCGATCGACTTTTTGAGCAATTGTTAAGTTCGATTTGTTGTGAGATGTTCGCATTTATTCGATCGCTTTTATGCCAAAATAGTTAAAGAGGATTGCAGTTATTGATCCAAAAATGGTGCGTACCCGATCGCAAATCAATTTGCTCAACAGCAGAAATAACGTATCAGAGTTTTACTTCCCAAGATAGATACGCGGACTTAATAAATCTGCAATCAGCCTTCGGATAGCGTTCAGACTAACTTAATTATATAATATTTTTCCGAGAGAGGCACTTTTCTATGCAGGTTTATCGGCTTCCGGTACTGTCCGACAATTACATTTTCTTGCTGCACGACCCCGATCGCCACACCGCAGCCGTCGTCGATCCAGCGCGATCGCAGCCAGTATTAGAGCAACTGCAAGCACTCGGAGCCGAATTAACCGCAATTTTCATTACCCACCACCACCGCGACCACATAGGCGGCAATCAGGAACTGATCGATCGCTTTCCCCAAATTAAAGTTTACGGTGGCGCAGAAGACCGAGGCAGAATACCCGGACAGCAAGTGTTTTTACAAGCGGGCGATCGAGTTGAATTTGCGGGCAGAACCGCCGAAGTCTTCTTCCTACCCGGCCACACAAAAGCTCACATCGCCTACTATTTCCCCCCCAGCAACCCCAGCGAAATCGGCGAATTGTTCTGCGGCGACACCTTATTTGCCGGAGGCTGCGGCAGACTCAAAGAAGGCACTCCCGCCCAAATGTTAGCCTCTCTGGGGCAACTGCGAAAGTTGCCCGATAGTACGAGAGTCTGGTGCGCCCACGAATACACGCTGAACAACCTGCAATTTGCCTTGAGTGTGGATGGCGACAATCCCGATTTACAGCGCCGCTTCGCCGAAGTCAAGGAAGCGCGCAGTCGATCGCAACCTACAATACCATCATCGATCGGTCTCGAAAAAAGCACAAACCCATTTTTGCGCTGGGATTTTCCAAACATCCAATCAGCCGCCAACACATCCGATCCCGTGCAAACCTTCGCTCGATTGCGCGGCATGAAAGACCAATTTTGACCGAAAGCATCCAGGATACAAGCCCCCGGATTCATCCGTGGGGTCAATGCTTCAATCTAAAATCTAAAATCTAAAATCTAAAATCGATTGACTTTAACGTTTTTGTTGTTTCAGGTAACTCTTAAACTTGAGTATCGGTTCGCTCAACCACCTGTCAAGTCTTTTGTATTTTATGTGAAAGCTCGACAGCCCCTTAAACTTATTTGGAATTTTTTCCAGTTCGTCCTTAAACGGTGTCTGAGACAACATATCAAGCCATAATTGATTGGGGGCGGAGCTTTCCCACGGTTTCGGTCTTGACATAAAGTGCATCACTTTACTTGACATATCATCAGTCTTGTGGTTGTTCCATATTTGGTCTAATTGCTTCCACCTTCCCACTAAAACTGAATTTAATGCACCTTGATCGCGATCGCCCCAAACGTGGGTTCTAGCATTTTGGAGCAACTTTTCCGACAGTTGCTCTTCCTCCCAAAGCTTCATGTTGTAAACTAAAACACCACTATTGAAATAAGGGTTTCGATCTTGATAATTGTTGGGATTTCCCCAGGTGTTGGCTGCGGCTGCTATCGGCAGAGTTTGAAAATCTAGGTTCCACAGCGGCTTTAAGCTGCCCAGAACGATCGTATCGCTGTCGAGCCAAATCAGCCTTTCTGTTTCTTTAGTATATTTTCGCGGCTCCAATTTAACGTAAGGAAGTTTAGAACCTGATACCGAAAGAAGTTGGTCGTAATTAGATTGCAATTCTTGCCATTCAATCTGGTATTTGCAGCAATTCTGTAACTGTTCCTTTTGCCGTGAATATATCCTGGTAGATACAATACTAATTTTTACAGGCTGCTCCCCAGATTGGCTAACATTGAGATCTACAGACTTGAGAAGTGCTGCTAACCCCAGAATATAGGTGCGATCGGCTGCTGTGAATATGTGCATAGGATTAAGTTTGTGAGATGAACGGCAAACGTGACACAAACGTTGGGACTGGAGGAAGTAGGCGACCCTGTATTGAGGTAAATGCGATCGCCCATTTACCGTTGAGACGAATAAAATATTGCCTAAATTTCCGGTTAGATTTACACACAGAAACGGGGTTTCTAAGTAGGTAGGTGCGAATAAAGTTTATAATGTAACAGAATATAAGGCGGGCGTAACAATATCGATTACTTCGTTTCACTCGCTGCGAGAGAGGGGTTATGTATTTTCAAGCTTCATCTACTTAGGATCGCGAATTAAATAATTTACACAAGGAAAGTGGGGAGTAGGGGTTGGGCCAGAAAGCCCGCCCAGAAAGGGCGGGCTTTCTGGCCCATCCCACAATGAACCATCACGCATTGTAAGTTATTTAATTCTCATTCCTTATTTACCTGTGTGCAAGTGCCATCTGTTCGCGCCCGAAAACGAGCAACAGCCATTGGTAATATGCAGCAACGCGAAAAATAATGAGACGGACTAACCTGGTATTTAAAACAGCCAGAAAATTCCCCGTCGCCTGTGCTGAATCCCGCAAATGGTTAAGACGTGGGACTCTACGATAAAATAAATTGTCTAGATATCGATATTACCGCACAACGATCGACATCCATCTTAGGTTTGAAGTGTCACCCTGCTCAAGTCAAAAGTTCCTCTGGTTATTTCCCTATTATTGAGCGCGATTTGCTTTGCTAAAATTAAAATGAGCGTTGTTAGAAACCGATGCAAAACCCAGGCAATACTGAACCCGAACCAAATATCGACCCCTCTGTTTCAACGGATTCTAACAAAGCGTTCTACCCAGTCGCGCCTTTACCAACTGATGTAGGGATGGTTCTGCAATTGGCAGATGGCAGGATTCAGGGGTGCAATTCTCACGCCCAGGATCTGTTGGGGATGACAGCAGAACAGATGCTCTTATCCACTTCAATCAACAGTCGGTGGAAGACTCTGCGTGAAGATGGCTCGGATTTTCCTGGCGAGAAGCATCCGGCGATGGTGGCGCTGCAAACCGGGCAACCATGCTCAAATGTCATCATGGGCTTTGATCTGCCACAGGGAGAATTGATTTGGTTGACGCTTAATTCTCAACCTTTATTTCAGGGAGATCGATCGACTCCCTATGCGGTAGTAACAACCTTCACCCACGGTAAGCCTCAGCCCGAACCAGTCTGTAACGCGCCCGCGCCCCAACTGTCAGACACCCTCGAAAGTATTTCGGACGGGTTCTTTGCTTTGGATCGAGACTGGCGATTTACCTACGTCAATTTGCAAGCGGCGCGGTGGCTAAATCGACTCCCCGAAGAGGTAATTGGCAACAGCATTTGGGAAGAGTTTCCCGAATCAGTGGGCAGTTTGTTTGAGCAGGAATATCGCCACGCTGCCACCTTCCAAGTTACAGTTAGTTTTGAATCTTTTTATCCGCCGCTCAATGCTTGGTATGCGGTACGAGCTTATCCCATCCCATCGGGACTTGCCGTTTATTTTCAAGATGTCACCGAGCAGAAGGCGGCTCGGGCTGCTTTTATTAAACAAGCGCAAACTGTGCAGCAACAACTAGCAGAAATCGAGGCGATTTACGCTAGCGCGCCGATCGGACTTTGCTTCCTTGATACAGAGTTGCGGTTTGTCCGCCTCAACGATTGGCTAGCAGAAATTAACGGAGTTCCAGCCGCTGCCCATATCGGCAAAACATTGCGCGAAATCTTGCCAGAAATGGCAGATGATTTAGAGCCGCTTTACAGACAAGTTATTGAAACTAAAGTTCCACTTCAACAGCTCGAAGTTTGCAGAACGAACTCAGCACAGCCGGGAGTCGAACAGGATTGGCTGTTGAGTGTCTATCCACTGAGCGCCGAGGACGATCGCGTGTTGGGCGTGAATGTGACGGTGCATGAAATTACAGAGCGCAAAGCTACCAAAAAAGAAATTGAACGGCTCAACCAAGAACTAGAGCGACGAGTGAATGAACTGGAATCGATACTTGATGCTGTACCCGTCGGTATTACGATCGCAGACGACCCACAGTGTAAAGTAATTCGCGCTAACCGATTTGCCCAGTCGATGTTGATAGTGCCGCCCGATACCAATGTTTCTGGAACCGGAGAGCAAGCCGCAGCCCTTCCGTTTAGACGATTCCGCAACGGAGAAGAAATTCCGGGAGAACAACTGCCCATGCAACTGGCCGTGGCGAACGGCGTCGAAGTGCGAGATGTAGAAATTCAAATGGTGCGATCGGACGGGGCGGCCTTTGATTGGTTGGTGAATGCGGTGCCTTTATTTGACGAACAGGGCGCAGTTCGTGGCTGTGTGGCGGCCTTTATGGATATTAGCGAGCGCAAACAAGCTCTTGCTGCTTTGCGCCACTCTGAGGAACGCTATCGCACTTTGTTTGAGTGCCTAGACGAAGGCTTTTGCGTCATCGAAATGCTGTTTGACGCCAACGAAAAGCCGATCGATTACCGCTTTTTGGAAGTCAATCCGGCCTTCGAGAAACAAACCGGACTCGTACAAGCTGTGGGTAAAACAGCGCGACAGATGCTTCCTGAACTCGAAGATTATTGGTTTGAGATGTACGGCAAAGTCGCGCTGACGGGGGAACCCTTGCGCTTCGAGCATGGCTCGGAAGTCATGAACCGCTGGTTTGAGGTTTCGGCGTTCCGCACTCCTGAGCCGCAGAGCCGAAAAGTCGCCTTACTTTTCAAAGAAATCAGCGATCGCAAACAATCGGAAAATCTGCTGCGACAACAGGAAGAGCAACTGCGGCTGTTCGTCAAACATTCGCCTGCGGGGGTGGCGATGTTTGACCGCCAGATGCGGTATATGCTGGTGAGTGACCGCTGGCTGGCAAGTTACGGGCTCGGCACTCAAAACATTGTGGGCCGATCGCACTACGACATCTTTCCCAATTTGCCCGATCGTTGGAAACAAGTCCACCAGCGCTGTCTGGCGGGAGCAGTCGAAATCGGCCAAGAAGATCAGTTTCCCCGCCCTGATGGCTCGATCGACTGGGTGCGCTGGGAAATTCACCCTTGGCGAACCAACACCAATGAGATTGGCGGGATCATAATTTTTTCCGAAGTAATCACCGAGCGCAAAAACGCTGAAATCGCGCTGCAAGCGGCCTCCCAGCAAGTTAGCAATATTTTAGAAAGTATTACCGATGCCTTTATGGCGCTCGATTCACAATGGCGCTATACCTACGTTAATGCCACCGCAGAAAAACTGCTTTCTCGATCGAGAAACGACTTGTTAGGTCGATCGATCTGGGAGCTATTCCCCGCCGAGGGAGAATCGAATTCGAGAGTATATCAAGAATTTCATCGAGTTGTTTCCGAACAAGTTTCTGTCAAGTTTGAAGAGTTCTCGCCGTCGCTCCAAATGTATATAGAAGTGAGCGCCTATCCTGCAGCAGAAGGACTTACGGCTTATTGGAGCGATATTAGCGATCGCCAACGCACGGAAGAAGAACTGCGGCAAAAAAATGCGATTTTGAACGTAATTAACGAGTCAGCACCCACGCCAATTTTTGTCAAAGATCGAGAAGGACGGATTATTTATGCCAATCCAGCCACGCTGGAAATAATGGGCAAATCTGCTTCTGAAGTAATTGGTGGTCGCGATATCGATTTATACCCAGTAACAGAACTTGCAGTCACAGTCACGGAAAACGATCGGCGCATTATGGAGTCTGGACAAACAGAAGTCCTCGAAGAATCTCACGATGGCATTCGGACATTTTTGGTAATGAAAGCTCCATATCGCAATCAGGCGGGAGAAGTCATCGGCTTGATTGGCATCTCCAGCGACATCACAAATCGCAAACGCTCGGAAGTCGCCCTGCAAGAACAAACTAAGTTACTACAAGTCATCATTGACAGCATTGGCGATGGTTTAATTTTGGCTAACCAACAAGGGGAGTTAGTGTTGTTTAACCAAGCCGCCGTAGGAATATTCGGTCAGCTATCGAATGAAAAATCTTGTGAGGAATGGTCGAGCACCTACGGACTATTTTTGGCAGATAAAAAAACCCTTTTCCCCGCCGCTGAACTACCTCTAGCCAGAGCCATCAAAGGTGAATATGTCAATGATGTAGAGGTATTTGTCCGCCGCGAAGATTCCGAAGGTCGCTGGATCAGTATCAGCGGTTATCCAGTAGTTGATACTAGCAGCGAAATCAAAGGCGGAGTGATTGTCTGTCGCGATATCACAGATCGCAAACAAGCAGAAGCAGCGCTGCAAGAAAGCGAAGAACGATTTCGCAATATGGCTAATAACGCTCCATTTATGGTGTGGGTAACAAACTCCACAGGCTATTGCACTTTCTTGAGCGAAACCTGGTATGAATTCACAGGTCAAACTGAGGAAACAGGTTTGGGATTCGGTTGGGTAAACGCGGCACATCCAGAAGACCGAGAACAGGTCAAAAAAGCATTTTTGACCGCCAACGAACGCCAGGAACCTTACCGCGTAGAATTTCGCGTGGGGCGCAAGGATGGCGGATATTCTTGGGCGATCGATGCGGCTGCTCCCAGATTTTCCGAAAGGGGACAATTTGAGGGTTATATCGGCTCTGTTATCGACATTACAGAGCGCAAACAAGTCGAAACCGAGCGCGATATGGTTCTGCAATTAGAACAAACTGCCCGCGCGGAAGCCGAGCGAGCTAACCGCATTAAAGACGAGTTTCTGGCGGTGCTTTCTCATGAGTTGCGATCGCCCCTGAATCCGATTTTAGGCTGGTCGCAACTGCTCGTCGCTGGCAAGCTGAGCGCGACTCAAAGTGGCAAGGCTTTTGAGACGATCGAGCGCAATGCCAGACTGCAATCTCAATTAATCGAAGACTTGCTTGACGTGTCTCGGATTCTGCAAGGAAAACTCAGATTGAATGTTGCTCCGGTGAATCTGGCAACCATTATTCCATCTGCTGTGGAAACCGTACACTTAGCAGCCGAAGCTAAAAAAATTCAAATTCAAACAATTTTAAATCCCGATGTCGGGCAAGTTGTCGGCGATACAAGTCGCTTGCAACAAATTGTGTGGAATTTGTTATCAAACGCGGTGAAATTCACGCCCGAAGGCGGTAGGGTTGAAGTTCGATTAGCGCAAATCGAACGCCAAGCTCAAATTCAAGTCACGGACACTGGTAAAGGTATTCTTCCCGATTTCTTGCCTTATGTTTTTGACCATTTCCGGCAAGAAGATGGCGCTACAACGCGCAAATTTGGCGGCTTGGGACTGGGATTGGCGATCGTCCGCCAACTGATCGAACTTCACGGCGGAACGGTGTTTGCAGAAAGCGCCGGAGAAGGTCAAGGAGCGACGTTTACGGTGAGATTACCGCTATTAAATGATGATTCTAGAAGGCAGGAGGAGGAAGCCCTCAATTGGTCTGCTTGTCCCGATTTCTCATCCTTGCCGCTAGCTGGATTGAGAATTTTGGTGGTAGATGATGAACTAGACTCGCGAGATTTTGTCGCTTTCGTGCTTGAGGAAGCGGGTGCAGAGGTGATTTCCCTGTCGTCTGCTGCTGAGGCGCTACAGTCGATCGAACAAACTGCACCGGATTTGCTCGTCAGCGACATTGGAATGCCGCATATGGATGGGTATATGTTGATCGAGCGCATCCGCACTCAGCTTGCGCCTGAGTATCGGCAGTTGTTGGCGATCGCCTTAACGGCCTATGCTGGAGAAGCGAACCAGCGTCAAGTTTTACAAGCCGGATTTGACCAACACTTAGCCAAGCCGATCAATTCGACCCAGTTAGTTGCTACTGTAGCGCGAGCGATCCTTGAGAGCGATCGCTCGCGACGCTTTGGTAGATAAGCTTCAAGAGCAGTACCTCCCCGTTTGGCGAATTTCCAACTGAATTTGCCCGTTAAAAATATTATCCATATTTCTTCCCTCGAACCTCGAATCTCGAACCTCGAATCTCAACATCCATCCGTTACATCCGTTACATCCGTTACAAAATCCGTTGCCGAACTTCCTTCTCCCTTGCGATCGCCCCTCAAAATTCGCTATTATAGAAAGTTGCAGTTAAAACCCCACAATCAACGATCATGGCCAAGCGCGTCCAATTAGTTTTAAACAAAGATGTCAGCAAACTCGGCAAAGTTGGCGACGTAGTAGAAGTAGCCCCCGGTTACGCCCGCAACTATCTAGTACCTCAAGGCCTGGGATTTCGAGCCACTCCGGGCATTCTCAAGCAAGCAGAGCGCCGCCGTGAAGAAGAAAGACTGCGCCAGCTAGAGCTCAAACAGCAAGCTGAAGTCCGCAAAACCGCCCTCGAATCGGCTGGGCCTTTCATCATCTCCAAGCAAGTTGGTGAAGCAGACTCGATTTTTGGTACTGTCACCAACCAAGAAGTAGCAGAACTGATTTTCAACTCTACCAGTCAAGAAGTCGATCGGCGTGGCATCACTCTGCCCGAAATTCGCCAAACTGGTACATACAAAGCTGAAATCAAACTACACGCAGAAGTTACCGCTGAAGTTGATATTCAAGTTGTTCCGATGTAATTAACAGTCATCAGTCATTAGTCATTAGTCATTAGTCATTAGTCATTAGTCATTAGTCATTAGTCATTAGTCATTAGTCATTAGTCATTAGCTAAGAACTGAGTACCGTTAACTAAGGACTGCGTACCGCTAACTAAGGACTGAGGACTGTTAATTAAGGATTCAAAACTGACGACTAATCACTGGCAACTAATAACTAATGACTACGGACTAATGACTGAGGACTATTGACTAATGAGCGATTTGATGCCGACAAATATAGAGGCAGAAGAAGCAATTTTGGGCGGGATTTTAATTGACCCCGAAGCTATTTCCCGAATTGCCGAACTGCTGCGACCGGAGTTTTTTGCCATCACCGCTCATCAAGTCATTTATCGATCGGCATTAGGGCTATTTTTACAGGGTCAACCTACCGATTTAATGACGGTAACAACTTCGCTAACCGACCGCAACCAGTTAGAGCAAGTAGGAGGACTAACTAAATTAGCACAATTAGTCGATCGCACAGTTTCCGCAGTCAACATCGACCAATATGCAGTTTTAGTTGAAGACAAATATCAGCGCCGGAAATTAATCGAAGCTGGCAACAACATAGTACAATTAGGTTACGAGACGGCAACACCGCTAGAAACAGTCTTAGACCGCGCCGAACAAGAAATTTTTAGCATAACTCAAGAACGTCCGCAACAGGATTTAGTATCGATCGGCGAAACACTAAACCAAACATTTCAAGACCTAGAAAATCGCAATGAAGGCCTGACACTTCCCGGTATTCCCTGCGGTTTCTATGACTTAGATGCTATGACAGGAGGCTTTCAGCGATCGGATTTAATCATCGTTGCGGCTAGGCCGGCTATGGGCAAAACGGCCTTTTGTACCAATATCGCCCACCACATCGCCGCCGGACAGCAGAAATTGCCGGTTGCCGTTTTCAGCTTAGAAATGTCGAAAGAACAGCTAGTGCAGCGTATCCTGTCCAGCGAAGCCAAAATAGAAAGTAACCGATTGCGATCGGGTAGAATCAGTCAAAACGAATGGGAACCAATCAGTACAGCCATTGGCAATTTATCAGAACTACCACTATTTATTGATGATACTCCCAATATTACCGTCACAGAAATACGATCGAAAGTCCGCCGCCTCCAAGCAGAACAAGGCGGAACCCTAGGATTAGTCTTGCTAGATTACCTGCAATTAATGGAAGGTACCAGCGACAACCGCGTGCAAGAACTATCTAGAATTACCAGAAGTCTTAAAGGTTTAGCCCGCGAACTCAACGTGCCGATTATTGCCTTATCTCAGTTGAGTCGGGGTGTGGAAGCGAGGACAAACAAGCGGCCGATGATGTCTGATTTACGCGAAAGTGGCTGTCTCGGTGGCGATAGTTTAGTTACCCTGGCGGATAGTGGATTAGAAGTCCCGATTCGTGATTTAGTAGGCAAATCTGGCTTTGCTGTTTGGGGATTAAATTCAGATACCCTGAAACAGGAAAAAGCGATGGTGACTAATGCTTTTTGTACTGGAGTCAAGCCAGTCTGGGAGATGACGACTTGCTTGGGAAATTCGATTACAGCAACAGGCAATCATAAGTTCTTTACATCAGATGGTTGGAAGCGGTTAGATGAATTAAAAATAGGCGATCGAATTGCTACACCTCGCTCAATTCCTTGTACTGAAGTGCAGACGATGGGTAATGCTGAATTAGCTTTACTAGGACATTTAATTGGTGATGGTTGTACTTTACCCAGACATACCATTCAGTACACGACGCGAGAATTAGATTTAGCTGAATTAGTTGCACATTTGGCTAGAGAAGTATTTGGTGATAAAATTAATCCCCGCATTAAACGCGAACGCGATTGGTATCAAGTTTATCTCTCCGCTAGTTATCGTCTCGCTCCCAATATTAAAAATCCGATTACTAAATGGCTCGAACAATTAGAAATATTTGGTTTACGTTCTCATGAAAAATTTATTCCCAGTTTAGTATTTACCCAACCGCAAGAATCGATCGCTCTTTTCCTTCGACACCTATGGGCAACTGATGGTTGTATCCGCACGAGTAAAGACAATTCCCACTATCCCAGTGTTTATTATGGATCTAGTAGCGAAAAACTAGCGCGGGGAGTTCGATCGTTATTATTAAAATTGAATATTAATGCCTCTTTTAAATCCATTTCTCAAGGAAATAAAGGGCGAACTCAACATCAAGTATGGGTAGGTGGGAAGCAAGAGCTAGAAAAATTTGTATATCGGATTGGTGCTGTTGGCAATTATAAACAAGAAAGTTTAGCCGCCGTCAAAATATATCTAGAAAAATCTGTAGGGGCTAGTACCAACCGAGATTTAATTCCCAACCAAGTTTGGCGAACCCAAGTTAATATGGCCAGAGAACGTTTGGGTTTAACAACTAAACAAATTCAAGCAAGTTTGGGCGTGCGCTCTTGTGGCGACAGCTCCTATCAATGTGATATCAGTAGAGAACGAGCTATGCAGTTAGCTACTCTTCTAGAATCTGAAGAAATGCTGAAAATTGCTGCTAGCGATATCTATTGGGATAAAATAAAAAAAATAGATTTCATCGGCGAAGAAATGGTTTACGATTTAACTGTAGAGAAAGTTGAAAACTTCGCTACACAAGGATTGTACGCTCATAATAGTATCGAGCAAGACGCGGATTTAGTAATTATGCTCTACCGCGATGAATACTATAACCCTGATTCCCCCGATCGCGGAATTGCCGAAGTAATTATTACCAAACACAGAAACGGCCCCACAGGAATCATCAAACTATTATTTGACGCCCAATTTACCTCCTTCCGCAATCTGGCATCTCCAAAGCGATCGTAAATCAACCAGAACATACACAAAAACCCGGTTTCTTAAAAAAACCGGGTTTCTAAACACCCTAAAAGTTTTACGTTGAATTAGATTGACCTAACTAACCAGCGATTTTCAACAATTCCACATCAAAAATCAGCGTAGCATTAGGAGGAATCACCCCGCCCGCACCGCGAGCACCGTAACCGAGGTCAGGGGGAATAATCAACTTGCGGCGGTCTCCAACTTTCATCGTACCGACACCTTCATCCCAACCCTTAATTACTTGACCCACGCCAATTTTGAACTCAAAAGGAGAATTGCGATCGCGCGAACTGTCAAACTTCGTGCCATCCTCCAAAGTTCCAGTGTAGTGCACCACAACCTTCTGCCCGGTTTTGGGAGTCGCCCCATTACCCTCTTTCAATTCAACATATTTTAGACCGGAATCGGTGGTGACAGTTTTCTCAGTATTATCAGTCATGTTATTGCCAGCGATAGTAGCTGGTACCTCTGGTAAAGTAGCATCAGCTACTAGCAAGCTATTTTCATTCAAAGACTGCCCTGACAACTTCTCAATAGCAGTCTCTGGTAAAAGATTGTTCAATTCGGCTGCAACTGCTTGGGACCCAGAACCGCCCATTTGAGCGACTATCAAAAACACAAAGCAAACCAGCATTACTCCCAAGCTGACTAGAACTCCTCGCAAAATTAATCCTCCTAATACTTTTAACCGCGATATCTCAGATATCTAAGACATCTAGTACAACAAGAACTACCAAATGTTATCTGAACTTTTCCACCAAAAAAGGGCAGGTATCAGATAATTTTAAAGGCAAAAGTATGAAGTCAAAATGTTTGTAATTCTACATAAATGGCTTCTACATAAGTGCCTTTTTTAGCCTTCTGCCTTCGGGTGACAATCTTATCACAAGATAGCAGCGAACTCCTCGCGGGCGTTAGCGAAGCTTGCAGAAGAGGATCGAACTCAGCGCCAGTTACGGTTTTCTAAATCCCGCATCTGACGTTCCAAACGATCGAGCCTTCCGCGCAACTCATCCATTTCGGACTGTCGGGGGACTCCCATATCTTGCAGCATATTCCGTAGTTGCCGCTGCAACTGCGTCTCCCAATTGCCCTGTTCAGACTTGAGGTGCTCCGTCATGTCATCGACAAAGGTTTTGGCTTGATCAGGATTGATTTTGCCATCTTTGACCCATTGCTCGCTCACTTCCTGCAATTTCTCTGCCACCAGAGAGGTAGTACCAATGCCCAGCATTACCAGTTGTTTGAGTAAGTTGCTATTGTTATCCATAGATTTTTCCTAATGTTTGCCCTTTCATACCCGATCGGCTCAGGTCGCCTGCTGTCGCTGCGAAACCATCTGTAAACTTAAAGTTACATCAGCGCACACCTACCTTTCTATTTTGGAGCATCCAGCCGCCTGATGGCGAGCCGATCGCGCTAATCGGCGTTCGGAAAACCCGCTAATGAGCCTACCGACCACATTACCCCATAACCCCGCTGTCTATGCCTGATTGCCCCCGCTGTCACCAACCTGTAGACGCCCAAGCGCTCGCCTGTGCACACTGCAAAATCCCCCTCAAAGCTTTCGGTCATCCGGGTATCCCTCTTTATAGATCAAAACCCGAAGAATTTCTGTGCACTACCTGTATTTATCACGCAGACGACACTTGCAACTACCCGCAGCGTCCCTTTGCCAAAGAATGCACACTTTATCACAATCAAACTGAGCCGCTTGTACCACAGATGAGCCGTTACATCAGCGGCGGCTGGCTGCAATCAATCAAAAATTGGTGTCAGCGCCATCTGGTTTGGTTAGCATTATTAGGTTTAATTATTATTAGCATTGCTCTGTCGATTTAATCTCACATCTTGCACCATTCTGAAGAACAGGCAAGATGCCTGTTCCACAGGAGATTAATTTTCTTGTGGAACAGGCATCTTGCCTGTTCATAAAAGCCTTATTGACAATGGTGCAACATCTCAGTTTAATCTGATTGTACAAAGCGTAGAATAGAGATATCTCTGTTAATCTGGGTTGCTCTATTATTCTCTAAATTATTCATGAGCTACGTATTGGGCATCGACGGCGGCGGCACTAAAACTATCTGCCTTTTAATGGACGACAACCACCTGGTTTTAGGACGGGGTGAAGCAGGGCCGTCAAATTATCAAACCCTGGGAATTGAGACAGCCAAACAATCCATTCAATTGGCGATCGAACGAGCAGTTCTGTCCGCTAAAATCGAGACGAATAGCAATCTCAACATAGAAGCAATTGGTCTGGGACTAGCAGGAGTCGGGCGTCCCAAAGATCGTGAAATAGTGCAATTTGTAGTGCAGAACTTGCAGTTGACGAATACTTTACCAGTAACCCGATCGTTCCTGCCCAGGAATATAGTAATTTGCAGCGACTGCGCGATCGCACTTGCTGGCGGTACAGGGCATCCAGTGGGTATCGCCGTTATTTCAGGAACCGGTTCGATTGTTTTCGGGCAAAACCGTCAAGGGAAAACTAAACGAGTCGGCGGTTGGGGATATATTTTAGGCGATGAAGGCAGCGGATATAACATCGCCCTTCAGGGTTTGCAAGCTGCTTTGAAGTTCTATGACGGACGCGAAGATTTTACCGTCCTTGCGGAAAAATTTCAAACGCATTTAGGCCTCAATAACCTAGAAGAATTGGTAGAAGTCGTTTACGGGCGCGGTTGGGGAGTCAAAGAAATTGCTGCTTTAGCGCCGATTGTCGATCGAGCCGCAGCAGAGGGCGATCGCGTCGCTGACTGCATTATCAATAATGCTGTGGCAGAATTAACCTATTCAACAAAAATAGCCATTTCAGCGCTATTTAACCACACAGAAGAATTTGAAATTGTGATCGTAGGAGGTGTGTGGGGTGGAGAGGCAAATTGCCGAGGTCGGTTTGAAGCGGCCATAAGTGCGATCGCCCCAAAAGCTAAGGTAATTTCGCCCCGATACGAACCAGCTTTCGGTGCTGGATTGCTAGCCTTAAACGCTCTCAACAATTAATTGTTGACTGTTGACGGTTGACCAGCGAAATATTTTACACCTACTTTCCAGCTTCCCGATTCATCTGTCGAGTCAATTCTAAAATCTAAAATCTAAAATCTAAAATCTAAAATCGACTGGCTGCTGACTGTTGACTATCTTCCTTATCTTCCCGATCGCCCCTGTATTGGGGATTTTCTCGATTTTTCCAAATTTTCAACTTCTGGATTATCAACCTTATCTTCCCAACTGGTAGAATTCCAGCCTGCCATAATCAAAACATCAGATGAATGCGAAACAAGAAACAAATTTAGCAGTAGTGCGTTCCTAAGTAAACAAAAACCGAAGCAAGGAGACAATTTATATGATTACTTCTCAAAAATGGCGTTCAGCAACAGCAGCAATCCTCGCACTGGGCATTACAGTTGGAACCAGCGCGCCGCTGGTGGTAGCTACTCCCGCAGAAGCCCAACAACGAATTTCCCAATTTGATAGCATCCGAATTCCATCGGGCAGTGTAATTCCAGTTAGCTATGAAAAAGACAAAATAGTTGTCACCCGCGAAGAAACTGCACCTTTAACTTTAACAGTAGCGCAAGACATCCGCACACCTCAAGGCAGAGTGTTAATCCCCGGAGGCAGCCAGATAGTCGGGGCACTGCAACCTGTCAGAAGAGGCAATCAAATCGGTACTCAATTTGTTGCCAGAGAGTTAATTATCAGCCGCCGCCAACGCTATCGGATTGATGGCTATTCGGGAATTATTACCCGAACCGAAAGAGTCCAAAAAGGTGCTGGCACAGGTTCAGTAGCGCAAGGTGCCGCCTTGGGTGCAGCAGCAGCAGCAGCACTCGCAGGCATTACCGGCGACAAAGCGATCGCGACTGAAGAAGTATTGGGAGGCGTTGGGATCGGCGCTTTAGCTGGAGTATTGTTGGGGCGGCGCAGCGTTGACGTGCTCGTGATTCGCCCGGAACAAGATTTGGCAGTGAGATTGCGATCGGACATCGTACTCCGCTAATATTGGAATCTTCCGATTAATTATTGGCAGTAAAACATTGTCGATCGCTAACTTGTGGTCTCCCGATAATTGGCTAGGCATACTATTAAGGTTGAGCCTAGCCATGTTTGTTGGCGGAATTATTGGATGGGAGCGCCAACTCCGGCACAAACCAGCGGGATTGAGAACTCATATGCTAGTTAGTATGGGTTCTGCACTGTTTGTTTTAATACCGCTGGCAATGGGTAAAAATGAAAACGGACGAGATGCTGTAGAGCGTGTAATTCAAGGCATTGCTGCCGGGATTGGGTTTTTGGGAGCCGGAGAAATCCTGCGGGAATCTCAACAGGAAAGAGGCAAACCTGAAGTTCACGGGCTTACCTCTGCCGCCGCTATTTGGGTATCAGCAGCTTTAGGAACTGCGGCAGGATGCGGGTTGTGGCAACTGGCCTTAATTGGCGCTTTCATGTCGCTGTTTATTCTGAGAGTAATTAAAGAGTTAGAGCGTCGGAGTCGTAGGAAATAGTCTCAGTTATGATATAAACTCTGGTATTATAACCGTTATAACGTTTGTAGTGACGACGGAAGCACGAGCGAGTTTTATGAGGGTTAAAGTTCTCACTACCAACTAAGTTTATGGCGGTCGATCGAGGATAAATAATATTAGCTGTTTCATAAGCTGTTGTGCATTTAATTTGTATGTTGAGGGCGGGCAGGACGCCCAACCCCTACTCCCCACAAGAGGAAAAATTTATTTTACTATGCAATTTAAATGCGGATTAGCTTACCAAGTCCAGTTAATCATTGATCATCAATTGTTTGCCCTCATCCCAGCCATACCTGTCCAGATGGTGAAAAAGGGTCGTTACACAATTTGAGGATGATTATTGTAGGCATTGGTGTCAACTTAACGTTAAACCTTATTCCGGCAGGGATTGAAACAAGAGCCTCCCTCAAAGCGAAAGTCCTCGCTATGAGGACTAATGAGTTCTTCAGTCCTCTTTGAGAGGACTTTAGCTATAAGCCCCGTGGAATTCATTCCCTGGCAAAGAGTGCCGGGTGAGCGGGAGGACTGGCGGACTAAAAGCTTAAGTTGACACTAATATATTGTGGGGTGTTCCGCCTTGTGTGAAAATACACGCCTTCGGGCTACGAGATCCCATCCCACAAAAAAACAATCAAAATCACCCCGCAATTATGCAACGCCTACAAAGTGGCTAAAACGCTTGAAATCTCTGCTTGGGGCGAGCGATAAATCTTCTCCATTTGATAGAGTATTAACAATACATAAATACATAACATTTCAAGCATAATGCTCAACTGTTACGAAGCAAACACTTTGACTACACCTTGACAGGTCTGGTCATCCAAGCCTGACCTTTGACGAGTGGAGTCATCACTATCCACTTACATATTAATTTTAATATTTATTTCAATTTTAGTTGATTTGCTCAACACCCAGTGAACCACAATACCAATATTTTTTAAATTAATTAGTATATAAATCAGCAAAAAAATTATATTTTACCAGTCTTGAGTAAGTAGAAAACTTAATATTTATCTCGTCCGAGTGCTGAATAAAAAAATTAATTTCTATCCGCAAAACTTGGCATTTTTATCAATTCCAAAGACTCTTGCCTCACGCGGCCAGCCATCGCAGCTAACTGCAAGCTCATAAAAGCATTCAAATCTTCCAAATCACACTTGGCTGACGAAAAAATCTTCTGCATTTCATTTTCCGCTTCCAAACTCAGATATCCAGCGGCAATAGCTTGTTTTACAACTTCACGAATCTGCACAGTAGAAATGTCCCTTACTAAATTTTAACTAATCAAACGCCAACTAATTACTAACAGGAAGTTTCGGAAGCCGTCTCGCCAAAGATTTCAAATTTTTTCAGCTCGCGAGACTCTTGTTTCACTTTTCCGGACATAGCTGCTAGTTGCAAAGCCATAAAAGCATTTAAGTCTTCCAAGTCATACTTGGTAGTTAACATCCGCCGCAGTTGATTTTCGGCTTCAATGGTTAGATAGCCTAGAGCTAGAGCTTGCTGGGCGAGATCGCGAATTAGTACCATAACACTTCGGGATTTTATTGGTTCAAGCCTCAGTATCAACTGTATTCACAGAATCAGCAGTGACGGCTATTGCTCGATAGGTGTGACATTGTTACGGGCCACTCGTGATAGCCGGAGTCGCAGAGTGTGACTAAGTATTTGCACTGTTGTGACGGCGATCACGCGGGGGATACCAGAGGAGGAGTCGGAGAGTGGGGAGTCGGAGAGTGTCCGGGTGTCTGGGTGGGGGAGTCGGAGAGTGTCCGAGTGGAGGAGTCGGAGAGGGGGAGCATTTTTCTTTTTCCCTGGGACTAATGACTAATGACTACTGCCTTCTACCTTCAGAAGACGCTCAACGTCTATAATCAGCAAGTTAAATATTTACGGCAAGACATATGGAACTAGCTCATAAAGATTTGCTACAACAAATAGCCCGACTATCGGAAACTTATGCTAATTTGGCCGATCGCCTATCCCAAGCAGCAAAACAACTGCAAGAGTCCGGCCTTCCTCCCTCCGACAGCTTGCTGCAGGAAGTAGCCACCTACAGTCGCAACTTTGCTGCAGTCCAAAAACAAGCTCTCGAACTCAACAAATCCGCGATCGCACCGGGGGAAATTGCTTCCCTCAAAGACATTAAAAACTTAGTCGAGACTGCCGCAGCTTCTGAAGGTAAAGCAGAAATTCGCGATGCAGCATTGAAAGTGATCGATCGAGTATTGGCGATCGCCCAC
This sequence comes from Microcoleus sp. N9_B4, assembly GCF_036701635.1. Classification (NCBI taxonomy): domain Bacteria; kingdom Bacillati; phylum Cyanobacteriota; class Cyanophyceae; order Oscillatoriales; family Microcoleaceae; genus Microcoleus; species Microcoleus sp. N9_B4. The sequence goes on along the minus strand of NZ_JAUBRC010000032.1, from coordinate 26,752 downwards.
CGCGAACAAAGCGACTTCGCGCCCTTACAATCAGTTCATGCCAAAGCCCGCGAACTGCAGCGCGCGATTTCCGAATCAACCCCAACTCAACTGCATTCCGACGCAGAATCCTTAGTCAGCGGCAAACACCCAGTTTCAGCAGTGCTCGCCCTGGTGGAACAGCAAGACAAATTAGATGATGAACAGTGGGTAATTCTCGAAGAAACAGTCAGCGCCGCTTTTGGCAAACAAATAGCCGTAGCCATTTCCAGAGGCAAATTAACCATTGCTGAGATGGTAAAAGCAGCACCTGCCAAAGTCGAACCCGCATTTAAAGCAGCGCCAGAACAAAAAATCAGCGCCGAACCTTTGCCAGAAGTGATTGTCATCCCGTCAGGAAATGTGGCACCGAAACAAGTTACAGTTGCGCCACAGATCCAGATTTTGGAATCCCCCGCACCTTCTGCCCCCATGCACGAGGTAATTATTGTTCCCAGCGTGGAAGTACCTCAGTCTCTTCAGACAGCAGGTTCCGGGAACATTGTTTTTGGGGCACCCCGGAACCTTCAACCAGCGGTGGCAGTAGAGGGCGGTTTGGGAATCAAAGTTTTGGTGCACATTCAGGGAATTGGCGATCGAACTTTCGGTTCTCAAGAATACGCGGGTTCTAAGGGTCAAGGGCGGCGCGTCGAAGGATTTCAAATTAATATCGATCCGCCAATTCCCGGCTTAAATGTCGAGTACATGGCTCACGTCGAAGGTGTTGGCGATACTCCTTGGCTTAGCGAAGGAGAATTGGCAGGTTTTCGGGGTCAAGCGAAACGAATTGAAGGATTTGCGGTGCGGTTGAGCGGGCCGCAAGCTGATAAGTACGACGTATTTTATAGCGCTCACATTCAAAATATCGGCGACACCGACGTGTCCTCCAACGGCGAATATTGTGGCACTCGTGGCAAAGCTTTGAGAATAGAGGGCATCAAAGTTTGGATCGCGCAGTCTGCTAGTTCCCAAGTTGTGGCGCCTGTGGGTTTAAAAGTGTTGGCGCATATTCAAGGAATTGGCGATCGAACTTTTAGCGATCGAGAATACGCGGGTACTAAAGCTCAAGGCCGCCGCGTCGAAGGATTTCAAATTAAAATAGAGCCTCCCGTTGCCGGTTTAAATTTGCAGTACATGGCTCACGTTGAAGGAGTTGGCGATACTGCTTGGATCTCGGAAGGGGAGCTAGCCGGTTTCCGGGGCAAAGCCAAGCGCATTGAGGGATTTGCCGCGCGACTGACTGGGCCGGTAGCTGATAAATACGACGTATTTTATACGGCTCACATCCAGAATGTAGGTGATACTCCTGTTACTACTAACGGTCAATATTGCGGCACTCGCGGCAAAGGTTTGAGGGTTGAGGGGATGACGGTTTGGGTTGAGGCTAAGGCGTAAAAATAAGAAATGAATGGAAAATTTTAAATTGCATTTTCCATTCATTAAATACTCGAATAAGTAGGGTGCGTCAATTCACATTATTTGCGCCAAAAACTAACAATCTCCAAGCTCATGCACCGCTCGATAATATCATGTTCGGCTAATCAATTGTCATTGTTCGTGCTCGTGTCGCAATCTCAGATGGTGGCGATTGCTTCGCTTCACGGAGTGCGTTCCGCTCGTAATGACAAATTGTAACTAATTTACCGGACATGATATAAATGGTGAGTCAGAATTCGACTTTTCATACTTCTTGAAAATCTCTATTCTGACACACCATAACGCTGACGCACCAGCCAATAAACGGTGCGTCAGAACGATATTTTATACTTTCTGTGCTTATTCAAAATCACCAAATTGACAGCAATATGTCTCTTTGACCATTTCAGCTTGAATTTTTTGGTTGATTTCGGAGCGATTCAGTTCCCAGTTGCGGATGGTATGCACGATATCGAATCCAGCCCAAATAAACATTCCGAGGACGATCGCACCAATCAAATATCCCATAGCTTTCTTTAAAGGTGGAGGTTGGCTGTAGCTAATTTAGCGCAGCGATTGCCAGCATACAGGATGCAAATCATTGCTGTTGAGTGCGGATGTCAGCCTGTTATAGCAGATGTTGAAGGCTTTAGTTATTCTTGAGAGAAGAAAGTCGATCGCCAACAGAATATTAAGCAATTTTCATATTTACAGGCTGTGGAATTACACGGTTGCTAAACGGGAAATGCTCTTTGGCGGCGCCACCCGTAAAATGTATCATAAATACTTTACAGGGCAGTAGAGTTTGAGTTAACATCGGCTGAGCCGATAAAATATTACACCTCCAAAAACCAAACATTCAGATGCACGCTAGCGATAATTTTACCGTAATTTTACGGTGATTGGGAATAAATAGTTACTTAAAAAAGCCTTAAAAATCCGGCTACAGTTGCTCACAAGTCTTTTCCATCAATACTTACATATAAATATGTCATTGCCAACAGACGATCGCCCGCAATCCGCAACCACTGATAGTGAATCTTCCTATCAACTTTCACCGATACAGCAGGGGATGTTGTTCGACAGCCTTTCGGGTCAACAATCAGGGATAGACATCGAACAAGCGATCTGTAGCATCCGCGAAAATTTGAATGTTTCAGCTTTCCTCAAAGCTTGGCAGCAAATAGTGCAGCGGCATCCCATCTTGAGAACGAGTTTTTGTTGGTTAGGTAAAGAAGTTCCCCTGCAAACATTACACCAACAAGTTGAACTGCCAAGCGTTGAACAAGACTGGCGCAATTTGTCGGAGGGCGATCGCGCCAACCAACTCGAAACCTATTTGGAAGCCGATCGCCTGCAAGGCTTTGACCTCACTCAACCCCCGCTGATGCGTTTGGCTTGGTTGCGCCTTGCGGAAAGCGAGTACAAACTCATCTGGACTTATCACCACATTTTGCTTGACAGTTCCTCTGCAATAATTGTTTTGCAAGAAGTTTTTAGCTTGTACGAATCCCTGTGTGCCGATCGACCTTTAGAATTACAACCGCCCCGTTGCGATCGAGATTGCATCGAGTGGAGGCAGCAGCCTGACATCTCGAAAGCAGAAACATTCTGGAAACAATACTTAAGCGGTTTCAGCGCTCCTACCCCTCTGGTTGGGGATTTTTCAAGGGCGGGCAAGATGCCCGTCCCACCACAAAATTCATCAGTTGTGGAACAGGCATCTGGTCTGTTCCTGACACCAACAGAAAATTTATCAGCAGAACCAGAAATCCGGCTTTCTAGCACCGTAACCGCAGCCTTAAACTCCCTAATTCAAGAACAGCAACTAACCCTAAATACCCTGCTGCAAGGAGCGTGGGCTTTACTTTTGAGCCGCTGTTCCGGTTCTGAAGATGTAGTATTTGGAACTATTTGCAACAGCCGATCGCAGAATCTAGAAAACGCAGAATCAGCGGTAGGATTATTTATAAATACTTTGCCATTTCGGGTAATGGTATCTCCCAATTTACCAGCGATCGACTGGCTCAAACAACTGCAAACTCAGTGGACGGCATTTCAAGAATACGGGAACGTGCCGCTGGCAAAAACTCAAGAATGGAGCGAGATTCCCCGCGGCACAGCTTTATTTGAAAGCCTGCTAGTAGTTGAAAAATATCACATTAACTCTGCTTTGCAAGCTCTGGGCGGCAACTGGCAAAACCGAGAATTTCAGCTTTTAGAACAGACAAGTTTTCCCCTCACAGTTTACGGATACGGGGGAACAGAACTGCTGTTGAAAATTGCGGGCGATCGCCAGCGGTTCGATCCGATCGCCATTACCCTAATGTTGGGACACCTGCAAACTTTGCTAGAAAGTATAGCCGCGAATCCCCAGCAGAAAATCAGCAAATTGTCAATGCTGACAGCAGCCGAACTTGCTCAGTTGCAGGAGTGGAATCAAACTCAAGCAAATTATCCGCAAGACAAATGCGTTCACCAATTATTTGAAGCACAAGTCGATCGATCGCCCGATGCCATTGCCGCCGTTTTTTCCCAAAATCTCCAACAGCAACTAACCTACCTGGAACTCAATTCCAAAGCCAATCAACTAGCCCATTACTTGCAGCAATTAGGCGTCGGGCCCGATGTTTTAGTAGCTATTTGCATGGAACGTTCCTTAGAAATTGCGATCGCCGTTTTAGGCGTTCTCAAAGCAGGCGCAGCTTACGTTCCCCTCGATCCAGCCTATCCCAAAGAACGGCTGACCTTCATGTTAGCCGACACCCAAACTCCCGTTATCCTCACTCAATCTCACTTAGTATCGGGGCTGCCCGCACATCAAGCCCGCGCCGTTTGTTTGGACGCAGACTGGGAAACAATCAGCAGTCACAGCAGGGAAAACCCAGCTAGCCGCGTCTCTCCCCAAAATCTGACTTATACAATATATACATCAGGTTCCACCGGTAAACCCAAAGGAGTTCCCCTCCCGCACCGCGCCCTAGTCAACCTAATTGCGTGGCAACTGCAAAACTCGACCCTTGAGGGCCCAGCCAAAACCCTGCAATTTGCATCTCTCAGCTTCGATGTCTCGTTTCAAGAAATGTTCTGTACTTGGTGTGCCGGTGGCACCCTCGTTTTCATCACAGAAGAAATCCGGCGAGATGCCCAAAGTTTGTTGCAGCTAATCGACAAACAAAAGATTCAAAGACTATTTCTCCCTTTTATCGCCCTGCAACACTTAGCCGAAGCAGCCGATACCTATCAGCTAGTACCGAAATCGCTGCGCGAAGTAGTCACCGCCGGCGAACAGTTGCAAGTCAACCGTTACATAGCCAATTTCTTTCAGCAGCTAGAAAATTGTACCCTGCACAATCAATACGGGCCCTCCGAGAGCCACGTTGTAACAGCTTATACCCTGGCAGGCCCGCCCGGAGATTGGCCCGCACTGCCTCCGATCGGCCGCCCTATTGCCAACACGGAGATATATTTGTTACAAAGAGATGGTGAGCCTATACCTTTAGGAGTAGCGGGTGAACTGTACATCGGGGGCATTTGCTTAGCGCGGGGTTATCTCAACCGCCCTGACTTGACTGCTGAAAAATTTATTCCTAATCCTTTTAGACAAAATGAAATACGCACGATCGAGGATGAAGAAGAGCGCCTTTACAAAACAGGAGATTTAGCCCGCTACCTGCCCGACGGTAACATCGAGTACATCGGGCGGATTGACGGCCAAGTCAAAATTCGCGGCTTCCGCATAGAGTTGGGAGAAATCGAAACCGCACTAGCAAAGCATCGCGCCGTCAAACAAGCTGTGGTGCTGGCGCGGGAAGACGAACCGGGGGATAAACGACTGGTTGCATACATAGTTGCCAATCCAGAGGAGCAACTGGCAATAGCCGAGCTCCGCCGTTACCTGCAAGGGCAACTCCCAGATTACATGGTGCCTGCGGTGTTTGTGAATGTTGAGGCGATGCCGAAGACGCCCAGCGGGAAAATTGACCGCCGCGCCCTGCCGGCACCTGACTCGCAGCGACAAGAACTGTCCCAGAGTTATGCCGCACCGCAAAGCGAGTTGGAGCTTTTGCTAGCGGGTGTTTGGTCTAAGCTGCTGAAGCTCGATCGCGTCGGCATTCACGACAATTTCTTCGAGATTGGAGGCAATTCTTTGATGACGCTGCAAGTTGCAGTTCAAGTTCGGACTCTGTTAGCTAAAGATGTGCCTGTGGTGAAATTGTTCCAGCACCCGACGATCGCCCAATTGGCAAATTATTTAAATCAGGGACAGACTGCAAGCCCATCTAACAACAAATTTCAAGACAGGGCCGATCGGCAAAAAGCTGCCTTTAACAGGCAGAAGCAATCTACCAAAAAACGCTAGTCATTAGTCATTAGTCATTAGTCATTAGTCATTAGTCAGGAGGAAGGCTTTAGTTATTTAGGAGAGGAGGAGAGAAGGAAGAAAACCTATGCAGCGAGCTGTTGAATCATGCGTATTTTACGTTTAATTAGGTGGATTTATTGATGACTAATTCCCAGGAAAACCCAGAACTTGACGGCATTGCGATTATTGGCATGGCGGGCCGATTTCCCGGTGCTGCCAGTGTCGGTGAATTGTGGCAGAATTTGTGCGGCGGGGTGGAGTCCACAACGTTGTTCGGCGACGCGGAACTAGACCCCAGTATTGACCCCAATCTCAGACAAAATCCGAATTACGTCAAAGCTAGAGGAATTCTTGACGGTGCCGATCGCTTTGATGCAGCATTTTTCGGCGTCAGTCCCCGCGAAGCCGAAATTACCGACCCCCAGCAGCGCATTTTTTTAGAAATAGCTTGGGCAGCCCTAGAAAATGCAGGCTGCGATCCGAATACCTTCAACGGCTCGATCGGAGTTTACGCCGGCACGGGCAACAATACTTATTTTCCCAACAACATCGCCGGACGATCGGATGTAATTTCCCGCGCGGGCGAGTTTCAGGTGATGGTAGGGAATGAAAAAGACTACATTGCTACCCGCACCTCTTACAAGCTGAATCTCAAAGGGCCGAGCGTCAGCGTGCATACCGCTTGCTCTACTTCATTGGTTGCAGTTTGTCAAGCTTTTTATGCTTTGATGAGCTACCAGTGCGACCTAGCCCTGGCCGGCGGGATATCAATTACGGTGCCCCAAAATAGCGGTTATTTGTATCAAGAAGGGGGGATGTTCTCCAGCGACGGACACTGCAAACCTTTCGACGCCAAGGCTGAAGGAACCGTGTTCGGCAACGCTGCCGGGGCTGTTGTACTCAAGCGTTTGGAAGAAGCGATCGCCGACAGAGATACAATCTATGCCGTAATTCGCGGAGTCGGCTTGAATAACGACGGGGCAGCCAAAGTCAGCTTTGCCGCACCCAGCGTAGACGGGCAAGCAGACGCGATCGCGATGGCGCACGCGATGGCAGACGTGCATCCCGAAACGATATCCTACGTCGAAACCCACGGCACGGCAACCCCCCTGGGCGATCCGATCGAAATAGAAGCGCTAACTCAGGCTTTTTCCTTAAAAACCGCAGCCAAACAATTTTGCGCGATCGGCTCCGTCAAAAGCAACTTCGGACACACGATCGCCGCGGCGGGAGTCACAGGGCTGATCAAAACAGCTTTAGCCCTCAAACACCAGCAAATACCCGCCACTCTCCACTTCGAGCAACCGAATCCAGCCATTGATTTTGCCAACAGCCCCTTCTACGTCAACGCCGAACTCTCGGAATGGAAAGCCGGCCAAACGCCCAGAAGAGCGGGTGTCAGTTCGTTTGGTGTCGGCGGCACCAACGCTCACGTTGTCCTCGAAGAAGCGCCCGCGCTGGAACCGTCAAGTCCTTCTCGCCCGCGGCAGTTACTGCTGCTGTCGGCGAAAACTCCATCTGCTTTGGACGCAGCTACCGCAAATTTGCGATCGCACCTCGCCCAAAACCCGGCGATCGATCTTGCCGATGCTGCTTACACCCTGCAAACCGGGCGGCAAGCCTTCAATTACCGCCGTTTCGCCGTTTGCAGCGATCGCACCGATGCCGTGCAGGTACTCGAATCCCTGCCGCCGCTGCGTACAGCAACCCGCTGCACGGAATCGAGAAATCCGGCAGTAATCTTCATGTTTCCGGGACAAGGGTCGCAATACGTCAATATGGGCTTGAATTTGTACGAATCCGAGCCTTTATTCCGCGAAACAGTCGATCGCTGCGCCGAAATTTTGCAGCCACACCTCGGCCGAGATTTGCGGAAAGTGCTGTATCCCGGCAGCGATGAAGCGACAGCCGCCGAATCGCTGCGCCAAACTTTCTTGACTCAGCCTGCGATATTTACCGTAGAATACGCGCTTTCTAAGCTGTGGCAGAGTTGGGGCGTGACTCCCCAAGGTGCGATCGGACACAGCATCGGCGAATTTGTGGCGGCAACTATCGCAGGCGTGTTTTCCCTTGAGGATGCCTTGATGCTGGTAGCAGCTAGGGGGCGCTTGATGCAAGATTTGCCGGGGGGTTCGATGCTGTCGGTGCGGTTGCCCGCGGCGCAAGTAGAAGGGCGCTTGAGCGGGGATTTGGCAGTGGCTGCGGTGAATGCGCCGGATTTATGCGTTGTTTCCGGGCCGACGGAGGCGATCGCACTTTTTCAGCAGCAACTAGAAAGCGAAAGCGTTGTCTGCAAACAACTGCACACTTCCCACGCTTTTCATTCGCCGATGGTAGATTCGATCGTCGAACCTTTCGCCGAATATGTCAAAAAAGTGCAGTTGTCAGCGCCAACTATCCCCTTTGTTTCTACTGTAACTGCTAGTTGGATCACAGCGGAACAAGCAACAGATCCGATGTATTGGGCGCGGCATTTGCGGGCAACAGTGCGTTTTGCCGACGGGATAAAAGAGCTTTGGCAAGATCCGAACCGGATACTTTTGGAAGTCGGGCCGAGAACAACTGCTGCTACTTTAGCTCGCAAACAAGCCAAAGATTTGAAAAAACAAGTTGCCATTTCTTCCCTCAGCGACACCCATGAAAATCAAACTGAATGGGCAGCTTTGTTGAGTGCGGCCGGACAGCTTTGGCTTTGCGGAGTATCGCTCGACTGGCAGAGCTTTTATCAAGAGGAAACGCGCGATCGCCTGCCCTTGCCAACTTATCCCTTCGAGAGCAAACGCTTCTGGATAGAACCGAAAGTGTCAGAGGGGGAGAGTGGGAAAGGGGGAGATGGGGAGAGTGGGAGAGTGGGAGAGTGGGAGAATTCCCAATTCCCGATGCCCGATGCCCAATTCCCAACTCCCAATTCCCAACAATCAACAGTCAACAGTCAACAGTCAACTGTCAACAACCAATTACCGATGCCAAATCCACAGGTTGAAACCAAACAAGCAGCGCGCAAATACAGACTTATCCCTGTAATTAAAAACATCCTAGAAGAAACTTCTGGCGAGGATTTAGGCAGTGTTGATGAGGACTTAACTTTCCTAGAAATGGGTTTAGATTCTCTATCTTTAACTCAAGTAGCGCTGAATTTGCAAAAAGAATTTAGCATCAAAATTACCTTTCGCCAGCTATTAGAAACTGTGCCCACTCTCGGCACTTTATCTGAATTTATCGATGGTGCTCTGCCGCCGGAGGTTTTGCCTGCAACTCCTGCCGTCCAACAAGCCGCGCCCGTACCAGCACCCGCACCGGCGATCGCACCGACAGCAGCACCTCCTGCGCCCATTGCCACTCCCGTTGCAGTCAGCGCCCCTGTAAATCTGCCCTTACCCAGCCCTCAGCCTCAAATTTTGAGTCCCGTACAGTCTGGCAATCTGGAATACCTGATCGGGCAGCAGTTGCAAATTATGTCGCGACAGCTAGAACTGTTGGGCGGCAATGGTTCTGTTCCCGCACAGCCGGCACCGACAACTAACGGTCAAGTTATGTCGCAGCCGCCGGCACCAACTCAAAATACCCCGCAATCCCAGACTAACGGCAGTGCGATCGCACCAACAGCAGCACCAACAGCAGAACCAACAGCAGAACCAAAAAAGGTGTTCGGTGCCGCCGCCCGCATCGACACATCCGATCGCGACGGATTAACTCCGTCGCAATCAGCATATTTAGAAACATTTGTCAAGCGATATACGGCGCGAACTCAGAAATCCAAACAGTACACTCAGACTCACCGCCACCACCTCGCCGATCCGCGGGTAGTTTCGGGGTTTAACCGGACGATGAAAGAGTTGGTTTATCCGATCGTGGTCGGGCGATCGTCCGGTTCTAAACTTTGGGATGAAGACGGTAACGAGTATGTAGATTTAACCAACGGTTTCGGGTCGAACTTTTTCGGATATTCGCCTGCATTTATTACAGAAGCGATCGCAGCTCAAATGCAGCGCGGGTATGAAATCGGCCCGCAAACACCGCTAGCCGGAGAAGTTGCCGAACTCGTGTGCGAGATGACAAAACACGATCGCGCCGCCTTCTGCAACACGGGTTCAGAGGCAGTTTTGGGCGCAATGCGACTGGCCCGCACCGTCACGGGCAACAGTACGATCGTCATGTTTACCGGAGACTATCACGGGATTTTCGACGAAGTGATCGTGCGCGGCACCAAAAAACTGCGATCGCTCCCCGCAGCACCGGGAATTCCCCAATCCGCCGTTGACAATACCCTGATCCTCGACTACGGCGAACCCGAAACCCTCGAAATCCTCAGAGCGCGGGCGGGCGAGTTTGCAGCCATCATGGTAGAACCGGTGCAAAGCCGCCGCCCCGACTTGCAGCCGCGAGAATTCCTCCACGAAGTGCGCCGGATTTGCGATCAAGCCGGTTGCGCCTTCATTATGGACGAAGTGATTACCGGATTCCGAGTTGCACCGGGCGGGGCCCAAGAATATTTCGGCGTACAAGCGGATATCGGAACCTACGGCAAAGTTGTCGGCGGCGGGATGTCGATCGGGGTAATTGCAGGCAAATCAGCCTGGATGGACGCTTTAGACGGCGGATTTTGGCAATTCGGAGATGACTCGTTCCCGGAAGTTGGCGTTACCTATTTTGCAGGGACTTTTGTGCGTCATCCCCTGACTTTAGCAGCCGCCAAAGCATCCCTCGAATATTTGAAGCGTGGCGGGCCTTCATTGCAGCGCGATCTCAATGCCAAAACTGACAAATTCGTTGCAGAATTGAACGCCATGTTCGATCGAGAGCAAACACCTTTCACAGTTAAAAACTTTGGTTCCCTGTTCAAAATCACCTACCCGCAAGATTTTACTCATGGAGAATTGCTGTTTTACTCGCTGCGGGAAAAAGGAATTCACATTTGGGATCACCGCCCGTGTTTTCTGACGCTAGCGCATTCCGACGCAGATCTTGCTTTTGCCAAGGAAGCATTCAAGAACAGTATTGCCGAATTGCAGTCAGCCGGATTTTTGCCCGATCCGTCTGGTGGGACTGTTGGGGCGATCGATTTCCACAAAAATGGCAATACAAATGGATCGAAATCGTCAGCGACTTTCTCAAACAATTCTCCCGTACCCGGTGCCAAATTAGGGCGAGATCCTAATGGCAATCCAGGTTGGTACATCGCAGATCCAGAGCGTCCAGGAAAACATTTACAAGTAGGAGATGGTTTATCAAATTGACGGTTAGAGTTGGATATTATCTGACTCATATCCGGTTAAATGACCAGAATTCAATCGGGGCGGGTTCGCCAAGAACTCCCATAAAATCGAGAGTGACTATCAACCCGCCCCAACCCCGATATCATGGTTAATCAACCGGACTTGATCTAATCGGCGATTGGTCATTGGATATCAAAAAATATTGCGATCGCTGATGACAAATTATTACTAACCATCATTGCTGAAAGGAAGATTAGGTAGACTATAATGTAAGAATTAACCACAAAATACAGCAATAATTCACATGACTCAAATAAGTTCAATCGCTCAATTTGAGCCAAATTATACTGCGACGCTCTGAATTATTCAGATTATCGAGTCAGAGAAAATCGATCGAATTTTATCTAAATTATCTAAAATCAATGAGTAAACAACTACTATCTGAATCACCAAAAAAAATCACGCCTGTGGACTTCGATCCGTTTGCAGGTGGAGAGTTGGCTGGGTGTATATCATCGACCGAAGCGCAAAAGGAAATCTGGATTGCTGCACAAATGGAGGATGATGCTAATTGTGCTTACAACGAGTCAATGTCCCTGCGATTGCTGGGCAATCTTGATGTAGAAGCGTTGCGTTATTCGATTCAAGAACTTGTAGTTCAGCATGAAGCATTGCGTCTTACATTTAGTCCAGATGGCACGATACTCTGTATAGCAGCTTCTTGTAAAATTGATATTCCTTTGATAGATTTGTCAATGCTGAGTGATAGCAAAACTCAATTCGCTCAGTTGCAACAGCAAGAAGTTGGGCAATCTTTCGACCTCGTGCGCGGCCCACTATTTCGCGCTAAAATTGTCAAGCTGCAAGGGCAAGAACACATAGCGATGCTCACCGCGCATCACATTATTTGCGATGGCTGGTCTTGGGGCGTTCTTTTGCCAGATTTAGGAGTTCTTTATTCAGCCCGCAAACAAGGTGTTGTTGCCAATCTTTCAGAACCAATAGGTTTCAGCGAATACGCACTTTTACTGGAACAACAGGCCGAGAGTTCAGAAGTGAAGGCCGATGAAGCATATTGGCTAAAACAATTTAGCTCGCCCCCTCCCATGCTAGATTTGCCCACGGATCGTCCGCGCCCCCCCATGCGGACTTACAAAGGAGCGCGAGAAGATTGGCCTCTCGATGCGGCTTTAGTCAAAAATATCAAACGTCTAGGGACCAAATCTGGGTGCAGTTTTTTAACTACCATACTGGCCGCATTTGAAGTGTTTTTGTCCGACTTGTGCGGACAAGACGATTTAGTTGTCGGGATACCGGCCGCAGGACAATCAGTGTCGGGATGTACGCAGCTTGTGGGACATTGTGTGAGCTTGTTGCCGTTACGCACTCACATTGATAGAGAAAAATCTTTTATTGATTATCTGCGAAATCGTCGATCGGTGCTGTTGGATGCTTACGACCACCAAAAAATCTCCTTCGGTAGTCTGCTCAAAAATTTGACACTGCCGCGAGACTCCAGTCGCATTCCGCTAGTTTCTGTAGTTTTTAATCTCGATATGGGATTTAAAAGCGAACAGCTAACATTTGACGGCCTGCAAGTGGAATACTTCTCGAACCCCAGAAGTAGCGAAAATTTCGAGTTATTTATCAATGCCTTGGAATCCGGCGGCAAACTCGTCTTAGAGTGTCAGTACAATACAACCTTGTTTGATGCCGACACTGTGCGCCGTCACTTAGCAGAGTTCGAGCAATTATTACTCAGTATAGTCGCCGATCCTACGCAACCTTTATGGCAATTACCCCTGTTGCCAGCAGCAGAACAGCAATTGCTAGCTACCTGGAACAATACACAGAAACCATATCCCGAAAACCAATGCCTTCACCAGTTATTTGAAGCGCAAGTGGAACGCACCCCAGAAGCAGTGGCGCTGGTGTTTGGCACCGGGCGGCTGACTTATCGGGAGTTAAATACCAAGGCTAATCAATTAGCACACTATTTACAAGAATTGGGAGTTGGGCCAGAAGTTTTAGTGGGTATCTGTCTGGAACGTTCTCTGGATCTGATTGTCGGACTGTTGGGAATTCTTAAAGCCGGCGGTGCTTATGTACCTTTAGACCCAGCATATCCTCAAGAGCGAATCGAGTTTATGCTCTCTGATGCCCAAGTGGCAGTGCTGCTGACTCAGGAGAAATTGTTGGCAGAACTTCCTAAATCGGAGGCCCATCAAGTCTGTATGGACAAGGATTGGAATGCGATCGCCGATCGAAAACCAGAAAACCCGATCAATCACTGTTCGCCCGCCAATTTAGTTTACATCCTTTATACCAGCGGCTCAACTGGCAGACCGAAAGGAGTAGCGATCGAACATCACAGCCCTGTTGCTCTCGTAGATTGGGCGCAAACAGTCTTTACACCAGAACAATTGACCGGCGTTTTAGCTTCTACCTCGATCTGCTTTGACCTCTCAGTCTTCGAGATCTTTTTGCCACTGAGTTGTGGTTGCAAAGTCATCATCGCTGAAAATGCTTTGCAACTACCCACTTTACCTGCGGCTGGGGAAGTCACGCTGATTAATACAGTGCCGACGGCGATCGCAGAATTGCTGAAAATGGGTATCCCAAAACAAGTCAAAACCGTCAATCTCGCCGGCGAACCCCTAAGCAATCAACTGGCCCAGCAGCTTTACCAGCAAAACATCGAGTATGTTTTTAATCTCTACGGGCCCTCGGAAGACACCACTTACTCGACTTGCGCCTTAGTCGAAAAAGGCACCAGCAAATCTCCTGCCATCGGCAAACCTATTGCTAATACCCAAATTTACATCCTCGATAGTCACTTGCAACAGGTTCCTATTGGTAGCAGTGGCGAAATCTACATCAGTGGCGCTGGGTTAGCCAGAGGCTACCTCAATCGCCCTGATTTGACTGCCGAAAAATTCATTCCTAATCCTGTTGCTGAAAACGTTCGCGCTGCCGACAATCGAGTTTACAAAACAGGCGATTTAGGTCGCTATTTGCCTGACGGGAATATAGATTACATTGGACGCATTGACAATCAAGTAAAAATTCGTGGCTTCCGGATAGAATTGGGTGAAATTGAAGCAGTGCTGTCAGATCGACCGCTAGTCAAAACTGTGGCAGTGATTGCTAGAGAAGACCGCCCTGGCGATCGGCGACTTGTTGCTTATTTGGTGCTGAATCAAACTAATGTTAATAATGACGAAAAACAGGCTTTTGTGCAGTCGTGGCGCAATGCGGTTCAGCAGAAATTGCCAGAATATATGATGCCTGCGGCTTTTGTGATTCTGGAGTCGATGCCCCTGACTCCGAATGGCAAAGTAGACCGCCGCGCTTTGCCCGCAGCACCTTCTACTTTAGAAACAGAAACAGAAAGCAGTTTTGTGGCACCGAGCAATTCTGTAGAAGAGGCGATCGCTAGCATTTGGTGCGAAGTTATGGGGATTGAGCGCATTGGCATTCACCAAAATTTCTTTGAATTAGGCGGACACTCGCTAATGGCAGGACAGATCGTCTTCCGCCTCGGCAATCAGTTGTCAGTAGATTTGTCACTCCGCACTTTATTTAGAGCCCCAACCATAGCAGGTTTAGCAGCAGAAGTTAGCAAACAGCTAACGGGGTCACATTCCCCAGAAACTTCATCGTCTTTACCATCGGTTGTCCGACGCCAGGAATTTCCTCTGTCTTTTGCTCAACAGAGAATGTGGTTCCTACACCAACTGGATAGGGAAAGTGGTTCCTATAATATACCCATAGCTCTGCACCTCGTCGGGCCGCTCCAGATAGCTACCCTAGAGCAAAGTTTAATGGAAATAGTGCGCCGTCATGAGAGTCTCCGCACGACTTTTCCTTCTGTGGATGGTTCTCCCGTGCAACTGATCGCTCCCACTCTGACAGTAACTTTGTCTGTAATAGATTTGCAGGCACTACCAATAGTTAAGCAGGATACTGAAGTGCAGCGGTTAGCGGTAGCAGAAGCTAATTATGCTTTTGACCTGACACAGTTACCTTTGCTGCGATCGACTCTACTGCGGCTGGGCCCAGAATCTCATGTCTTGTTGGTGACATTCCACCACATTGTGTTTGACGGTTGGTCAATTGGGGTGTTTATGCAAGAGTTAAGCACGCTCTACATCGCTTGGGGTGCAGGTCAACCTTCTCCCCTGCCGGAACTCCCCCTCCAATATGCCGACTTCGCTTGCTGGCAGCGTCAGTGGGCGACTGAAAGTGTAATGGAAACTCAACTTCGCTACTGGAAGCAACAGTTGTCAGGATGTCCGGCGCTGTTGCAGCTTCCCACTGACCGACCGCGCCCTTCTCTGCAAAGGTTCCGAGGTCGCACTGAACTGTTTCAGGTCAATCCCGAACTGGCTGGGCGATTGAAAATTTTGAGTCAGCAATCTGGGGCGACTCTGTTTATGACGCTGTTAGCAGTTTTCGCAATTTTATTGTCACGCTACAGCGGTGAGGAGGATATTGTGATTGGTTCCCCGATTGCGAACCGCAATCGCGGTGATATTGAATCGTTGATTGGGTTTTTTGTGAATACTTTGGCATTGCGGATTGATTTGTCTGGGAATCCTACCTTTGAAGAATTGATTGAGCGAGTGCGGGACGTGGCTTTAGATGCTTATACTTATCAAGATTTGCCTTTCTATCAACTTGTGGCAGAATTGCAACCGGACAGGAATCCAAGTTATCATCCTCTGTTCCAGGTAATGTTTGTTTTGCAAAATGCTCCGACGGAACAATTGCTGTTGCCCGGTGTGGTTGTGACTCCTTTGGATATTGAGAGTGTGACGGCGAAGTTTGATTTGCTTCTGTCGTTGGAAGAGGGCGCGGCTGGTCTCAAGGGGTTGCTGGAATATAATACGGATTTGTTTGATACCCCAACCATGACTCGGATGGTTGGACATTTCCAAATTTTACTGGAGGGTGTTGCTACAAATCCACGGCGGCGAATTTCGGAGTTGCCTTTGCTGAAAGCAGCGGAGCAACAGCAGTTGCTAGTGGATTGGAATCGCACTGACACAAATTATCCTCAAGATGCTTGTATACATGAGTTATTTGAGGCTCAAGCAGCGCTGACGCCCGATGCTGTGGCGATCGTGTTTGGAGAGCAACAGCTAACCTACCAACAGCTAAATTGTCGCGCCAATCAACTCGCACATTACTTGCAAACTTTGGGGGCTGGGCCGGAAGTTTTAGTGGGCATTTGTTTCGATCGCTCTATGGATGCGATCGTCTCGCTTTTGGCTGTTCTCAAAGCCGGATCGGCTTACTTGCCCTTAGACCCCGCTTATCCCAAAGAGCGGCTGGATTTCATGCTGTCAGACGCCAAAATATCGGTGCTTTTGACTCAACAGAAGCTAGTAGAAAGACTTCCCGACTGCGGAGCGAAAGTAGTTTGTTTGGAGGCGGCGCGGGAGGAAATAGACGCACAAAGTGAGAATAATCCTGCCAATCTCGCGAATGCCGACAATCTAGCTTATGTCATGTATACTTCAGGTTCGACAGGCAAGCCCAAAGGCGTTTGCGTCGTCCACCGGGGCGTAGTACGGTTAGTCAAAGACACTAATTTCGCCAGCCTCACCTCAGCAGAAGTCTTTCTACAACTGGCTCCGATTTCCTTCGATGCCTCGACTTTGGAAATTTGGGGAGCGCTGCTGAACGGGGCGCAACTGGCGGTATTCCCTCCCGGCAGCCCTTCTTTGGCAGAGTTGGGAGAGGCGATTCGCTTATACAAGGTGACAATTTTGTGGCTGACCGCCGGACTGTTTCACTTGATGGTGGACGATCGCATTGAGGATTTAAAGGGTGTGCGCCAACTGTTGGCAGGCGGTGACGTTTTATCTGTTCCCCACGTCCAGAAGTTGCTGCGAGAAGTTCCAAACTGCAAATTAATTAACGGTTACGGGCCGACGGAAAATACGACTTTTACTTGCTGCGCGACGATCGACTCTGACAGTCAAATTAGCAATTCCGTTCCGATCGGGCGGGCGATCGCCAATACTCAAGTCTACATACTCGATCGGTATTTGCAGCCAGTGCCGATCGGGGTTCCGGGGGAATTGTATGCTGGTGGTGCAGGCTTGGCCAGAGGCTACCTCAACCGCCCGGATTTGACAGCCGAAAGGTTCATTCCGAATCCTTTTACAAACAAAGAAGATCGATTGCAAAATGCAAAAAATCGATCGGTTTCCAGCCTTCTTCCTGCCTCAAATCTTTATAAAACAGGGGATTTAGCCCGCTACCTGCCCGACGGTAACATCGAATACCTCGGACGCACCGACAATCAGGTAAAGATTCGCGGCTTCCGCATTGAAGTAGGAGAAATTGAGGCAGTGCTCGCCGGACATCCAGATGTCAGCCAAGTGGCGATCGCAGTTCAGTTAGATGCTTCCGGCAACAAATGTCTCGCAGCTTATGCAGTTCCCAGGCCGGGCAAAATTCTGGCAGCCGGTATCCTGCGTAGCTTCCTGCAAGAGAGACTGCCAGACTACATGATACCCGCTGGGTTTGTGTTCCTCGACGCTTTGCCCTTGAACCCCAACGGCAAAGTAGACCGCCGCGCTTTGGCAAGTCAAAAGTGGCAATCTAGCAGCGTTGCGCCAAATGAAATCATTGCTGTTGCTCCCCGCGACGAGTTTGAATTCCAGGTGACAAAAATTTGGGAAAAAGTTTTAGGCATCAATTCAATTGGCATCAGGGACAATTTCTTCGAGGTCGGAGGACATTCGCTGCTAGGGGCGCGCCTGTTAGCTGAAATTGAAAAAGTATTCGACAAAAAGCTACCATTGTCTGCTATTTTCCAATCGCCAACTGTTGAGCAATTGGCTGACATTCTCCGCGAACCGGAATGGTCGTCACCGTCTCCGTCAATGGTGGTGATTCAACCGGGAACCGGAAGTTACAAACCGCCTCTGTTCTGCATCCACGTACTCGGTAGAGGATTGGAATTTTACCGTCCTTTAATGAATTATATCGATCGATCGCAGCCTGTTTTGGGACTGTCAACCCAGATTATGGATGAAAAACTAGCTCCCCCCAATCGAGTTGAGGAATTGGCAGCTTATTACATAAAAGAAATGCAAACTTTTCAGCCACATGGCCCTTATTTTCTGTTAGGAGTATCTTTTGGGGGGACGGTAGCTTTTGAGATGGCTCGGCAACTTCACGATCTAGGTGAGAAGGTAGCTTTGCTGGGATTGTTGGACACTTACGGGCCGGATGCTTTCAACAATTCGTTTGAGATGAAGCGCAATGAAGGCATAATGAGAATTTTACGTCTCACCCCCGGTGCATTTATGAATAAAGCGAAGATCAATCTGAGCGGAAAAATCGAGGATCTCACTGAGATTCAGTGGAGAATTTTGTGCAATTTGTACCGGGCGGTGGGGCGTCCCCTGCCAATTTATTTGGAAAACTTCACTCATCGGGAATTAAATCATCAGGCATTGAAACATTATGTGGGGGGAGTTTATGCGGGTCGGGCCTCTCTTTTCAAGGCAGTTGAGAGTGCGGAGGCGTTTGGGGCTGACCTCGAATTAGGTTGGGGTAGGGTAATTACGGGAGGAATAGAGGTTTACGACATTCCCAGCGACCACCTTGGGATGTTAAAAGAACCTCACGTTCGGATACTGGGGGAAAAATTGCAGGCTGCGGTCGATCGGGCTCAAGGTTAACATTGGACAATTGACAGTTGATAGTTCACAGCAAAAACCCCGATCTAATTTTCGCTGTGAACTATCAACTGTCAGCTATCAAATCGTTTCCGGTTGCATCGGAATGATTTAACCACAGAGGGCGCAGAGAACACAGAGGAAGATTAGAGAGAGATGAATACAGGACTATGAAGCGCGGATTTGATATGACTCGATTTTACAATTCCGATGCTAACAGATTTGATATTACGCTAGCAGACACGATATTAATGGTGTAGCACGTGCAACAAGCCTTCTACCACATGACCGATCGCACTTGGAGCAGATTCGCAAGCTGCAGCTTCGGCGGCGCAGTGGCCGGCGTGGAGTGCGTTTCCGACAGCCTGACTCCCTCCCTCCAGCGCATCAGCACCAAATTGACCGCGATATGTTTCTTGGACCATTTCAGCTTGAATTTTGCTGGTAGTTTCTTCGGGATTCGTTTCCCAATTGCGGATTGTTTGGATGATCTCGAACCCAGCCCAAATTAACATTCCGAGGACGATCGCAGCAATAAAGTATCCCATAGCTTTCTTTAAAGTTTGAGGTTTGCTGTATCTAATATAGCGTCGCATTTGAAGGCAGACAGGATCAAAATCATTGCCCGATGAGTGCGGATTTCCACCTGCTAGAACCGTCGTTATTTGGTAAATTGAGGACTAAAGTCTTCACTAAAACTATGGCAACATGGCATAACTTACCCTTCCAATGCTGCCAAAAGACACAGCAACAAAGCCTCTGTCCACTCAACTACGGCACCGTAAGTATCGCCCGTGTGGCCGCCCAAACGGTGGTTAAACCAGGCTCCGGCAAAAATTCCGATCGCACTTCCCCCCAAAGCCATCCCCACCGCCAACAGCCACCGATCGCCCTCCAAGACAACTTGCACCACGCTCAAACTCAGCAGCAACAGCACTCCTGGGATAAAATCAAAAGGAGAATAAATTGATTCTTTGTGAAATGCTCCCTTACCCTCTGCCCGCAGATAGGGATAGCGGGCGATCGCCACCAGTTGGCCCCACCTTCCCCAACCGGCGACACCCATCAAAGCCAGCCACCGATAGTTATTCAAGTCAGAGAGAGCGGCAGTTTTCAGCAGCACGATCGCGATCGCAGCCATCGCCCCAAAAGCCCCTGTAACGCTGTCCCGCATGACTTCCAGCCGACGCACGGGGTCGGGTACAGCCAGCCCGTCCGCCGCGTCCATTGCGCCGTCTAGGTGCAGCCCGCCAGTCACGGCGATGCCCAAGACTACCACCAATGCCGATCGAGTCAGAGCAGGCATTCCCAACAACTGCAACCCAACATCCGCCAGTCCCAGCATCCCCCCAATCAAAAGCCCGATCGCCGGTGCCAAGCGAGCAATGCCCCGAAACTCCAAAGTCCAAGACATCGGTACCGGCAAACAAGTATAAAAAGCGACTGCGGCTGCGATGGCAGCGCCTTGATTCCGGAAAAAGTCGATCGTAGAGCGAACCCATTTATCATCAACCATAAGATAGAAAATTTTTCATCTGGTATGCAGTTGTCAATCGATTAGCGTGTGCCAGAATTGGACTGTAACACCCTAGTCTTTTCGATCGGGCATTCCTCCTGTCCGAGTTCTTTTCCCCCGGAAAACCTCTGTCGGCAGCGATCCCGAAGCTCCCTATCTAAAATGACTAAACTCAAGATCCGCGTTTCCATTCCCAAGAATTCTAGCTAACTCCCTGATTTTCAAGACGGGAAAATACTACAACAGAGGCTTTTGCTCCATGAATCACGATCAATTGAATAACAGGGTAGTTGCTCCTTGCATCATCGATACAGGGATTGTCGTCAACAAACGCGATATCAAAAGATTGCTGTTTGATTTAGGACGTGTCCGCTACCTTCACATACAAGATGGCCAGATTTATAGCGAAGGGGAAGGTTATGTACTCGAAGTCTTCGCCAACCCCCACCGTTCTACCCTGATTGCCAACCATGCGCTTTATTTGAACGTGTATAGTTTTGATTACCTGGAACTGAAACAGTCCCCGGTCGATGGTGCTTATTTTGACCTGATTCAAGAGGGACGGCAGTTGCGGTTAATTCCCCTCTCCAATCCTTTGCAAGAGCAATTCGCCCGGAATTTAAATGCTGCGGCTTTGGATGCGGTTGTCGATCAGGTACTCTCAGGCAACTGGGATCTGCAATTGGACGAAGATGATTCCCCCTTTTAATCGTCAGTCGATTTTAGATTTTAGATTTTAGATTTTAGATTTACTCGCAGCGCCGTGAATCTGGGAGGTAGAACTAAGGTCTAAAATTTTTTGCCCTCCACGACGATTGTCGGAAACTTATCTCCGTTTTTGGGCGGGGTCATGGTTTTTTTTGTCGCGATGTCATCAACAATAGATTAAATAACACGGACGGCCGAGTAGCGGTTAACGAGCATCGGGGACTAATGACTGAGGACAAGGCGAAATTTTCTTTTAAATGTCAGGCTAATTGCAGCCATACCCAAGCGCGTGCAGGGGTTTTTGCCACTCCCCACGGTGTTGTGGAAACGCCTAAATTTATGCCAGTGGGGACGCTAGCTAATGTCAAAACTTTGACACCGGCACATCTTGAGGCGGCGGGTTCTCAAATGGTTTTGGCAAATACTTATCACTTGCACTTGCAGCCGGGGGAAGCAATTGTCGCAGGCGCGGGCGGATTGCATAAATTTATGGCTTGGCCGGGCCCGATGCTGACGGATTCGGGTGGCTTTCAGGTGTTTAGCTTGAGCCAAATGCGGACTATTTCTGAGAATGGGGTGACTTTTCGCTCTCCCCGCGATGGCCGCATGATTAATTTGACGCCGGAACGATCGATCGAA
Organism: Microcoleus sp. N9_B4; assembly: GCF_036701635.1. Taxonomy (NCBI): domain Bacteria; kingdom Bacillati; phylum Cyanobacteriota; class Cyanophyceae; order Oscillatoriales; family Microcoleaceae; genus Microcoleus; species Microcoleus sp. N9_B4. The sequence goes on along the minus strand of NZ_JAUBRC010000032.1, from coordinate 5,173 downwards.
ATTCAGAATGAGTTGGGCGCTGATGTGATTATGGCCTTTGATGAGTGTCCCCCTTACCCGGCTACACGGGATGAGGTGGAGGCTGCCACAAATCGCACTTACCGCTGGCTGCAACGCTGCATTCAAGCTCACTCACGCCCGGATCAAGCTTTGTTCGGAATCGTCCAGGGGGGCGTTTTCCCCGATTTGCGATCGCGCGCGGCGAACCAGTTGGTAGATTTGGATTTACCAGGCTACGCCATCGGCGGCGTTAGTGTGGGGGAATCGGGGGATTTGATCGCAGAGATTGTGAAGGTGACTGCGCCTCTGTTGCCGGCAAATAAACCGCGTTATTTGATGGGGATTGGGACTTATCGGGAAATGGCGCTGGCGGTGGCGAGTGGCGTAGATATGTTTGACTGTGTGATTCCGACTCGGCTGGCCCGCCACGGGACGGCTTTTGTTGGTGGCGAACGCTGGAATTTGAAAAATGCTCGGTTCCGGGAGGATTTTGCTCCGCTGGATGAGTCTTGTCCTTGTTATACCTGCCAAAAATTCTGTCGGGCTTATTTGGCCCATTTGGCGCGGGCTAACGAAGTGCTGGGGTATACTTTGCTGGCGCTTCACAATGTGACGGAGTTGATTCGCTTTACGGGGAGGATGCGGGAGGCGATTTTGGCCGATCGATTTACTGAAGAGTTTGCCCACTGGCTTGCACCGAGAGTCGATCAATCATGATTGCCGTGGGTAAAGATATGCGACAATTATGAAAATTCTGTTGGATAGGTAGGTTGATTCATGGAAGCTGCATTACTCTTAGCAAAACTGCCCGAAGCTTATTCGATTTTTGAGCCTTTGGTTAATGTTTTGCCGGTCATTCCCGTATTTTTCTTGCTGCTGGCTTTTGTTTGGCAGGCGGCTGTCGGATTTAGATAAGTTTGATTTCATCAAAAGCAGGGGCAATTCACAAATTGCCCCTGCTTTTAGCTATTAAGTTTTATGACTTTGCCCTCTGACTGCTGACTGCTGACTGCTGACTGCTGCCCTCTGACTTTTGCCCTCTGACTCCTGACTCCTGACTCCTGACTCACCCTCAATAATTCATCCGTGTATCCGTGTCAAAATCCGTGTAGTGCCATCCTTCAGCTACCGCCGATCGCACTTTTGAATGCCGGCCTTTCTGAGATCCGCTTGATGTAATCTACAACAGCCGGATAAGCACTGAGGTCTAGTTTTAGCATCATCGGAATGTAGGCTAAAATTGACCCGACTGCTGCGTCGGCTACGCCAAATTCATCACCCATTAAAAACGGCTGTTTCTCGAAGATTTCATTTAACGGTTGTAACAACTTGGGTGTTTCGCGATCGCGAGTTGCTTCTGTAAATATTCCCGGCCCCAGGGTGGCGTTAGCAAACATCACCCACTGCACGATTTGAGCTTGCTGCTCCAAAGTCGCGGGCATTTTACCATGTTTTTGAGCTAAATACAGCAGAATTGCGCCGGATTCCCAAAGTTTAAAATCTCCGTCGGCGATCGCGGGTACTTTGCCGATCGGGTTAATTTCGAGATACTCTGGCTGCAAGTGTGCCCCTGCTTGCATATCCAGCATCACGAATTCGTAGGGAACCGCTATTTCTTCTAGATACCACTTGACTATTGACGCCCGGCTGCGGGCTCCGCCGTAAAGTTTCAGCACGGAATTTTGTCCTTTAACGCAATATTATTATTGTACCGGGCATTGGGCATGAGGAATTGGGCATTCTAGCCACAGCCTCCGGGTATGTATTCCCAGGCATAGCCTGGAAAAAGTATAAATTACCAATTACCCATTACTGATGACTAATGACTGATGACTGCCGACGCTTCTGTTAAATGCGAAAATAATATATTGCTGCCGATCGCGATTAAAATTACGCCTCCTAGGAACTCTATTTTATTTCCAAATAAGTTGCCGCACTTGTGGCCGATGAACACGCCAGCAAATACGACAAAGAAAGTAATAAATCCGATCGCACTAACGACAGGGCCGATCGAAGTTTTTAGCACTGCAAATCCGATGCCAACTGCGAGAGCATCGATACTCGTCGCCACCGACAGCGTTATCAAAGTCCCCGTATCTAAGGGATTGAACTTTTTCTCGCATTCTTCGGTTTGCAGCGATTCGTAAATCATTTTACCGCCAATGAAACTCAATAGACCAAAAGCTATCCAATGGTCGATAGGTGTTATAAAAAAACTAAAACTAAGACCGAAAAACCACCCTATTACGGGCATTAAAGCTTGAAAACCTCCGAAATACAAGGCTATTTTTAAAGCTTTATTGACCTTCATGTGTTTGATTGCTAAACCGCTAGAAACAGCAACAGCAAAAGCATCTGCTGCTAGTCCCAAGGAAAGTAATATGGTAGTGGCTGCATCCATTTTTGTAAGGTGTTAGGTGTTATAAATAAAGTGTTCCTGTTGACTGTTTTAGTTTACACTAAATTTTAATATACTTGCGTTTTTATCATAATCTATTCATTTTTGACTCACATTTATTTCACAATTGGCGAGGGTTGAAAAAATCAGCGCTTAGCTGTATTCTCTAAAAGATTATTTATCAAGTAGCAGAATTGATTATGCCGCCATCTAGACCCTACCAGCCATTGCTGCTCAGATTACTGCATGGGGTTAACGCTGCGATCGCCCTTTTAGCAATTTTGAGCGCATTTCTGGTTTACAACACCTACGATGGACGGTTTGGCAAAGTCCCCGTGCCTCAGATTGCAGATATTATCGGGATTCACGGCACTTTTGGCAAGATGTTGCTGTTAGGAATAATGCCGGCTTTTGCATTGTACAGTTTCCACGCAGGTCAAAAACGCTTGGTGCAGCCGGATTCTTTTGGGAAACTCACGCAGTTGGGAAAACCGATTTGGTGGTACAGTTTGCACCGGATTGTGAATACGTTGATGTTGCTGGCACTGACTTGGGCGATCGCTTCTGGCAGTATGGTGAAAGAAGAATGGCTGCCGGCTGGGGAATTGACGCAGGTTTGGTATTATTTACACGCTTCTGGTTGGGTGGTATTGGTATTTTGTCTGGCAATGCACTTGTTGATGAGTGCGAAGGTGGGGGGTTTGCCGCTAATTTTGTCGATGTTTGATGCCGCCTATCGCCCGGAGGATTCGCCGGCGGCTTGGTGGAAAAAAATTCGCTCTTTGGTCGATCGCTCTTAATGTGAAAATGCTTAATTTGAAAATGAACAGAAATATTTTATTAATTGTTGCGGAAGTCTTGGTAATGGGAGGTTGGTTGTTTGCTGTGGTTGCACCTTTATTATTTCCCTAATCCTATCATATAGCAATCCTCGCATCATTTTTGAATTTCTTACTCCCTCCCCTTTGCAAGGGGAGGGTTGGGGTGGGGTAAAAAAATTATGACTCCTGCAAGGATTGCTATAGCAATTTGGGTTAACAAATGATCGTTAGCTCTATACTGAGGACTTCAGCCCTCTGTTTTATCACGACTAAAGTCCTCACTACAAAACGAAATTAAGCTTTTCACGCCGCTTGCTAGCAAGATTTGCGGCGGGTTTCCCTGGCGGCAAAATGCGATATCAAACGATCGGCAATTTTACCCTAAACTCAGCACCGCCCCCAGTTTGAGATTTAATTTGAGGTTGAACCGGAGATTCAACTGTCAGTCTGCCGCTGTGCAATTCTACAATAATTTTATAGCAAACCGACAACTCCAATCCTGTAAAATTTTTAAAGGATTTAGTAGGGCAAGAATTGTCAAATATTCTCTGTTGAATTTCCGGCGGAATTATTGAGCCATTGTGGGCTATCGATACAACAATAAACCTGCCCGTATCATCCTCGAAAATATCGGTTTTGATTGTAATAATTTGAGCCGAGTTGTCAATACTTTTAACTGCATCTATAGCCTGGCAGATCAGACTCGCGAATACCTGGCTCAGTTGACCGGGATAACACAAAATTGGCGGCAGGTTGTGGTACTCCCTGACTACTAATATTGTTGACTCCAGTCTGTGAGCCAGCAACAGCAAAATATTGTCGATGCTCTCATTAACGTTGGCGTGTTCTTTGTTGGTTTCGTCAGGAAGTGAAAATTTCCTCAAAGCCAGGACTATCTGGCGAATGCCATCGGCTCCTATTTTCAAAAAATTGAGGATTTGCGGCAACTCTTGGCTGATAAAATCTAGGTCGCAAGTCTCTATTTTTTTGGCAATTCGCGGCACAGGTTCGGGATATTGTTCTCGATAGAGGCGAATTATATGAAGCAAATCTTTGATATAATCGTTGAGGTGAATTAGGCGACCGTAAATAAAGTTAATCGGGTTATTAATTTCCTGGGCAACTTCGGCGGCTAGTTGACCCACCATTGTAATTTTTTCGCTTTGTACTAAATGCTCTTCCGTGATTCTGAGTTTGGCTAATACTTCTTCCAAAAGTTTGAGTTCTTCTTGAATTTGCCCGTGGAGTTGGGATTGGGAAATTGCGATCGCCAGCGAGTCTGCAATTGCTTCCAAAACTTCCACCTCGTCGGGAGTCGCAAACCGGCGGTTTGCACAGGCGAACAGATATCCCAGCCGATGATTCTGAGTTAGTACGGGTAGTGCGATTCGTTTAGCCTATAGTAAGCTGAAAAGCTTTACAGGACGGTTAACCCAGTTGATAAAACTGGTGATAACTGATTACATTTGAAGGTGAACCGCTTTGCGGTAAGTCCTTCTCCTCAAGTGCAGAGGTGAAAGCATAACCCCTAGTTTGATGGATAGCAACCAACAGGCTAAAGCGGGGTTAAAAGGCAGAACTACTAAGAGCCAAACCCGGTAACTGTCGAGCAAGAGTCCATGCGTAGCGAAAGCAAAGATGTGTTTAAACCATCGTTATTAACAATGGTGTAATGGCTGAATCAAGGTTAAATCCGTTGTGAAATACGGTAAAACCTGATTAACACCAAGCCAAAAGGCAAGGATAGGGCATAAGCGGTTTTCCCGCCGACTTATAAGCACTGCCCATAAACCCGGTGGAGAGCATCGCGCTAAAGACTTAACCAATATGTAATCGGAACGAAGTAACTCTCTTAAATCTCTGGATAGGTCGATATTCAGTAAGTAGCTAACGAATGGTTTAAGGGAGAGGGATTGTATCAAAAGCGAATGCCTCACTGTAATGGTGTGGATAT
>NZ_JAUBRC010000031.1:41914-91720 GCF_036701635.1 Microcoleus sp. N9_B4 | reverse complement strand
TCATTTTTATTTAACGATTTTACTAGCTTTTTCATTTTAACCCTTTTTTGACATATTCGCAAAAGTGAGATGCACCCTAATTCATTTAAGTAAGTACACCTCAGCTTAAGCATTTGACTAATATTTTTTAACGACCATTGAGCCCCCGAAATTTTTAATCGCCTATCAATCTGTTTGACTGTTGATTCAACGGCCCCTGACCCAATCGAACAAATATTCTCCTCGGATAAAAGTTGATAATTTACGATTCGATGACGATGTTTAGTTAGGTAGTTACAAAAATTAGCAGCTTGGCGATGACGGTTGGATTCAAATAGCTTAATTGTCTCATTTACCTGACCCTCCCACAACAATTTTCTAGCTTGTTCCAGTCGTTTATTGGACCCTCCTACTTTGTGCAAGTTTTCCATTAAATGGAACCAGTCTAAGATTTCTCTCCTTCTGCCTTGGGGATTAAATTTATTAATTAAATTCCAAATTCCATCATGTCCATCTCCCAAACAGGTTAAGAGGGGACTTAAAGGCTGATTATTTACAAAATTAATTAAGCTTTCATTCTCTTGAAAATATGCAGCATAAAAACTGGAATGAAGCCTGACGGCTTTATAATCAAGCCATTGAGACCCTTCTCCCTGTTGACCTCTAACACGGACTTTACCTCCATCAACGCTAGTTTCTTTTATTGATAATTCGGCGATTGTTTCGTTCCACTCTTTCTGGGTTACTAACCTGTGTAAAGCTGAATGACCTATCTTAATACCCGTCTGAACTCCCACTTCAATTGCCGCTTTTTCAAAAGACAAAACCGCCGCCATTCTCAAAGAGGATTTTTCCAATAATGGAGAGAGCCTTGTCGATTTTTTAACCTTTAATTTTTTCGCTTGGTCTTCCGTAATTTTTCGGGGGCCGATACAGCTATTTATGGTCCTTTCTCGTCCTTTTTCTGTCCCGGTTGCTGCTTTGATAAAAAAAAAGCAATATCGGGTCCCATGACCTCTAACCATTGTTGTCTAAGGTGCTGTTCAATGCTCTCTAAGTCCTCTAAAGATTCCGGGGGACTGTTTCGGTATAAAATTTGGGCGATTTCATCATGACAGGCTTTTAACCGTTCGCGCTCTTCAGGTTTCATCATAAGGCTCCAGAACAATTTACTTTATTGTACGTGGTTTTTGCTGAAGACAGCGCTTAAATCATAGAAAAAATTAGTAGTTGCTTCCATAGCAGTTTTTGGGGAAGCCGTTGGTTTAAAAAATGTAAAATCATATCATTTATTGGGAAATTTACAAAATCGGGATGCTCCCGGGGAAACCAAGTTCATATCTGGTTCTCTGTGTGCTTTCAATCACGCACCATGATGTCAGGACTTGATTTATTTTGGATTTTAGTTATGATGTTGGCTGGCACCTTCATCTTTCCTGTTTTCCCCTAGTTGTCTTAGCTAGATACTCGACTAGGTTTTCTCACCTGCATGGATAATAAGTTGTCGGCAATAGGGGATTAAAGTGCGAACTCTAACTCTGATGGGCTTACCCTATCGCTGCTAGCCATCCCCCCTTTCAGGTTTCGGCTAAACGAATCGCACTCATGCGAATAGTCTATCACTTTTGCCAAAGGTTTTGCCTGCAAAATCTATATTTTTAACAATTATTCACGCTTTGTGGAAATTAAAGCCGTCCTATAAGGACGGGGCTTTAGACCCAATTTTCTTGTTGGTAAAAATGCAAGATTAAAAGTTTTTTTAACCTTTAATCTTGCATTTTTACTTTCACTATTTTTTATTCCTCGATCGGCTTAGGCTTCTTAACCGGCTTAGGGAGAGGTTCCTTCGGGACAGGCGGTGGTGCTGCTGCTGAGGACTTGATGGTAGGACGCCCTACAGGAGCACCGTCACCGCTGGGCCTAGGAGTAAACGGACGCTTCCCTCCTCCCTTGAAGCCACCGGGCGGCTTGCTGCCAGGGGGGAATTTCCGCTTTTTAATCGGCAGGGCACCAATATTATTAGCCTGCTCAATCATCAGACTGTCAGCTTTCAATTTGACGTGGAAATCCCAAAAAAACCCGATCGCTTTTGTTCCTAAATCTCCCTTGAGTTTCAACTTAAAAAACTTCATCTTGTCGTCATTCTTGCGGGGAGCTTGCTTGATTTTGACGATGACATACTTTTCTTGGTCTTGGGATTGATAAATCACCTCACCTCTAATCGAAAAATAGCCATCTTCAACATCAGGTTCCGAGGGAGGCAAAGATGCGGTCGATGCTTCGCCGCTAGCCTCAATCTCCGCTGCTTCCTGATTTTCCTCATCAGAGGACGGTTCGGGAGGTTTCTTGAGCGTTTCCGGCTCCCAAACCCCCATAATCTGGGCGTGCAAGTTGCCGTCTTCTTGCCTGGTGCGGGGATAGACCACCCACAAGTGTTCTTGTTCCAGCTCCAGGTGATTTTTGACTAAACTCATGACTCTACCCAGCAAAACTGCGTCGATGGCAGTTCCGTCGGCAGCTATCAGCATACCCCGGGTGAATTGCTCTTCTGATGGCGTGTAGCGGCCCCGCACCAAACCAACAGCTCGGTACTGTCTGGGTTCGCTGGGGGGGGGAATGGGATGTTGGCGCATGACGGAGGGTACGTCCTCAGCGGCCTGACTTTCGTTAGGGGCAGGCTCGGCGTTTGCCGGCGGTGCGACTGCTAGGGCTGGAGTATCGCTGACAGGTGTCGAAGACGCAGCAGGCGCCTGGGGTGCAGGAGCATTGCTGGGCTGGTCTTGTGGCTTTGTTTTGTCCTTGTCGAGGGCAGAACTGTAGCGTGGTCGTTGCAGCCTATCCTTGGACGCTGGGGCGTCGGTTGGCGTTGCCGCTTGATTTTGGTCAACAGGTGCAGCCAACGCCGAAGGCACCGAACTTTCGTCTGGTGTCTCAGGAATGGAATCTGTATCTTTAGGCGGATTGACGGCCAGTTCGCTCGGCTGATCCTTGCGAGTTGAAGTAGATTTGGACGATTTGGAAGACCGGTTGGGAGAGGGGTTCATAAAAACTCCTTGCAGCGGAGACACATCCCTTAAGGGAAATTAGGAATAAACTGAAGAAACTGCTTTAAAAACTACTAGCACCTGACAGGCGGGCTTGCGCCCGGAGGTCTGGTTGTGACCCGTCAACGCCAAGTTTCAACGCTACGAGTGCCGATCGGTTCGCTGGCTGCTAAAATCCTTGCGAGCAAGGACTTTGGGAGTTGCTGACCGATCGATCGCCGATCGCGCTGAGCTGGAGTTGCTGGCTAATAGCATTTAGGATATTCAGCTTGCCTATTTTACTTAATCCAATTACCTAACGGCCTGATCCGCCATATTTTCGGTAATTTTTAGCTTGACCAGACTAAATTGGACAGACACCACAGTCCTTGGGGCTGCGGGTCCCAGTGTCCAAAATTGTTTAGCTAGCATGGAGTTATGGGTCTGTTACCATATTAGCTGCAAGTAAAAGGCTGCTTTGTCCGTTCGGACTTTGAAGTTAAGAACTTTTATGGTTGCATGGATCTAGTTAAATGGCAGATGCCCCCGGCAATGCCTGAATTCTTAGAAAATAGTAGATTTTAAGCTGGGATAGTTGAATTATGGAAAAAGCAAACAAGCGTCGTGGGTTGATTACTGTGGTGGTGGTGCTGTCGCTCATCGCTTTTTTGGGATTTTCCCTTGTGCCAATTTTAAACAGTATTCTCCAGGCCAGCCAAGCGCAAAGTCGATCGACTCCAACACCTACTCAGACGGCGCAGTCTGGGGAGAAGCAATCAGAGTTGCTGCAAGCTCAGGCTAGGGGATACGAATTGGTTTTGCAGCGGGAACCTGACAACGTAACGGCTTTGCGGGGATTGTTGCAGGTGCGGCTGGAGTTGATTGGGCAAGGAGTGGGCGACATTAAGGATGCGATCGCTCCTTTGGAAAAGTTGGCTTCGCTGAATCCAGAGACTACTGAATACGGGATTTTGCTGGCTCAGGCTAAGGAACGCACGGGCGATCGCGAAGGGGCTGCTCAGGCTTACAGGTCAATTTTAGCGTCTAGGCCTGGGGAAATTAAGGCTTTGCAGGGGTTGGTGAATTTGCTGCTGGTGCAGCAGCGGCCGGAAGCTGCGATCGGACTGCTGCAAGATACGCTGAAGGCGGCTCCGGCTGCAAATCTGGCGAAACCCGAAAGTGTTGATGTAACTTCAGTGCAGTTGATTTTGGGACAGGTTTATGCTGTGCAGAAGCGCTACGAGGAGGCGATCGCGATTTATGACGAATCTGCTAAGGCTAATCCAAAAGATTTTCGCCCGACTTTAGGAAAGGCGATCGTGCTGAAGGAACAGGGCAAAACAGATGAGGCAAAAACGCTGTTCGATCGAGCTACTGAGTTAGCTCCTCCTAACTATAAAGACCAAATTAATCAGTTAGCTAGTGGCACTCCTTCGCCATCTCCTGCGGCTACGACGACTCCGGAACCGGCTGCTTCTCCTAGTCCTGAAGGTGCGCTACCGAAACCTTAAGGAAAGTTTTAAGTAAAAAAGTTTTGAGTTGTCAGTGAAAGAGTTTGAAGTTAAAAACTTAATCGTTTAAAATCAAAACTATTCGCTTTCTTCTTCATTACGCAGAACTTAGGAAAAGGAACCCGGTTTCTACGATAAATCTTAGTTGGACGACGACAGATACAGGTCGAAACCGGGTTTCTAAGTCCTCGCGCCCAGCGTCCTGTTACCGACTACCAATTACTAATTACCAATTAGGTAAGACCTCGGAGGGAATTATGACCCAAAGCGTTGACCGCGTTGTTCTACCTCCTGCTTTTCCAGACCACACTCAATTACCAGAGTCAGACGGTACTTTTGTGAAAAATTTTCAGGAGCATCCGCAAAGTTTAATTTTAACTGATTCGATCGGGGAAATTTTGCAGCAGCGCCATCCTGACGGACAATATGCGATCGGTCAAGACTGCGGCATTTACTGGCGAGAAACCGAGCCTCCGGAAAAAGGTGCAGAAGCTCCAGATTGGTTTTATGTTCCCAATGTACCTCCTAATTTAGACGGTCAAATTCGCCGTTCCTACGTGCTGTGGCGGGAACACATAGCACCGTTAATTGCTTTGGAATTTGCGAGTGGGAACGGTGATGAAGAGCGCGATCGCACTCCTTTATCTCGCACTGATGAAGGGGTAATAACGAAACCGGGCAAGTTTTGGGTGTACGAACAGGTGATGCGAATTCCCTATTACGGCATCTATGAAATTAACAGCGGTCGATTAGAAGTTTATCGGTTGATGGAGGGGTATTATCAACTGTTAGAACTCAATCAACGCGGCCATTTTCCCATTGCATCTTTAGGCATAGAATTGGGACTTTGGCAAGGCAGTTATCAAAATCAAACTATGCTTTGGCTGCGCTGGTGGGACGAGGAAGGTAATTTGCTGTTGATTGGCGATGAAAGAGCAGAATTAGAGAGATTGCGAGGAGAGCAACAGCGGGAAAGAGCCGAACAAGAAAGGTTGCGAGCCGAGAGTGCAGAACAGTCACGACAAGCTGAATTTCAGGCAAGAAGGGATGCAATTCCCCGGTTGTTGGGAATGGGTTTGAGTGCGGAACAAGTGGCGGAGGCGTTAAGTTTATCTGTGGAGGAAGTGACGGATAATGCTGGAGAGTGAGATAGTGAGAGAGAATTGGGGAAAAGGGCGATCGGTCTTAATAGACTTCATCATGAGAACCCATTTTGAGCAATAAAATAGCTTCCTCCTCATCTTCGGGATCGGTCACAAACTCAAATAAAATCCGATAATCATAATCTATTGAACACGACCAGATACCCGATAAATCTCCTGTCAGTTTGTGAGTTCGCAAGCTGGGGTTAAAGCAGTCTTCAGACAAAAGTTCAAGCGTAGCTTCAATTAAAAGGCGAAGCTGAGGATTTTTACGAACTAACTTTTTGAAAGTACGAATAGATTTGGGAGTCCAACCAATTTTCATCAATCATCCAACTCCGCCATAAAATCGGCTACCGACCCAAATTTAACATTGCCCTCAGCATACTCTTGACGAACTTCTGCCACTTCCTTGAGTAATTCATTTCGTCGCTGTTGTCGCAAACGATTCTGAAGAATATCTAGAAGCAGGGCTTGATCTTCTAATGATAAAACTTCTACAGCTTCAAGAGCTTGCTGGAATTGAGATGTCTGTGTCGTTTTAGTCATATATTATTGTCTACTTATAATCACGATATTTTGTATTTATTTTAGCAAGACTTATCCTAAGCTAGCATTTTTTAGTTGTGATGTGGAGAAATCCTGAGACGACTTTCAAAATGAACAAATTAGGTGTGAACGGCCCGCCCTACAAATTAATACCACATTTGCATCTTCTACAATCGCTTCTCACCCGTGCATCCTAAAGCAATCTACAAGGCGAGCTCACTCAGTAGTCACCTAGAGCTTTACGAACCTCGATTTCTTCAGCAGCGATTTCGATGGCTTCTGGAACCCTTTGTTTATCGATAATGCCTGCATCAATGAGTGCATCAACGATCAAAGCCGCTAGCTGCTCGCTTGTTAAAGTTCGTTTGGCTTCTTCGTTCTTAAATTCTTGTTCGGGAAGTTCGCGCATTGTTTTCTTTATCCCCTTTTTTTGCTGTTTAATTAGTAAGGTGGGCATCGCCCACCTACAAATTAATACTTCCTTTCCTGCGGCTCGAACATGGTAATCGCCACCGGCATATAAGCCAAATCAATCCCCGCAGGCGAATAATACGCCATTGTATGCTTCAAGAAATTGCCGTCATCGCGCTCAGTAAAATCTTCCCGCGAATGAGCTCCCCGACTTTCCTGCCGGTTCAAAGCAGAAGTTAAAATCATTTTCCCGACAATTATCAAACTCCGCAACTCCAAAGCTTCCACAATTTCCGTATTCCACAACTTACCTTTATCGTCTAAGTAAACCTCCTCATATTGTCGCTCTAAATCCTCCAATTTCTTTAAACCTTCCTGCATCAATTCGGCGCTACGAAATACGCCACAATACTCAGTCATAGTATCTTGATACTGCTGCCGGATTTGATTGATGCGGTATTTTCCTGGACGCTCTAAAAGTGCCTGAATTTGCTCTTTTGCTTCCGTAATATAACGCTGTTCGTCTACTGTCGGCAACTTGCGATTTTGTACGAATTGTGCTATGGTTGCGCCCGTAACTTTGCCGTAAACTACGCATTCCAATAGCGAATTGCTGCCCAAACGGTTGGCGCCGTGAACAGACACGCAAGCTGCTTCGCCGGCTGCAAAGAAACCGTCTACTAAACTGTCAGGACTGCTGCGAACTTGCCCGCTAACATTAGTAGGAATTCCCCCCATTGAATAGTGAACGGTAGGGCGCACGGGCATCGGCTGATTTACCGCATCAATTCCTAACAAACGGTGGGCTTCTTCCCAAGCAAAAGGAATTTTGCTCATAATTTTTTCGCGTCCCATGTGCCGTAAATCCAGATAGATAAAGGGGCCGCCGGCACTACCATCAACATTAATTCCTCGGCCAGCGCGAATTTCTATGGAAATTGACCGCGAGGTGATATCTCTGGGCGCTAATTCCATCCGCGACGGCGCATAATTCGCCATAAATCGATCGCCCTCTGAATTAATCAAATAAGCGCCTTCGCCCCGCACAGCCTCCGAAATCAGCACTCCCACGGGATACAAACCAGTCGGGTGAAACTGTACGAATTCCATATCTTCCAGCGGCAATCCAGCTAAAGCCGTCATCGCCAAACCGTCTCCCGTCGAGGCGTAATCGTTCGACGTGGTATTGTAAACTCGGCCGTAACCCCCCGTAGCAAACATCACCGCCTTAGCGCGCACGACCTCAATTTGACCGTCTAGCAGGCTGTACATAACTACGCCCTTGGCTTGGCCTTCTTCCAAAATCAGGCGCGTAACATACCACTCCTGATAGATGTGAACTCCGCAGCGGCGCAGATTGTTGACTAATTCGTGGAGGATGGCGTGACCGGTTTTGTCGGCGGCGTAGCAGGTGCGGCGGTGGGAATGTCCGCCAAAAGCGCGCTGGGCAATTCTGCCGTCTGGGAGGCGGGAAAAGAGGACTCCCATGTGTTCTAAATCTATGACTACACCGGGTGCTTCGCGGGTGAGGATTTCTACCGCGTCTTGGTCGGCTAAATAGTCTGAACCTTTTACTGTGTCGAAGGCGTGGGCTTTCCAACTGTCTTCGGTATCGACATTTTGGAGGCTGGAGGCCATGCCACCTTGGGCTGCGATGGAGTGCGATCGAATCGGGTGAGTTTTGGCGACGACAGCTACCTTTAAACTGGGGTCAGTCCGGGCAATTTCTACTGCAGCGCGGCAACCTGCTAAACCGCCGCCTACAATGATTACGTCGTGTTCTAGCATTTTTTTTAATTATTTTGAGTGTTGTGCTCAACTTATGGTGACGCAAAAAAAAACTTCCTACCAAAAGAGCGGGAAGTTTTTTAACTTTTGATTTGAATGGAAAATCAAAAGTTAAGTTAAAATCTCAAATTGGACTAGCCGGCGCTTTCGACAGGCTGCTGATTGGACTGATTTCCCGTTGCAGAAGGTTGAGTTTCCGTACCGGGTTCTACGGCAAGCACTTCAATGTTATTTAGCAGAGTTGTAACGAAAGCAAACAGCAAGAAGGGCAGAGACAGCACTAAAATCAAGCCGACGGTAGCCAAGGCGTAGATTTGGCGGGCGCTACTCCACAAGGCGAGTGCCGACGCTAGACTTAGGAAGATGACTATCAGCCAAACAATGATTTGACCGTAAATGTCGCCAAAGGTGAGGGTACATTTAAGGCGATAGTTTTGGATGTTATTCATTTGATGCCTCGCGAGATTGCTATTACGACTTGTCCAAAAATACTTTGACAGTGCGTCAATGCCCACTGTAAATTTCTAAGTTTAGCTGTCGCAACTTGGTTTTGGGGTTGTTTTAAACATTCTTTATATAAGTTGCCACAGCACTTAATAAATTTTGGCTTCTGACTGGGAAATTCTGTCGCAACACTTGGCTGACGCCCTCCGAGGCCTAGACACCGGGTTTTTTACGGTTTTGGCCGGCTGACTAGAAGTAAACGGGCGAAACAACCAAGGTGATGGCCTGCCGTGCGTCCAGGATTACCAAACCAAGGGATAAGGGGAAAGTCTACTTTTTGAGAGAGCCCTGACTTGGTAAAGTAATGTTAAGCTGCGTGGGAATGGAATCAACCTTTATAGCGTCGCACCTGTCTTTTCGCCCATGTCTTCAGAGAGCAAATTGCTGATTTCGCGCTGTTTCCTGGCTGGTTTGGGAACGCAGACGTTTGTGTTCCGGGAAGACCGGATTCCCCAAGAGAGTCCGGTGCTGGTGGTGAGCAATCACCGCAGTTTCTTAGATCCTGTGCTGCTGACGGCGGCTTTGGGTCGATCGATCCGCTTTGCTTGTCATCATTACATGGGTCAAGTTCCGGTGATGAGGGAAGTAGTCACGACTTTCGGCGCTTTCCCTTTGGAAGCACCGGAGCACCGACAGCAGCATTTTTTCTCTCAAGCGACAGCGCTGCTGCAAGGCGGGGAGATGGTGGGGGTGTTTCCAGAGGGTGCAGAACCGATGGTGAAGCTGACTGGGCCGAATACTGTGGGGAAGTTTCAGCGGGGATTTGCTCATTTGGCTTTGCGGGCGCCGGTGCGGGATTTGGCTGTTTTGCCGGTGGCGATTAGTTCTTTTGAGGAACACTCAGTACGATCGGCTGTACCGCTCAAGTTGTTGAGTTTGTTCGATCCTTCGGAACCGCTGTTCGATCGATCTGGGTGGCATCCTGTGATAATTTATCAGCGAGTTAATGTTTTAATCGGCCGGCCTTACTGGATTACTGTCGAGAGACAGCAGCAATATCGAGGCAAAAAAGCCAAAGCAGTTGTTGCTGAACTCACAGACCACTGTCAGGGAGAAATTGCAGAATTACTCAAACGACGTTGTTTGTAAGTTTGTTGACTGTTGACTGTTGACTGTTGACTGTTGACTATTGGCTGTTGACTGTTAGCTGTTGACTGTTGACTGTTGACTATTGGCTGTTGACTGTTGACTGTTGGCTGGTGTCAGATATCCAATCTAAAATCTAAAATCTAAAATCTAAAATCGATTGACTTGAATCATGGCAAATGCTAACAACAAGGTTCGTTTCCTAACCCCCAAACCGCCGAAACCAGATCGCCCTTTATTTGTATTTCTGCCCGGTATGGATGGCAGTGGTTTGCTGCTGCGGCCACAAATTTCTAAATTAGCAAATCATTTCGACATTCGCTGCTTAACTGTACCGGCTGACGACATGGCTAGTTGGGAGGTACTGGTTAGCGAAACAATTGCCTTAATTGAAGCAGAAAAGCAAGCCGGAAAGCCGAATCGACCGGTTTATCTGTGCGGCGAGTCATTTGGGGGCTGTTTAGCGATGAAAACTGTTTTAGAAGCTCCTAGATTGTGCGATCGATTAATATTAGTCAATCCAGCTTCTTCATTTCGACAGCAGCCTTGGGTGCAGTGGGGCTCGTATCTGACTCAGTGGCTGCCCGCCAACCTTTATCCGCTGTCGGTAATCGGTTTATTGCCGATATTAGCATCATTAGGAAAGATTGGGCGCGACGATCGCCGCGCTTTGCTAGAAGCGATGCAAGCAGTACCGCAAAACACGTCTGTGTGGAGATTGGCGTTAGTGCGATCGTTTAATGTTGACGAAAATCAGTTGCGTGGCATCACACAGCCGACGCTAGTAATTGCTAGCGGTGCCGATCGGCTGCTGCCTTCTTTAGTAGAAGCGAAGCTTTTAGTCAAGGTAATTCCCAAAGCTGAAATGGTGCTACTGGCTAACAGCGGTCATGCTTGTTTGTTAGAAACAGATGTTAACCTTTATGGGATTATGCAAGCTCGCAATTTTTTGACAAAATCCGAAGAAAATCTGTCATTAGTCATTAGTCATTAATCAATAGTCATTAGTCATTAGCTATGACTTCTCACTTCTGAGTCAGTCGGGGCAAAATTAGAGATTGGGCTAGGGGTAAAGTTTATATTCAAATTCACCCGCCCTGACACTCATTAGTAAGTGCCGGAAGACAAGTAACTAATGACTAAGGACTAATAACTAATGACTACTGACTAATTAAGATTTAGCCATTTTTGAGCGTTAAGCCGTTGGACGACGCCAAACACCATGAGGTCTAGTGTTACCTTGCGCTCATCTATCAAAAAAGGCTCTAAAGTGCTTGTTTTGGTATTATTTTCAGCGCAGGAAAACGCCCTTTGACTTTGAATATTTTCTTGAGGAAAATATAGGTTAAATTGGCGCTGACCTTCTTGGAATTTCCCAATTACCTGCCAGCAATCCCCGGCGGAACTCATGCCCGCAACTGGGAGTTTTTGCTTTGCCAAACTCACCTCTAAATCCTTAACGCCCTGCTTAGTCAAAGCAGTTTGCAAAGCGGGCAAATAATCTTGTTGAATAAATTCCGCAAAGGGCTTGTCTTCAACAGCAGGTGCTTTTTCCTTCTTCGCTTTAGCTGGGGGCTTGTCGCCTTCGGCCTTGGCTGCAGGCTTTTTAGCAGTCGGCTGAGGCTTGTCAGTGCTGGGAATGTCGGTTGTCTCGGGTGTGTCGGAACTCGGAGCGTTCTCGATCGAAGCACTGGGAGTTTCGGATTCGCCAGCGGTAGGATTTTTCGGTTCTTCTGACATTAACGCTTCCTGTTAAATAGTAATCGGCTAGGAGTTGTGAGTTGAGCTAGCGGGCGATCGACTTTTTTGATCGCCCACACTTTTGATCGCAAACCAACCGAGAGAGAATTGCTCCTTCCAAAAAATTTGAACTCAAAACACTCTCAGAGGACGATCGCTCACAAACATCACAACTCCTTTGGTTATTCTAAATCTCAGCGACAGCTCGTTCAATCAAACGGCGGGCGAGAGTTTGAACACCAGTGTGTTCGTAGTAGTTGGTAGTCATATCGAGGAATGCGCCCACGTAGTCCACCTTGTCAGCAGAAATTTCCACAAAACTCTGCAAGTGGCCGAGTACGTTTTGGGGAGTCAAACCTCGATCGCTCACAAAAGAGCTCATCCAGCCAGAAACCGAGTTAAAGCTTTCGCCGATAAAGCCGAGTTGGCCTGCGGGAGATCCCCCAGGAATCATGTCGCCGATCGACTTAAATGCCTGATTCTCTTGCAAATCGCTGGGGGAGAGCCTCTGAATCCAAGACTGAGTTGCCATGATAAAGTCTGGCCCCAAAGGAATCAAACCGTCAAAACAAACCAAAGCAGCCATCCGCATCAAGGATTCGCCGCCGTAGTCGCCCAAGGAAGCGGCAAAATCGCCGATGCTGTCGCCGGGAAGGCCGTTAATTTGGCAAAAAGCGAGCAACTCAGTGACTAACTTCAAAGACAGATCGATCGTTTGAGCTTTTTCAGGCTTGGGAGTGATATTGCCGAGGAACGACAAAAACGAGACATTTTCCGCAACTTTATTAGCGAGGGCGGCACTGCCCAAAGCCTTGTCGGCGCTGTCAATAGTTTGGTAAAGCCAGAGAGCGCGTTGATAGCCCTGAGACTTATCGTTGAAGAGGTAGATGGCGCGATCGCCAATTTGCTGAATCAGTTCTTCGTCAGTTTCGCCAGTAACGGTGCGAATGGTATTTTCAAAGCCAACTAAATTGTTCCACTCGCCGGGAACCACAAAGTCAAGCGCTCGCAAGGCTTTGACAGTCATGTTGTCTTTAGGCAGTGTATCGACTAATTCAAAGACTGTTTTGCTCACAAAAAACTCCTTATGCTAGAACGAAAATCAAAGGTATTACTTTTGGCAGATGGCAAAAACTTCACACTCTCTTTGTGGCAAACTTTGTTTTGATAGCGCCAGACTGGAGTCGGGCGCGGAGTGTGACAAGAGACATTACTACTTGACGCGGGCGAGGCCACCGAGGTTAAATTTTGACAGCCAAGCTTCGCGATCGCTAGCGGTAAAAGAGGGATCGCGGGATTGAACTTTCACCTGATAGCGATTTGCCACTAAAACAGCGGTGATATTAGCACCCTGATTAACAGCGGGATAGCCGCTGATTTGCTTGGTACTTTGCTGGAATTTTGTACCTGCGCTGGGGTTGCCGGCGATGTCGTTAATCGAGAGCATCGCGACATTTTTTCCGCCTTTGTTCAGCTTAGCTTCAGCAAAACCGGATTTTTCTTGAGCGAAGACGCGATCGAATCCACCGCCAGAAGACGGGAAGTATTTATTTAATTGGCCACCTGCAACTGCCTTTTTGGGCAGGTTTTGATTACTAGCACTTGATTTATCAGCAGTTGTCTGCTGTGCTTTACCAGATTTTTGGGTGCTTTCCTGCTGAGCTTTGTCCCAGCGAGAGGGCGCCTGAGTCTGACCGCAGGCGGTCACCAACAGCAGTACCGAGATCAGGAATGGAGCTAAGATGCGGCGTGCGGGGAAAAATTGCATCGCTGTCTCCTCATTAGTAGGTTTCCATAACAATTGTGGCTTAGAATTTGGCAATTTGTGTGCTCTGAGCGGATGATTTGTCTTCTTTGCAAAAAAATCCTCTGCTTGCAGGCAGAGGATTTTTTTGCAATTACGAGTTTTGAAGGAAGAAAACTGAAAGATTGCTCCACAGATAAATTCTGGGGATGGGGGGTAAAGAAACTAAGTTTTCTGATAGCCAGCAATCTCAAAACAATTTTTGCTGATTTTCCCTAGATTGATCTAGAAATGTCAGAGCAATTGTTCGTCAATCGTCTTACTTCGGCTTTCCAACTTAGGTCTTACTTTAGGGGTAAGGATCAGGCGTCGCTTTCAATGTAGATAAACAACAAACCCATTACCACAACCGGCATTAACCATGTAATAACCGGAATCAAAATCCAAGGCAAGAAAGAAGCAGCGTAGGAACCTGTCATATCAAATTCTCCAAACTAAAGTTAGTGTGTTGCAACAGAGATATCTTGGAGTGCTGTCTAGTTGACTAAGCCCCGGAAGATGGCATCGACGCCCTTCAAGTTTTCAAGTAAGAAGTAGGCAGCAAAGACACCACCCATTCCACCAATGAAGAAACCAGCGGTAAACTGGCTCCAGCCTTCAGCATTTCTGAGGGAATCGGGAGTCATCGGATTAGCGCTAGGGTAGCTGGTGTTGTCTTGCTTGAAAGAGACCAAACCGTAGGCAGACATACCTGCTGTGCCAAGCAGAACTAATACGAGGGCTGTAATTAATCCGCCGAGATTAGCTGCTTCTGGATAATCCCGCAGGGGCCCGAAGACGATTTCGGGGCCGACGAGGAAATAACCATGTGCCAAACCGATTTCTAGACCTCGAACTAGGGGTGAGAGTCCTTTGCGGTAGGCGGGCAAGTTCCCAATAAATGCTTTTGTGAAATCAGAAGCACTGATGGGGGTGGCTAGATGACCCGTGAAGGGGTCGCCGTTAAAGGGTTTAATAAGCTCTGCATCTCTGGGATCGGCCATATTCTGTTTGTCCTCGCAGTTTAAAAAGTTGAGGCGTTCAAGTCATATTTTACGCAGGGACGTGTTTCCTATTTACATAATTAAGGGCGAGCTTTAGAAAAGTTCACTATTCTTTAGTTTTTGGAAGAATTTTTCTTTTGCCTCTTATACCAGAAAGCGAGTCGATCGGGCGACACTCCCAGGAAATAAGCGATGATTACTATTTGATTAATGGCAGTGGTTTTGATGACCCCAAGCTGCTGCCAGCGACGGGCGGAGGTCAGCACTGGCTGGGGTACTATTTCGATGCGGCCTTGTTTTTTCAACCGGCGCACGAATTCAAAGTCTTCCATGAGGGGTAAGTCGGGAAAACCGCCGATTTTGTCAAAGGTAGCTGCTTTGAGGAAAATGGCTTGATCGCCGTAGGGCATTTGCAGAAAGTTCGATCGCCAGTTTACTCCTGTTTCTACCAACCGGAGGCTGAGTCTGGGGGCATCAATCTTGAGTTCAAAGGCCCCCGCTACCGTACAGGGGTTAGCTAGTACCCGACGCGCGCTATCGTCGTAGCTGCTAGGCAAAAGAGTGTCGGCGTGGAGAAACAGCAATATCTCTCCAGTAGCGGCGGCGGCACCCACATTCATTTGGGCTGCGCGGCCTGGGGCGGTGGAGATAACTCGGACGCCCAAAGATTTTGCTATATCTGTAGTACCGTCGCTGCTGCCGCCGTCGGCGACAATTATTTCGACATTTTGGGCCTGAAGCGCGGTGGAGATGACTGGGGCAATTGTAGGTGCTTCGTTTAAGACTGGAATGATAATGGAAATTTTGAGATTGGGATTTTCTGGCGACATACAGAATTAAGCAGCCCGTGAGAGAGAGCGGGTTTTGTACAAAGTTTATCTGTTATGCGAACTCATTTTTTACGCGGGATAGGCCCTACATTGGGACTTAACCAGGGAGGGCCAGTTTTGTACAAAGCTTATCTGTTAGTTGCTCATTTCTTACGCCGGGAGCGCGCCTACAGTGGGCTTTCATCTGGCAGGGCGGCTTTCCTACAAAGCTGATCTGTTAGTTGCTAATTTAGTTGCTAATTTTTGGTTTTTTCTCGCGCCTGGGACTATTGTCCCAAGCGCTGTCTAACTGCTACTGAGATTCAGCATTTGGTTAGACAAATACAATTACTATATTATGACATTCCGGTTTTACAATCAAGGATTTTTATTAAAAATATATGACAATCTCTAATAAATTAGAAAGCTTAAATATACTTTAGTTATTTCAACATATTAATATCTAAACCCAGGAGGTCTTCGGGTCGATCAATATCTGTAAGAGTGGGAAGATAAGCAATATTGAGATCGAGCTTTTGAGCGATCGCCCGCGTACAAGCAAATACTTGACTGGTTCCCCAGTGAATGCCACCGAATAATTCCGGTATCGCTCGCCGCAGCCCGATCAGATAATAACCTCCGTCTTTTGCCGGGCCCAAGACTAAATCATGCTGGCTCAGTTCCTCAAAAGCTTGTGCCATGATTTCTGCTTTCAAACCAGGACAATCAGTGCCGATAATTGCAGTTTTTTCAACCCCTGAATTAAAAGACTTTTGAAACGCTGCTGTCATTTTTGCGCCCAAATCACCGTCTATTTGATTTTCACAAAAAATATCACTTCCCAACCACTCTTGCATCAGTTGTTGGCTGCCGCCGGCTCGGTGAATTTCTACTGATAATCGGCGGGATTTTTGGAGAGAGAGAGCGCAGGCGATCGTTCGTTGAGCCATCAAGCGGTGAAGGTTGGCAGCACCTGCTTTTCCCAGCACCGGAATTAGTCGAGTTTTGGTCGTTCCCGGTTCGGGATAGCGGGTGAAAACAATCAGTTTTTCTAAAATCATCGATTGTCCATAATTTTTAAAGAAATGACCTAATGCAGTTCTAGACGCACGCGGGGCTAAAAACCCGGTTTCTGTGGCGAGCACAATTTTTCGGAGAAACCGGGTTTTTCGCGTCCCTGATTACTAATTTAATCTGTGGATTTAACCCATCCTAAAATACTGTCAACTGTCAACTGTCAACTGACAACTGACAACTGTCAACTGTTAGCTCATTTCTAGCATTCGTTGGATGGGCTGCAAAGCTGCTAGTTGAATATCTAGGGGCATGGTAATTTCAGGCGTTTTATTTTTCATAGCTAGATACAATTTTTCCAAGGTATTTAATCTCATGTGCGGGCATTCGTTGCAAGCACAACTATTATTGTTGGGAGGAGCGGGAATAAAGCGTTTGTGCGGAGCTTGCTTTTGCATTTGGTGAATGATTCCCGGTTCAGTCGCGACAATAAAAGCTTGGCTGGAACTAGCTTGAGAATATTTGAGCAAAGCAGTGGTAGAGCCTATGTAATTAGCGTGGCGCAGCACGGGAGGTTCGCATTCGGGGTGGGCAATTATTTCGGCTTCGGGATTCTCGATTTTGAGTTGAACTATCTTTTTTTCTGAGAAGTTTTCGTGGACGATGCAAGCTCCTTGCCAAATCTCCATGTTTCTGCCTGTTTGTTCCATGACGTAGCGGCCGAGATTGCGATCGGGCCCAAAAATTATCGGCTGATTTTCAGGAATTTGGTTGACAATTTTAACCGCGTTAGAACTGGTGCAAATTATATCGCTCATTGCCTTAATGGCGGCGGTACAATTAATGTAGGAAATTACCAAATGTCCTGGTCGATCGGCTTTGAAAGCTGCAAAGGCTTCGGGAGGGCAACTGTCGGCGAGGGAACACCCAGCATTTAAGTCTGGCAACAATACTAATTTGTCGGGATTGAGAATTTTTGCGGTTTCTGCCATGAAATGAACTCCGGCAAAAACTATGACATCGGCGCTGGTGTTGGCGGCTTTGCGGGCAAGTTCTAGGGAGTCGCCAATGAAGTCTGCGATGTCTTGAATCTCGGAGTCTTGGTAATAGTGGGCGAGAATGACGGCGTTTAACTCTTGTTTGAGGGCGTTAATTGCTGCAAACAAGTCGTCGGGCAGTCGGGTTTGTGTAAAGTTCGGAGCAGGTGCGGTGGTAAACACAGTTAGAATATTCCGGGGAAGGTGGGGAAGACAGCTAAAATATATTTTGAATTATAGTTGAATTCACCAAAAAGTGCTGGCTGTTCAGTGGAGCCAATCTAAAATCTAAAATCTCAACTCTAAAATAGGCTGGGGGAGAGTGCAAAAATTGGTCGCTGTTTCTTATGCTGAGTAAGAAGGGGCTAGGGATCGATCGCACATGACAAATCACATGAATAAAGCTAAATCTATCAAAATTGCGGTGGTGGGGGACGTTCACGATCGCTGGGAACCTGAAGACGGCGAGGCCCTGAAGCATCTGGGCGTTGATTTGGTGCTGTTTGTGGGGGATTTTGGCAATGAGTCGGTGGAGGTGGTGCGGGCGATCGCCCAATTGGACATTCCGAAAGCAGCGGTTTTTGGGAACCACGACGCTTGGTACACCGCGACAGAGTGGGGCCGAAGTCAGTGCCCTTACGATCGCACTCAAGAAAATTGGGTGAAACAGCAGATAGATTTAATGGGAGAAGCTCACGTCGGTTACGGGAAAAGGGATTTTCCCGAATTGGGCGTAACTGTGGTGGGAAGCCGCCCGTTTACTTGGGGGGGATCGGAGTGGAAGTACGGGGATTTTTACTCGGAATGGTTTGGGGTAGAAAGTTTTGAAGAGTCGGCGCGGCGGATTGCAGGGGCGGCAGCGGATGCCGATTGCGAAAATGTGATTTTTTTGGGTCACACGGGCCCGACGGGGTTAGGAGAGGCTCCTGAAGACCCCTGCGGGCGAGATTGGAAGCCGTTGGGAGGGGATTGGGGCGACCCGGATTTTGCGGAGGCGATCGATCGAACTCGGAGTTCTGGGAAGCACATACCGCTGGTAACTTTTGGTCATATGCACCACAAACTGCGGCACACGAAGCACGAGTTGCGGAAGTCGCTGGAGGTGAGTGCGGAGGGTACAGTTTATTTGAATGCGGCCAGCGTACCGCGCATTGTGGAGAGAGAGTGCTCGAAATTGCGGAATTTCTCGATCGTCCTGCTGGAAAATGGAGCAGTGTCGGAAGTGTCTCTGGTATGGGTAGGCGAAGATTTCGCGGTAGAAAGAGAACAAATTCTTTATCGGCGCACTGAATCTGCGGCTATTTGTAGTTAGAGACAATTGCTGGTATGATAAAATTTATGCGCCAGGAGAGGTGGCAGAGTGGTCGAATGCGCCTGACTTGAAATCAGGTGAACCGCAAGGTTCCGTGGGTTCAAATCCCACCCTCTCCGTTTAACAATTCTCTTGTCCGTTAAGGGTTTCAGATTCTCTATCCCCTCAAGAGTTCCCTTTTCCGCTCATCTTTGGCTGACTCTTGGTATTTCGCAACAAAAAAACACCCCCGTAGGGGTGCTGTTGCTTACCAGGTAATTTTTCTAGCCAACTGAGTTAACTAAACCCTTCCTCATCCGCCGGGTCGCCGTAGGGGTCTTCGCTGGCCGGGCTCACATTGCCGAACATTCCAGCATCCGCTACATAGTCTGCGGGGTCGCCGTAGGGGTCTTCGCTGGCCGGAGTCACGTTGCCGAACTGTCCGTAGTCGGTACCGGCGTAGTCAGCCGGGTCGCCGTAGGGGTCTTGGCTGGCTGGAGTCACGTTGCCGTACTCTCCGTAGTCAGCCGGGTCGCCGTAGGGGTCTTGGCTGGCGGGAGTCACGTTGCCGTACTGTCCGGGATTTGAGGGATCTTCGTAATTGCCGTCAGGATCGACTTGCTCGCTGTCTGGCCCGACGATCGCATCTTTTAACTTCCGCAAAAATCCATCTACCATGATAAAGTTCCTCTTTTTTATGTGTTGAAAAACTACTGTTTTAGATTGGGAATCCCAGATTTAATTGAAAATTAGGGAACCTGCAATCTAAAATCTCAAATGCTTAGACTACTGTGCCGGAACAGGACTTGTAGCTTCCGGCAAGGTAGTAAGGTCTCGACCGGTATTTTGGTTGTTGTACCCCTGGAATTCGCGGTAACGCACTGCCTCGGACTCCGGAACTTTAATTCCTCCAGGCGGGGGCGTTACCCAGTGAGCGCGATTCTGGGCATCGCGGTAGTAAACGCGACCGTTTTTGGAAAGGTAATGTTTTCCCTGCGGCCCCTTTTCTTGTTTATTTTTGTGCTGATTGTAGATGTAGTAAAGGGCGGCGGCTCCTGCTAAAGTAATCCCTACTTTTTGAGCATTGCTCAGTCCTTTTTTCGCTTGTGGCGAAGGAGTGGAGCCACGATTAGTTTGCACTCCTCCAGCGCGAGTATCGTCAACAGGAGGCGGGGGAACGGAACTTTGCTGGCTAGAACCGCAAGCAGTCACAAAGGGAAATGTCAGCAGCGTTGTCAGCAGCAGAGCCATGAAGCGCGATCTTTTTGGTTCGGGTTTGATTGTGTTCATTGCCGCTCCGAATTGTCGGGATTATAGGTAGTTGTGTTCTGGCGAGGTTGAGGAACCTGAGCTGCTGCCAACAGTTTTTAGAGTAAATTAATTTGTCAAAGCAATTTTGACAAAAGTATTTGCTGAGAATTTATTAACAGCGCAGGTACGGTATTGCGTTTCTATTTAATCATGCTGTAATCTCTCGATGATTTACTCATTCCAGCGATATACATAAAGTTTCTTTTATTTCAGTCCACAGGTATATGCAAATGCGCGCCTTCGGGTAAAAATAAATTCCGTTTGTGGACTGGTCAAAGCAAAGTGAAGCAGACGGACGGGACGAGTGCGAAGCTCAAAGCAGCACTGGCGAGGGAAAAGAGGCGGAATGTATAAGTCTGGCGGTGTTTAATTGCGCGGGACTGCTTGTCAGAGATGACTGCTTTTTTTTGGGGAATTCTGGAGAGGTCGATCGCACTATTGTAGAAATCTATTAACCGCGATAGAAAGCCCCCGAAGCTTTTCGGATATTTATGAAATTAAAGAATTTATTTACTGCTGGATTGTCCCTCGCAGTTGTATTTAGTGTGGCCAAGTATCTAACTTTTTCAAATCAACAAAACCAAGTCAACAAATTGCTGCAAACCAAACAGTGTCCCGAATGCAATTTCAGCAATGCTAACTTAAAAGGATTAGACTTGCAACGAGTCAACTTGCAGGGAGCTAACCTAGAAGGTGCTAACTTATCAGGAGCAAAGTTGACCAATTCCAACCTCAAAAATGCAAACTTAAATAGAGCCAACCTGACGGGAGCTGATTTGGGCTGTGCTGGCATCATTTTCAACTTTGATGCGAATGAAGAAGGAGCTAATATGGATTTTAAAGTGAGTGCCGTCCCCGAAAAGAATAACCCAGAAAATGCAGTAGTTGGTTTCAATATGAAAGCAACAGATCGAGGAGCGACAATGCGTTTCAACCTGATGGGATGCGCTGACTTCTCGAATGCGAGCTTGCAAGGAGCTAAAATGCCAGATGGCACAATTCATCCTTAGTAAAACCCGCAAATACTGTTTAAATCGATTAAATCGAAATAAAACCGCCGCCTGACTGACAGGCCGCGGTTTTTTTAAGCAACTAACAATCGCCTAAAATTAGTGAGCAGAACCGTTACCGTGATACTTGTCAGTATCGTAGAATCCGTTTTTTGTACCGAAGAACAGACAGCAAACCGTGAAAACTGCTGTCAAGACTGCTAAAACTAACTTAACGTCCATAATTTACCTGCTGTTGTTGAGTGAGTGCAAATACTCAGATTGTAGAATCTTTTTGGCTGGCGCGGCCATCTACCAGCGTAGCGCCAGATTTGCTGGGATGCTCGCTGGTGCGGCAGTTTCCTGACGGCGAGACGATTCGAGGAATTATTGTCGAAACCGAAGCTTACGGCCCAGGAGACCCCGCTTGTCACGCTTACCGACAGCGCACTCCTCGCAGTGAGGTGATGTTCGGGCCTGCGGGTAGGAGCTACATTTACCTAATTTACGGGATGTATCACTGTTTTAATGTGGTGACGGATGCAGAGGGAGTTGCTAGTGGTGTGCTGATTCGAGCTTTGCAGGTAGATGTGGTTCCCAAGGGGTTCGCTGGAATTCCCGAGAAGAAGCGATCGCGCCTCGCCGCCGGGCCTGGGAAACTGTGTAAGGTACTGCAGATTGATCGAACTTTAAGCGGTTCTCCCTTGGGTGCAGACCAACCGCTGCGGTTGGAACACCGGAGCGAGAACTTTCAGCAAGCTGTGCAGGAGGGTACAATAAATTTTGTGCAAACTACGCGGATCGGGATTTCTCAAGGAATTGATTTGCCTTGGCGCTGGTATGTAGGGAACTCTAAGGCTGTGTCACAACTCTAGTAATGTCAAAGGTATCAGTGTAAATTTTGTCGCTTATCTTAGTGAAATTATGGCTTACTCTTCTGAAAATCCGATCGTACAACTCAAAAAATGCCTAACCCTGGTTCAGGATGTTAGCACTCACAACGAAGCCAACCGGGCCTTCGAGCAATTGTGCGGGATTATCGATGCTGAAAACCCAATGGCGGCGCAACTTTTGGAGATGCTGTGGGAAGAGGCAATTATGGCGAGGCGATCTGCTTTATTTTGGCAGCAAATGAGCGATGTTGAGAAAGATATGGCTAATAGAATGATGGAAAATATGACGCAAATGCGGCAGAATTATTTGCGGCTGATGCAGGAAATGTAGACAGTAATTGGTAAGTCCGTGTTTGTAGTGAGGACTTTAGTCCTCTCCTTATCAATAAAGTTTTCTAGATGTAGGATGCCTCAGCGCTGATATTTGAGGAGGCTCAAACAGTTTGTTTCCGGGGCACCCTACAATAAATTCTGCTACTTCATTAAAGCAGCGCCGCGGTTGTAAAGTTCGCGCGCGTAATCAGTCCAAGTTCCCTGTCCCCAATAGCGGAAACAGCTTGTTTGCACCAACAAATTGTAAAGCAAAGCTTGCTGGTATTCAAACTGCTTAGTAACGGCGGGATCTTGCTGCACCAGCGGATCGTATTTTTTGTGAAATGCCGCGCTGAGTAGATTCATCGGTTCCAAGACATTTTCGTAGCCTTTCACCCAACTCAAATCGTTCGTCCAAGAAGCACCATCCATGTGAAAATTATGGTCGGTTTGCTTGAGTTGGGCGATCGCACTTTCCACTTTTTCCGGCGTCGCACTATCTGGATCGACTAGCTGCCAGATTTTGTGCTGGTTAATCCCCTGACAAACAGGATAATCATCAGGATTAACGCCCGCCGCTTCAATTATCTCCAAATATTCAGTACCGTTTAAACCGACAACACCGGATTTTCCGCCGCCTTGTTCGCGGTTTTCGTGCCAAGCTTTGACAAAAGCGCTGGGGAATTCATTCATCATCACGCCGCCATTTTCGCCGTCGGCAATCTGAGTGACTAAAGAAGGAACTGTGACATTGCCAATTTGCTGTTTATTGCGTCCTTTGGCTTCGTAATAAGGCTGCATTTGTCCAACCAATTTCGTATCAGAACCTTGGGTTTTAATCAAAGCCGTAATGCTGATTGTTTCGCCGTGAGAATTGCGGGCAACCAAACGGTTGGGAATATATTTTTGGTCTTGCGACAATCCCGAACCGTCGGGATTTTCTACAGAATGTTCCTGCACCATCAGCCAGCGATACCCGCATTCTTTCAAAGCTTTGATGTATTCGTAAAGTGTATCTGGGTGATTGGGAAAGTGCATTTCTGGGGGCGAAAAACCTTTGACGCGCTTGAGGGCATCCAAGCCAAAAATGGCTGCAAAATGATGTTGCCATGCTTGAATTTGGAGTTTGATGTCGGGGATGGGAGTTGAGGGAATGACGGCGTGACTCCACATTGTGCCCAGCCATTCTACGTGAGGTTGATATTGAGAATCGCAGGTAATCCGCTTGAGATTATCAAAGATATCATCGCGTCCCATTTGGCGCAATCCCCACAATAAATTGCCCGAATAGTCGAGCATAATTCGCGGGTTGCAACCTTCAGCAATTAGTTGGGGAATGAATTCTCCCATGCGGGAATAGCACCAAGCAAACACTCCGGCGTTGTGATTGTCTCCTTGGTTGGGATGTTCAAACATATGCTGGAGATTGCAGATCAGTTCGCCGTTTGCACCGGCAGGAATTGTCGGTTGGTGCATATGCAGAGCGCAGGCAAATCCGGCTTGAATGTTTTCCAGGCGCAGATTTGTGGTAGGTAGAAAGATTGGTTCGTTGCTGTTGGCTGCGGCACTGATTTCCGCTTCGGAGCCGCAAATATTGGGTAATCCTGAGTTGATTTCTTGTAAAATGGGTAAATTGGGAGATTGTGCGATCACAGGCATAAATTTTTCTCAACAATTGTGGAGGGGCGCTGTCTGCTATTGCTAAGATAGCTAGATACTTTAACAGTAGCAGAGGATGTCTGCAAAAGATAAATTTCACAAGGTATGTCCGGGAACACGGCAGCTCCTAATCTTGGGTAAAATGTTTAACACATTTCACGTAAATATGCGAGGTTAATTATGAAATACGAAATCAAGGTTTTGGAACCAACAGATTTGTGGTACATCCAAAATAATATCAATCCTGAAACCAATAAGTTTTACCATCCCACTAAGAATATTCCCCTCGTTCAGCAAGTAGAAATTAACTTAAACAATTCGGGAGTGATAATTCAAAAAGGTGCGCTGCATTGGTGTATGGGGAAATTGACTTCCGGTGTTTATAAAACGGATAACCGTTTGAAAGATATGTGGGTATCTTTGACAACGGAAATGGACTACAACGCTCCCGTATATCAAGGGACTGGTACGGTGAAACTGGAACCGAGACAAAAAGGGAATTTCCTGCATTATACGCCGATCGACCTTTCGGATGCGGAGCAGTGGGAATTTGATGACGGTGTATTTCAGTTTTGTTCGGACAATGTAGTTATCGGTGCTAAAAAACTGAAATTCCGACAAGTGGCTGCTTCTAATGATGGTAGGTGGAGAATTGCTGTTACAGCTTTGCGCGAGCAAAAAGCTACTGTTGTAGCTGCTACAAGTTCACCTGCTAAGGTTGTCGAACTCAAACAAGGTGAAACTTTGATAGCTGATTGCGATTTGGTGAAAGGATTTACCAAGGGGATTGAAGAAGATTATCGAAAATTAGGTCATTTTGGCAAAGGCGGTGGGGAGGGTTATGTTTGGTTTTATCAGGGGAAAGGTAAATTATTAGTATGTGAAAATGATGCTATGGGTTTGGGATAAGTTGTTGCATTTTTGTCTAGCGCTATGAGAATTATGAGTGGGATTTATGTAAGATAAGGAGGAAGAAACATCGCACACAAATTTGCAGGCATGAAAGTGTCTGAGATTCTCAAAGGTAAAAAAGGTAGTATAAAACAAGCACAGCTTCCGGCAACTTCGCCAAGTTGGGAAGAATTTAGCGAAATGATATGGGAGCAAATAGAAAGAGGTGCTGAAGAAAATATCCCCGGCTTTAGGATGGTTCGCAAATTGTTGAGCGATCGGAGATTTGATAGATGAAAAATAATGGATTTGACCAACTAATATTATTTTTGCAGAAATTGGAAAAACAGGCGATCGATTACAGTTTAGCGCATCATCGCGATGAAGCTATGATGGTAATTGTAGCTGTACCTGGGGAACGGTGGGAAATTGAATTTTTGAGTGATGGTTCGGTGGAGGTAGAGAAGTTTGTCAGTAATGGAGAAATTGTTGGAGAAGAAGCTTTGAGTGAGTTATTCGATCGCTATTCGGAACTAGACGAGACAAATGGCGATTTGACTCAAAAGATTGAGTTGACAAATGCGAGAAGATGAGTTATGTTTTGCGGAATTTGCGATCGAGTTGCAGCAATGCCGAAACGATATCGCCGATCGCAACCGCCGCAAATTCGGCTTCTGGGAGCCCGATCGCCCTTTTATTCCCAATGACCGACTTGCTTATTTGCTGAGAAATCATATACTTTGTCAAGTTAAGAAAATATTTTTTTGATTCATCCAGGAGCGAGAAAAAAAATGTACATTGTACAAATTGCCTCGGAGTGCGCCCCCGTCATCAAAGCAGGGGGTTTGGGCGACGTAGTTTACGGTTTGAGTCGGGAGTTGCAGAATTCCGGCCACTGCGTCGAGATTATTCTACCCAAGTACGACTGCATGAGGTACGACCACATTTGGGGACTTCACGAAGCCTACCGGGATTTGGCTGTGCCCTGGTACGGCGGCGAAATCCTCTGTGATGTCTTGTGCGGCTGGGTGCACGGGCAGTTGTGTTTTTTCATCGAACCTCGATCTCAAGATAACTTTTTTAATCGCGGCTGTTATTACGGCTGCAATGACGACAATATGCGGTTTGCATTTTTCAGCAAAGCCGCTTTGGAATTTTTGCTCAGAAGCAACAAGCGTCCCGATGTGATTCACTGTCATGATTGGCAAACTGGTTTGATTCCAGTCATGCTGTTTGAAATTTACAAATACAATTGGATGGAAAATCAGCGAGTCTGCTATACCATTCACAATTTCAAACATCAAGGCATGGGAGGAAGCGAGGTTTTGCAAGCAACTGGTTTGAATCGAGATGATTATTATTTTGATTACGATCGCCTCCGAGATAACTTTAACCCTTTTGCCCTCAACTTTATGAAAGGTGGGATTGTTTACTCGAACTTTGTCACCACGGTTTCGCCGCACCATGCTTGGGAAGCTCACCTCGGCGAGTGTGGCTACGGTTTGGGTCACACTTTGCATTTATATCAAGATAAGTTTCGCGGGGTGCTCAACGGCATCGATTACGATGTGTGGAATCCCGAAAGCGATCGCTACATTCCGCAGCACTACACTAAAGATGATTTGGCAGGAAAAGCGAAAACTAAAAAAGCTTTGCGCGATCGGCTGTTCCTGCGCGATGCTGATAAGCCTATTATTACCTTTATCGGTCGTTTGGACGACCAAAAAGGCGTTCATCTCGTCCACCATGCAATTTATTACTCTCTGAGTAAGGGAGCGCAATTCGTGCTTTTGGGTTCTGCGACGGAAGCGGGAATTAACGCTCATTTCCAGCACGAAAAATACTTTTTAAATGACAATCCAGACTGCCATTTAGAACTAGGTTTTAATGAGGAACTGTCGCACTTAATTTACGCGGGTGGGGATATGATTGTGGTTCCCAGTAATTACGAACCCTGCGGGCTGACTCAGATGATTGGGTTGAGGTACGGTACTGTTCCTGTGGTACGGGGAGTTGGCGGTTTGGTGAATACTGTGTTCGATCGAGATTACGACACCCGCCACCTGCCGGAAGAACGCAACGGTTACGTGTTTTACCAAACCGACTACTCGGCTTTAGAGTCGGCGCTCGATCGGGCGATCGGATTGTGGTATGACTATCATGATGAATTTGAAAAACTCATGCTTCAAGGCATGAATTGTGACAATTCGTGGAAATATCCAGCTAAAGACTATGTGGAAATTTACGAGTTAATTAGACACAAATAATCCGTAGGAGACCAGTGTGCAACTTACTAACTGTAGCTGTGCACTGGTAGCCCGCCTCTTAGTGGCTGTTGAGCCTGGTCGAGAATTCGGGCAGGTAATAAATACAGTCCTGGACGCATCAAGACCTTGATCAGCAAATTTTTTACCTAATCTGTGGGCTAAGCCCAGGCCCATCGAAATTTTACAGTCAAGTTTGATGAAACTGAGATGTTGCACCATTCTCGCTTAACAGACTGGACGGCCTGTTCCACAAGAAACTTCACTCTTTGTGGAACGGGCTTCTAGCCCGTTGCTGATATTGGTGCAAGATGTGAGATAAAACTGAGATGTTGCACCATTCTCGCTTAACAGGCTGGACGGCCTGTTCCACAAGAAACTTCACTCTTTGTGGAACAGGCCGTCCAGCCTGTTCATAAAAGGCTTATTGAGAATGGTGCAACATCTCAGATGAAATTGTTGTGGGGAGTAGGGGTTGGGCGTCCCGCCCGCCCGAAAAATACAACGCAAGATGCCCGACAGCTTATAACAAAGTCTTTTCGGAAAAAAACCGGCGGTTGAGCGAAGTCGAGACCGGATTTCTGAGCACGAGTGCGTCAGCCCTAAAATAGTTACGCTCTCGATCATCAAATAAGAATTACTTGCATTAATATAGTAAAGCACTGACTATAGATGGCTGTAGAGAGACCATCGTGTCAATTACCAGATGAAAAAATCTATCATTATAGAACAATGAGCATTTCTCGGCGTATTTTTCTTGCCAGCGGTACAGCAATGGCTGTCGTGGCAGTGGGGGAACTAAGCAAAAAAGCCCCTGTCGCAGCCCAAACCGGCACTCTCAACCTTTATTCAGCACGTCACTACGATACTGATAATGAGTTGTACCAAAGCTTCACCAAAAAAACTGGGCTCAAGGTTAACCTCGTTGAGGCGGATGCTGACCAACTAATTGAACGGATCAGAAGTGAAGGTGCAAATAGCCCTGCTGATGTTTTCATCACAGTGGATGGTGGGCGTTTGTGGCGGGCAAAACAAGCCGGTATTCTGCAACCTGTTTCTTCAACAGTCCTGACATCGGCAATTCCAGCAAGTTTGCGAGATCCTCAAGGTTTCTGGTTTGGTCTATCGCGCCGGGCACGGGTGATTGTTTATAACAAAAGCAAGGTGAACCCTGCTCAATTGTCAACCTATGAGGCGCTGACAGAACCTCGGTGGAAAGGCAAAGTTTTAGTGCGATCGTCCACTAATATCTATAATCAGTCTCTGGTTGGGGCTATGTTAGCAGCTCATGGAGCTCAAAAAACAGAAGCTTGGGCGCGAGGATTAGTGGCTAATTTTGCGCGTCCTCCAGAGGGAAATGATACGGCGCAAATCAAAGCTGTTGCTGCTGGGGTAGGCGATATTGCCCTGGTTAATACCTATTATGTAGCTCGCTTAATGAAATCGAAAGATCCAGCAGAACAGGCGATCGCAGCGAAAGTAGGTGTATTTTTCCCAAACCAGCGCGATCGCGGTACTCACGTCAATATTTGTGGTGCTGGTGTAGTCAAAACCTCCCGTAACAAAGCAGGCGCGACCAAATTCTTGGAACACCTAGCCAGTCGCGAAGCGCAACAAATTTTTGCTAGGGGTAATTACGAATACCCTGTGATTTCAGGTGTGGCGATCGATCCTACGGTTGCCAGTTTTGGTACATTCAAATCTGACCCTCTCAACCCTGATGTGTTTGGGAAAAATAACCCCGAAGCTTTAAAGATTGCCGATCGCGCAGGATGGAAATAGAGGCTTTTTGAACAAGAAGCTACTCTTTGTGATTCGGCGGTTTCAACCGCCGAATCCCATCAACTTTAATTTTTAATTTTACCATCCGGCATTATAGCGCCTTTCAGGTTTGCCCCTGTCAGGTTTGCCCCTGTCAAATCCGCACTATTTAAGTCAGTTTCACTTAAATCGGCATTACTAAGATTGGCATTATTCAGTTTTGCCCCTCGCAAAAAAGCCCCCTTGAGATTTGCATTACTCAAATCAGCATTTGTGAGATCAGCGGCAGATAAACCTGCTTTTTCCAGAGAAGCACCTTTTAAATTTGCACCTTTGAGATTGACGCTATCGAGTAAGGCTTCATTAAGTTTGACCTTTTCTAGCATTGCGCCTTCCAACTTAGCACCATTGAGATTAGCGCTGGTTAAATCCATGTCACTTAACTTGGTATCAGTCAGGTCACATCCTGGACATTGCTTAGTTTTTTGTAATGTTTCGAGGGGACCAGCCACCTGTTTTTGGCATCCAAAGGTGACAAAAACAGTAAGTAGTAAGAAAGAGATTGTGCCAGTAGTGCGGGTAAACATTGCTAATTTTTTATTAATCATCTTGATTTATGAAGGAAAAAGGAAGAGGGATGAAGGGTTGATACATTCTCCTGAAACCCGCCAGGGAATAAATTCCCCCTCTTATAGCTAAAGTCGGTTGAAACCGACTGAAATCCTAGCTGTATAGTCGTCTGAAGACGACTTTCGCTATGAGACAGGGGTTGAAAACCCTGTCGGACTATAGCTTTAAAAGAATCAATCAGGTCTGCAAGCAGGAAAGAGATTTGGGGGTTATACTATTGAAGACTTGCGCGATCGCGCAATTTTCCAACTTAATAAAATAACCGGTAACATCCCCACTAAAACAATTGCCAATGCTGGGCCAGAAGCTTCAGCCAATCGCTCATCTGAGGCAAGTTGATAAGTTCGCACAGCCAAGGTATCAAAGTTAAACGGTCTAATAATTATAGTAGCAGGTAACTCTTTCATTACATCAACGAATACTAACATCATGGCAGTTAGTAGACCTCCGGTCATCATTGGTGTATGAACTGTAACTAAAGTTTGCATCGGGCTATAACCCAAACTTCTCGCCGCATCATCTAAATTAGGCTTAATTTTGCTCAAACTTGACTCTACCGCATTTAAAGAAACAGCCAGGAACCGAACTATATAGGCAAATACCAAAGCTGCGATCGTACCACTTAACAACAAGCCTGTAGAAATTCCCCAGTTTTCACGCATCCAACTATCAAATAGATTGTCAAATTTTCCAATTGGAACCATAATCCCCACTGCAATCACAGATCCAGGTACAGCATAGCCCATTGCCGCAACTCTCGTTCCCAACTGCACTCCTAAATTAGGATATAACCGTAAACCATAAGCCATAATTAAGGCAATAACTACGGCTAAAATTGCTGTCAGGGTGGCCAAAATTAAACTATGACGGGCAAAGATCCAAAAGCGTTCATCTAAAGTGAGTTGCCAATTAGCTAAGGTCAACTTGACTAAAATACCTGCTGGCAATAAAAAACCCAAAAACAGCGGCATCAAACAAGCAATTACCGCTAAGATTTCCCTAATTCCTTTAAGCTGATAAGTTTGTAGTTGGCGATAGCGGCTGCTAGCTTGATAATATTTAGTCCGACTTCGCGACCAGCGTTCTAGTAAAATTAAACCGAGAACAAATAATAATAGCATCGCAGCTAATTGATTGGCTGCAATTCGTTCTCCCATGCCAAACCAAGTCCGATAAATACCTGTGGTGAATGTATCAACTCCAAAATACTGAACAGTGCCATAATCGTTGAGAGTTTCCATCAAAGCCAGTGCTAAACCTGCTACAATTGCGGGTCTTGCCATTGGTAAGGCAACGGTAATAAAACTCCGCCAAGGGCTACAGCCGAGTATTCTACTAGCTTCTAGGGTACAAGTTGATTGCTCCAAAAAGGCAACTCTTGTTAATAGGTAGACGTAGGGATATAAAACTAAGATTAGCATTAAGATTGCTCCAGGGAGCGATCGCACGTTAGGAAACCAATAGTCTCCATAACTCCAGCCAAAAATATAACGCAAAGCAGTTTGAACTGGGCCTGAAAATTCTAAAAAGTCTGTATAAGTATAAGCTAGGACATAAGCTGGGGCAGCTAAGGGTAACAGTAATGCCCATTCAAATAGGCGACTGGCCCGAAAGCGACACATTGTTACTAGCCACGCACATCCTACGCCAATCACGACAACACCAAAGCCTACACCGATCATTAACAATAAAGAGTTGACGATATAACGGGTTAAAACTGTATCGGTTAAATGTTGCCATGTATCTTTAGCTTCAAAAAAGATACTGGATAAGACACTGATGACTGGTATGGCGATCGGCAATGCTAAAGCGATAACCGCAAGTGTCCACCCACTAGCGGATAAACCGCGTAAGGTCGATAGCCATTGGATTGTCCTGATTCCTGTTTGGTGTAGTGATTTTTGGGAATTTTTCATTGCTAGTAAAAAGTCTAGCTTGCTAGTTTATCAGTATGTGTAAACATTTGTCAAGCCTTTATGATAATTAATCTCACTAAACAGGAATATTGTAGAATAGTAAGTTGTTGATTATTTATAGCAATAATGGCTCGACCGATAATTCTGCATTTGGATGGTGTAACAAAACAGTATTCCCAAGCTGCATCACCTGCGGTGGCATCTGTCACCCTGACCTTACATCAAGGAGATATACTGGGGTTGTTGGGGCCATCGGGTTGTGGGAAAACAACGTTGCTGCGGTTAATTGCTGGTTTTGAACAGCTACAAGCAGGGACGATCGCTCTAGCAGGAAAAACTGTAGCCAGTGTTAATATGTCAGTCGCGCCGGAACAGCGAGACATTGGTATGGTATTTCAAGACTATGCACTCTTCCCCCATTTGACAGTCGCGAAAAATGTAGCTTTTGGCTTGACGCATCAAGGAAAAGAGTCAAAGCATAATATTCAGAAAGGTGTCACCGAAGCATTAGCGCTGGTGGGATTAGAAGGATTGGAAAACCGTTATCCCCATGAATTATCGGGGGGTCAGCAACAGCGAGTCGCCCTGGCCCGTGCTTTAGCCCCTAGACCTGCGATTATTTTACTAGATGAACCGTTGAGTAATTTAGATGTACAAGTACGGTTAAGATTGCGTCAAGAAGTCCGCGAGATTCTCAAAGCAACGGGAACCTCTGGTGTATTTGTCACCCACGATCGCGAAGAAGCACTTTCGATTTCAGATTGGGTAGCGGTGATGCGTCAAGGCAAATTAGAACAGTTTGGCACTCCAGAGGAAGTTTATCAAGAACCAGCCTCTCGATTTGTGGCTGAGTTTGTGACGCAAGCTAATTTTGTGTCTGCATCGCTGAAGCAGGATTTTTGGGAAACAGAAGTAGGTTGTTTTGCTGTTAAAGGAGATTCATTTGTAAAAGTTCCTTGTGATGTTTCTACTGAAGGAGAATTGATGATCCGGCAGGAAGATTTAAGTTTATACTTAGATGAAGATTCGGCTGTTGTGATTTGCGATCGTCAATTTTTAGGTAGAGAAAATCGTTATTGTTTAAAGACTCCTTCGGGCGAAAAGTTATATGCACTGACAACCACAGGAAATGTTTTTCCCATTGGTTCTAAAGTTCGGTTATCTTGTGGTGAGAATTCTCCCTTAGCTTTCTTTGTCGGTAAGCCTAAGCCATAGCTAATGAGTAATTGCTAATTGCTAATTGGGAAAAAATCCTCCCCCTCTTCCCATCTCCCAGTCTCCCCCTCTTGCTTCTTCCTTATACTGCCTGATAGGTTTTCTGTCTATCGCTGTTGTCAGGGAAGGGGCTAGTCACGATATGCTCTGCTTTTATACCCGCTGCCATCAGCGCTTGGCTTAGACCTTCCTCGAAGTTATCCTCTTCAATTACAACTTGATAATCGACTAAACGAGCATGAAACAGAATCGTGTCAATCCAGAGCTGTTTATCCCAGCCTGTAGCGAGAATCAGAAAGTGACCCGAATCGACATCACAGACGGGGTAAAGCTGGATCGCCTGTAAACGGGGTTGGGCGATCGTTGCTTCTTGCAGGGTTTTTTTAAGGATGTCTGCATAGCTTAGTGAGTTATCCATTGGAGAATCACCTCTTGATTTGGTTCGTAAACTAAATAATTCGATAATTTAGGTTAAAAAATATAAGTATGAATCTCTTGAACTCCCATTTGTTGTGAATGTCGCTGATTATAAAAGTAAATGTTCTAGTATGTAATAAAGATAGCTTTTTTCAGGGCGACGAGTAAGAGTTTGAGTCGGATTGTGCGTCGAACTCTATTGATAAAAAGAGATTCGGATGGGGACTAATAAGGGGTTGACATACAGGGGCAACTTGGGGTATTTTATGGTTATATATGATGTATTGTACCGCATCTGCAATACAATTATAATTTATGCGGCTGACTTGCTGGTTAGGATATATACCCAGGCTATTTGGTTGGAGTTTAGCCTTGTATGTAGTAGGTGAGAGTTGTTAATGAGTGAGAGTTGTTAATGAGTACGAAGATGCAGCATTATGTCCCACAGCTTCTGCTTAACTATTGGGCTTCTGATGGGAGCAAGGGTAAAAAAATCATCAATATATTTGATATGGATAGGTCGCACGTGAGATATAATCAACCAGTTAGAGGAGTCTTCTCACAGAACTATTTTTATGACAAAGACAACCTAGTCGAGAATTTTCTAGCTGACATGATAGAGGGACCAGCTTCAAGCGTAGTAAAGAAAATCGTCAGTGGAGATTTTAATATAATCAGCGAAGAGCTATTAACTTTGCACAGATTTATTTTATCTCTATACTTCAGAACGCCTGAAGCTAGTAAAAGAGTGAGTGGATTCGTCAATTCGCAATTTGAGTCAATAGTGCGAGAGTGTCTAAGTTTGAATGGATTTGATCCAGAAGAGGCAAGTGCTGGAGGATTCAACTTTAACCAGGATAATTTAGCCTCTCTAATTACTCTTAATGCGGTGCTTGTTGCTGGGCTTTTACGAGATTTGGAATATCATATTATCAAAAATGAAACTTCCTCAGAATTTTATATATCTGATCATCCCGTATTTATTTACAACTGGCTTTACCGCGAGCTAAAAGATCCTGCCGTCACAAGTATTACCGCCATTGGATTGCAAATTTTTCTTCCATTGTCACCCAAAATAACACTTTGTCTGTACGATCCAAAAGTGTATAAATATGGACAAAGAACTTCAGTAACTTGCATTTCTAATGATAGCGATATTGAAATCTTGAATTCGTTCCAAGTCATCAATTCAGATTCGATAATAGGGTTTTATTCGAGGGAAAGCGAGGCTCATATAAGACAGTTATACGAAAGACACAAAAATATTAAACTGCATCAGCCTGAGAGTGGTATGTTGTTAACAAAGAAGGAAGGTAAAGGAAAAATAAGATCGACGCATTGGGTTTTTACACGACAAGCCAAATTAAAGAAAATGCCTTCATTCATAAAAATCAAGAGAAAATCTAAAGGCTCTGCGTCTTCTTATCAAGAAAGAGATCCTGAGCTATCTGCAAAACACATGGAGATCCTAAGGTTTATAGATGAGCAAAGACAACGTAGTATTGTTGAATTAGATCAAGGCGGCAATCATTAGACATCTCCCAAAAACAATCTAAAACCATTGCCCTATGTAGAAAAGGTTACTTGCAGCCGCTCAACCGGAAGGTTACATTTTTTACCGACAGGTGAAACCCGATCGCCAGCAACTCCTTCCCATCGCTCGCCCTCTTTCCCTCTCCTCAAACAATAAAACTACCACCAAGGCTCAAATCAGATCCGATCGATCGCCTGTGATCGCCAATATGCCGCCAACCCCTTCAGCAACCAATTCCCCTCGCTATCCCACCAGCCTAACCATTGCTGAGTTTGATTTTGATAAATGCCTTCCCATAGGCTTAATTGTACTCCCATGAGTTTGATCGGGTAGTGAAATAAACAATATTACCAAAAAATAAAAGCCTTTCATCCCCGGACTAATGTCACCGGGATGAAAGGCTTTTGCAGGTTTTGACCAGCCTTCAATCTTGTTGGTTTGACAGATTTAAGCTAATTTTATTCAAAGGAAAGTATGTTAATTTTCGGACTTCTGTCCTTGAGCTTCTCGCACAGCAACTTCTGAATCCGGCTGATTCAGAGCCATTTCTAGAGATTTTGCAATCTCGACTGACTCAGGAGTACGCTTAGAAAATCCCCAGACAAACATCAAGACGATACTGGAAACTAGCAGCCATTGCGGAGGAACTAAATCCGGATTAATTACTTTCACCAACAACCGCATTCCCACGAACCCAACTGTGATGTAACCAGCACTTTCTAGGTGAACGAACTCATCCAGCCAGCGGATGAACAACCCTGCCATGAATCGCAGGGCAATAATTCCAATAGTAGCGCCTGTTACGACGATAAAAGTGTTGTCAGAAACAGCGATCGCAGTAGTAACGCTATCCAATGAAAACGCTAAATCCGTAAAAGCAATCATGGGAATTGCTTGCCACACAGTCGCAAATCTGGGCCCGTGATGTTCTCCTTCAGAGTCTGTATCTGAAGTAAAATGTTGGAAAACAAGCCACAGCAGGTAGAGAGCACCAAGCAGCTCAAACTGCCAGTATTGGATCACCCAAGTAGCCGTTAAAATTAGGGCGATCCGCAGTACAAAAGCAATTATCAAACCCAAGTTGAGAGCTCTTTGCTGATCCTTGGCATCTTCCAAACCTTTAGAAATAGACGCCAGGGCGATCGCGTTGTCAGCCGAAAGTACAGCCTC
This sequence comes from Microcoleus sp. N9_B4, assembly GCF_036701635.1. NCBI lineage: Bacteria > Bacillati > Cyanobacteriota > Cyanophyceae > Oscillatoriales > Microcoleaceae > Microcoleus > Microcoleus sp. N9_B4. The sequence continues at coordinate 56,087 of NZ_JAUBRC010000031.1, read as the reverse complement.
CAAAGCCACCAAAACCAACAATAATAAAAAGCCGTCAACTCCAAAATTGGGTGAAGCGTCGAGAAATTGATCTAGCATTAACTATTTTGTGCACCTAAAAATGGCAAGGATCGAGCGCAGCGCAAATTACCCGCTCTGTCTAACATTAGTGTCACCTTCACTTAAATCTTAACCTAACTCGGTAATTCTGTGGGAGGCGATCGTCCGAACAACGGCAAAAGGAAGCAGTCCCAGGAAACAAGGAAAAATTCTCCCCCTCCAACACTCAAAAACTCCGCCACTGCGCCACTGCGCCACTGCGCCACTCCTCCCCGGAGGCAGCATTTGTGTTGCAAGTTGTAACAAATGATTCCCAAAAGCGCCAATTTGTCTCAAATTGGTGAAAGCTCGTCCCCGCGAAAAGGAGTTTTGCGAATATGTCTTTAACAGATACCCAAGTCTACGTAGCGCTCGTAATTGCTTTGATTCCCGGAATCTTGGCTTTCCGGCTGTCAACTGAACTGTACAAATAGTTTCCAGACACCAGTTGCGAACCGCAAAACGCCTGCCTGAGCAGTTAAATCTCTCGCATTACAGATACAGACAATTGCTGCCCCAGTGCAGTAGATTGTTTGTGTTCAGCAAGACGAGACTGCAAGGGCAGGCATTTTTATGGGAAAATTCCGTCTTCATGCGTCACCTTTGTCTCAACAATTTTGGCTGTCAGCACCCTGACTAACAGCGGCGAGTGTGCGTTAAGCTCAGAATTTGCTCTGTTGAACTCTAAAACGTTAGTCTCAGGTATTTGAAAAAAAATTATGCAAGCGATTCAACCCACCGTTACCCCACTGCGTCCTGTAAAAAACTCCCCTCGGGTTACTCCTCGTCGCAGCAGCAGCCGCCAGCGTTCCTACCCTCACCAAACCCTCGCGGCCGAAACAGGCGTCAAGTTGGCAGTCAACATGGTACTTTCAGTCTGTGCCACTTCTGCTTTGCTTCAGCTTTGGCCTCACTACCGGGCGGTACAAGAAAAATTGCACGAAATCCAAGCTGAAGTCAATCTTACCCAGGGGCGAGTCGATCGCTCGCGATCGGACTTTAACCGCTACTTTGACCCTAGTCTTGCTAAAACTGTGATGCAAGAGCAAAGCAACCAAGCTGACCCGCAGCAGCGTCAGGTGATTTTACAAGAAGCCGAGGTGCCCGAAGCCGAGGAATCAACCCCGCAACCTTAAGGGAACGGCTGTTTTGGGTTTTGATATCACGTCCGATGTGCATCATTCTTGTATGTCATTGTTCGCTGTGCGAACCAATGACAGATGAATCTGTCGGACTTGATATCACTTTTGAGTAAAAGAGTTTTTAGGATGATTCTTGTCTGTCCGGGCGAACGAAACGCAGAGACAGACAGACCTGCGTATTGTTACCTGTTGGAATCTCAAAACTTCAAACTCCGGCTTATACTGACTTTGCCAGCATGGTTTTTTCTTTCAGTAGTTGCAGTGCAGCTTGATATTGCAAGTCTACTTCGGTGCCGATTTGATCGCGCGCGATAGGTTCCAAAGGCACTACGCGATCGGGCGCAATCCCCAGCTTGTTAATATCTTTATGGTTCGGTGTCTCGTACTTAGCAACAGTCACGGCCAACCCGGAACCGTCAGACAAATCAAACAGCGACTGAATCAGTCCTTTGCCAAAAGTCTTTTCTCCTACCAGTTGAGCTCTGCCGTTATCTTGCAGCGCACCCGCCAAAATTTCGCTAGCACTGGCAGTTCCCTTATTGACCAAAACAATCAGCGGATCGTTAGTTAGGGCTTGTCCAGAGGCTTCAAAACTGCCGAGAATGCCTTGTCTGTTCACCGTGTAGACGATCGTCCCGGAATCGAGCCACAGACGGGCAATTTCAATCCCTGCTTGCAACAGTCCGCCCGGGTTGTTTCGTAGATCGAGAATGTAGGCGGCGGCTCCTTGTTTTTCCAAGCGGTCGATCGCGTGAGCGACTTCTTCAGTGGCGTTAGCGCTGAATTGACTCAAGCGAATGTAGCCCACCGGTAAATTCTCCGACCCCGACTGCAATTCGGCGTAAACCGGATTCAGAGCAATGCGATCGCGCACTAGCTCAATGTCCTCAGCAGCGTCCCTTCCCTCGCGCCCCAAGGTCAAGGTAACGGCAGTGCCGATGCGGCCGCGCATTCGAGTTGCTGCTTCGTCTAGGCTCAATTCTGAGGTAGGAGTGCCGTCAATTTTCAGAATGCGATCGAGGGGTTGGATGCCAGCTTTGTCCGCCGGTGAGCCGGCCAAAGGAGCCACCACTGTCAGGGTATTTGTCTGGGGGTCGATCGCAATTTGCAGCCCCACACCCGTCAATTCTCCCGAAGTGTTGACCTGCAAACTGCGGTACTGTTCGGGTTTGAGCAGTCGAGTGAACGGGTCGTCGAGATTCGCCAGCATCCCCTGAATCGCCGTGTAAGTCTGCTGTCTGTCGTTAAGCGGTTGCTTGACAGCTTTTTGGCGAATCGACCACCAGTTTTGAGAGTTGAAGCTGTCGTCCACATAAGAGCGGTTAACAATTCGCCAAGCTTCGCTCAATAGCTGCTGTTCAGGAGTTAGAGCCGCCGCAGGCTGCGCCCACCCACCTAGAACTAGGACGACTTGGAGGAAAAGTAAAATAGCAATCTGGAAAACTCGTCTGTGCATGATTTTTCTGTAAAATACCAGTAAGTATTACATTTTATGTATTTTACGTTTGTACGCTTTTAAGCTTTTGCCCATTTAAATCTCCCCAAGGCATTCGGCTTTCGTCCAACGTCCGCCGCGAACAAAAAATTAGTTAAATGTAACATTTAATCGCAAAATGAGTGAAGTTTTATCATAAATATTAAAATTTACGCCCCAGGGACCCGGTGGTCGGCTCGGACTTCGCTCCTGGGCTCTGGTCTTGGCTGTATGCCAGCTTGGGGCGGATGTTGAGCTTGCAGAACATGGTATTTGAGACTCAGCCAAAGCATCGCTCGCGTGAAATTTGCACAGCAATTATGTTACATTTTTTATCACAGTCTGGAATTCGATCGGGCAACGCCAGCGAGTAGGGACAAGCCACCGCTTAGTTTCCCAGGGCTTGCAGGCGATCGCACAATAGAGTTCCTTTCGTCAGCTCCAAATTTAAAAAATAGCCTCAGGCATTTGCTAGTAAAAGCAAGCTGCTCGGCGCGGGGCGACAAAAAACCTTGTGGCTGCTGCCCTGAACCTCAACCACAGCAATATTCTTTTAGGAATTCTGGCTCCATGTTTTCTAAACAAATCACCGACTCAAAAACCTACCAGTGGTTTGAGGAACGCCTGGAAATTCAGGCGCTCGCCGATGACATCACTACAAAGTATGTACCCCCGCACGTCAATATTTTCTATTGCTTGGGCGGAATTACTTTAGTTTGCTTTCTGATTCAGTTTGCCACCGGCTTCGCCATGACTTTCTATTACCGTCCCACGGTAGCAGAAGCTTTTTCTTCAGTGCAATACCTGATGACTGAAGTCAACTTCGGCTGGCTGATCCGCTCCATCCACCGCTGGTCTGCAAGCATGATGGTGCTGATGATGATTTTGCACATCTTCCGGGTTTATCTGACAGGCGGCTTCAAAAAGCCCCGCGAATTAACCTGGGTGACAGGAGTAATCTTGGCAGTCATCACTGTTTCTTTCGGCGTGACCGGCTATTCCCTGCCTTGGGATCAAATCGGTTACTGGGCAGTTAAAATCGTTTCCGGCGTCCCCGAAGCTATCCCGTTTGTCGGTTCTTTGATGGTTGAACTGCTGCGCGGCGGTGTCAGCGTCGGTCAAGGTACTTTGACTCGCTACTACAGCTTGCACACTTTTGTGTTGCCTTGGCTGATTGTAGTCTTCATGCTGGCTCACTTCTTGATGATTCGCAAGCAAGGTATCTCTGGCCCGTTGTAAGTTTTGAGTTGTGGGGGCGGTATTTTTTTTGCCCCCCGCTGAATTGTGAGTTGAAAATTCAGAATTCATCACTCATGATATTTATTTACGGCTAATACTTCCTGCGATCGCGCCGCTGATTCAAACTAACGAATACAGCGGAATGGCAGCCCCGGGTAAAACTAAAAGGAGAACACTGTTACTATGTCTATTCTCAAAAAACCAGATTTGAGCGATCCCGCGCTCCGCGCTAAGCTCGCTAAGGGCATGGGTCACAACTATTACGGCGAACCAGCTTGGCCTAATGACTTGCTGTATGTTTTCCCTATAGTCATCATGGGAACGATTTCTCTGTGCGTGGGTTTGGCTGTACTAGACCCGTCTTTGGTTGGGGAACCTGCTAATCCTTTTGCTACTCCGCTGGAAATTCTGCCGGAATGGTATTTGTGGCCTGTGTTCCAACTTCTGCGCGTTTTGCCTAACAAATTGTTGGGTATTGCTTGCATGGCTGGTGTTCCCGTTGGCTTGATTTTGATTCCGTTCATCGAGAATGTTAACAAATTCCAAAATCCGTTCCGCCGCCCGGTTGCTACTACTGTTTTCCTGTTGGGAACTGCTGTAACTTTGTGGTTGGGTATTGGTGCTATTTTCCCGATCGACAAATCTTTCACACTGGGTCTTTTCTAAGATTTAAGTTTGCTTGATTTTGACGCCTGCGGGTTTCCTGTAAAGTGCTTTCGTACTGGTGGGAAACTTTAGCGGGCGTCATTTGATTTTAGATTTTAGATTTTAGATTGGGGATTTGGGATTTATGATCGAGGTGGACCGCAGCAGTTGGTAATGCCAGCATCTTTGAAGGTGAAAGCGGTTGACAACTATGGCAACGTGCGAGAAATTGCTGGCTTATTTGGCGGGGCAGATAAATTGAAGCAGGCAGTCGAGCAGTTGCAGAGTTTATTGTATTCGGCTTAGGAAAAGTGAAAGGAGTTGTAATAATGTCCGCAGAACACAAACCAATTTGTGTAGTGATTGATACAAATATATGGTTGCAAGAATCTAGTCTTTTGATGCGAACGGCTATGGGTTCGGCATTGCTTTACATCCTCAAACAAAGTAATGGAAAAATAGGTCTACCGGAAATTATAGAAGAAGAGCTTACGAGAAATATTGTTGAAAACGGACTTAAAGCCATTCAACAAATTGATAAAGGGTTTAAATCTATTGAAGTAATTATGGGCTTTCGCGATTCTTATGAAGTACCGAATAAAGCTCAATTAGAAGCGGCTGTTAAAGAAAGGTTAACAGATTTGGATGACGTAATTATTAGGATTTTATTTACATTTGAACACGCTAAATCAGCACTAAGGAGAATTAATGAAAAAACTCAACCTAATGGAGAAAACAATCAGCAATTTAAAGATTCAGCTATTTGGGAAGCAATATTAACACTTTCATATTCATATACAATATATTTTATTAGTGCCGATAAACATTTCTTTAAAAATAGAGAAAAGCAAACTGAAGAACTAGCGGATAATTTATTAAATGAGTGTAATAAAATGGGAGCAAAGGTATCTATTTATAACAATATTGCATCCTGCCTTAAGGCTCTTCAACAAGACGTACCATCACTTGACTATTCAAATATTATTTTAACTATTGACAACCTTGTTAATAGTGGATTAAGACGAGAATTAGCTACGGAAATTGGATTTGAAATAACTACACTCGAAATTGAAAAATCATCACTTTCAGCATTTTTTACAGAAATAAATGGCAAGTTAGCATTAAGTTTTGAACTTTGTTACCACTGTATTGATATACAGAATAATGGCGAGGTCGAAAGGACAGAAGCTCTTTTAAGAGCCAAAGGAGATTGCTTGTATGAAATTGATACTCAAAAAATTTCTGATATAAAAATGGATCGGGAAAGGATCTACTGGGTAGAGCCAAGCGGAGAAGCGGGTAGACGAGGAGTTGTGTATGCTTCTGCTACTGCTACTATAGGAGGAAGTGAGCAAGTTAACTATACTTTCAGAGAACCCGTTGATTTTATCCGCTCTCCAGACTTAGACAGGAAGAAGCGAGTAGATAAATTCCGCACGAAGCAAGATTTTTTTAAGCAGTATAGTACACAGCAAAGGGCTATTTTAGAAATATTTTTAGAGAAATATATTGAAACAGGATTTTCTGTATTTCAGAATATTATCGGTTCAATTATAAAGTATCCTGAATTTGCTCAATATGGTGATGTAATTAAAATAATAACACTGTTTGGAGAACAAGAAAAGTTAGAAAAAGCACTAAATCAATTACAAAATCTTTTGTACTCAGTCTAGTAGATGTTTTCTAAGAGTTCTATTTCTAAGTTTGATTACTTTAATTTTCTCTCAAAATGCCCAAACGCACTACATCTCAAACCAATAAACCCGTCACCACTGCTCAACGCCTCGGCAGCATGATAAAGTCGGCGCGTGACATCATGCGGAAAGATAAGGGAATGAATGGGGAATTAGACCGTTTACCCCAATTCACTTGGATTCTTTTCCTCCAGCTATTAGATGATGCGGAAAATATCAGAGAAGAAGAAGCCTTTTTAGAGGGAAAATTTGATAAGTACAAACCGCTGATTCAATCTCCGTACCGCTGGGGTAATTGGGCTGCTCATGATGAAGGGATGAGCGGTGATGACTTGTTGAAATTCATTAACAATGATTAGGTGATGCTGCGTGACGGGACAAAAAGCCCTGGTTTGTTCGCTTATTTGCGGAATCTTCAAAGTGCGACGGGGCGCGATATCAAAAAAGAAGACAATAAAGATTTGCTTTCTCTAGGGAACAATCTTACTTTCTCTCAACTGTCAATTACTCAAGAAAACAGTGCAACTTTCTTCCGTTTGTCAGCAAACGGAGAAGTTTTCGCCTCTCTCAATGGGGTATGCTCCACTCTAATTAATCTCGCCGATTTTGGCTAAATTTAATAGCAAGTAGTCGCCGATAACTAAGGTTATGTGCGCCTCTCAGAGATAGAGCCTAATACTTTAGAAGCAGAAAGTATATCTACTTACGAGTAATCGTTATAAATTACACTCAATCTCCGGGACAAGGCTAGACTTGGGCGCAGACATATTCAGTAAAACTATATCTATGTTGCCACTGTGTTCACAAATAAAGATGGCTATAGTTATACTTACTGATTTGGGCAATTAAGTGGGATTCAATACCCGCTCAATGGCCACTCAATACCCTCTTGCTGCTAAATGCAAAGCGGGTTATGGGGAGGGATTCTCGGAGGAATTATGATGAACCTAAATTTAGATACTATTTTCTCATCGCTGATGAACCCGGCACTGAACGAGTTTCAGGTTTGGGCTTTGCAAAACCCGGAAGAAAGTCTCAGCAAAACGATGCTACCGCCGATCGCCCTGATTGAGGGGTTGATTGCCAACGAACCCACCTATTTGCAGATAAAACGGCTGGCTTTCGGAGCCAACTTTTGCTGCGCGGGGCAAGTCGTGATGGGAGAGTTTGACACGCTGGAAAAAGCACTCACATCGCCCCAGGCGCGCGGATGGCGGCTTGGTACTTCTGTACTCGAACCAGATAGCGCGCCCAACCAAGATGTCGGCGGTAGGAACCTTTTTCTACTGTCTTTGTCCGATCGCGCCACTGATGGTAGCAGCAACCACGCAGCATTCCGAAGCTGTATGCAGAAATATCTGTTCAACAGTGCGACAGCGGATCGCCAGGGAGACGAAATCGCCCGACGGTTGCTCGATCGGCTAGCCGCCGATTATGCCGAGATGTCGCATGGTGCGGGGGGATCGTTTTTTACCGATGTCAAGCGGGGTTGGATGGGATTTTTAGTCCGATACCTGCATTACGTCATCTTTGGGATTAATCCAGACGATTCAGAGTCGATCGAACTTCTCACCGAATTGCATTACACCCGCCAAAGCCCGCTGCACTACTTCGCCGTCATCGGCAACCTGCTGCAAAGCCTGAACCTGTTTGGACACGGGGATTTGTCCGCTCTAATCGAGCGTGCAGCGACTATCTATGAAAATTCCCCAGCTTTAGCCGACTTCGAGGAGAGCTCGGAAAACAACGGCATGACTAAGCGGGAATTGGCGAAGCTGATGACATCGATTATGGGGATAGCGGGAATGCAAGGCCCCCTGCACCTGGGCTACACGGCAATGGGATATCGCCCTCTCCCCGCCTATAAAGGACAGCAGACGGCCGAAATTAACCCGACTGATTTTTGGGATCAGCTCGATTTGGACGATCGCCAGTCGATCGAGCTGTTCCTCCTGGAATGCGCCCGCCTTTGGGCCCCCGTCAGCGCCACGCACCGAGTCGCGACAGAGCCTTTCAGCGCAACGGTAGCGGGCAAAGAGCGCACTTTCCCCGCCGGAACCAAGGTACTGATACCGCTCAGTTTGGGGCTGCTAGACGAGAGTTTCTGGGGCTCTACGGTATACGAATTCAACGCTAAGCGGGAGAATCTCTGCCCTTTTCATATGGGATTTCATTCTGTGGGCGATCGGAGTGCGGGACGGATTTGCCCCGGTAAAGACATCGCACTCAAGATGCTGGTGGATGTCGTCAGTACGGTAGGGAAAGTGCGGCGAAGCTCTGAGCCTAACTTGCGGCGGTAATCAATCCAAAAGCTCGATCGGACAGCGGTTGAAACTGAGATATTACACAATTCTCGCTTAACAGGCAAGATGCCTGTTCCACAAGACATCAAGTTTCTTGTGGGGTGTCCCGCCCGCCCTTGAAAAACTTATTGGCAATGGTGCAACATCTCAGTTGAAACCGCACGCCACACAAACGAAGTCCGATCGATCGACTAAGAAATCAAGGGGGTATCTAATAGGAAACCAAAACACAACTATTTTGAGGATATATCATACCATGTTAATCGAACAAAAGCAACTAAAAGACATCGCGAATTGGATGAAAGTAGAACATCCAGCGGAGTTACCTGAAGTCCTGCAAGGTATCTTTTTTATGGACGGGAATGTTTTACCAGACGATTGTCTGACGATGTACAGTTCTGACTGGAATGCTGACAAACGGACGTTATTGCTGCGTGTTTTTGACCCTGTTATCTGGACATTTCATTCATCAATGGCGGGACGGATGTTAATTTATTTAGTTAAATTTTCTCGCTTCAGCTACTTGTTCCGATTCTCGGATGCAACTTTGCAGCACGGACACATCACGCCGATAGTGTTTGGATGGTCTGTACCGCCGTGGCTGGTAGATTTTTTGATCGATCGAGATTGGAACACTCCGAATGGAGATATCTGGCATCGCACAAACTCGTTTTTCGGCAGACCTCCTGACAACGGATATATACTTCGCAGGATTGTAGACAAAGATGGCAACTACACATCAGCTTTCCCAGATATGCTGTCTAAAGTTGAGAGTGATTGTTTAATCATTGCCAAAGAGTGAAAATATTGAGGAGAACTACAAAACCCGCTTCGTTAGGCGGGTTTTGTCGATCGAAGCGCCGGGATTTTAACCGACACCCCCACCCCCACTACGCACACTTTTATTTGCTAGCCTATAAAGGCTATGCAGCAAGCTCTAGCAGGCTATTGTCAATTATTCCTATCAATAATTCGGATATAGCAATCCTATATGATTATACTCGTTCCCAGGCTCTGCCTGGTAACGCATATCCGGAGGCTCTGCCTCCATAGTCTGGGCCGAGGCAGAGCAAGAGTGACATCGGTTCCCAGGCAGAGCCTGGGAAGCAGTTAACCAGTTATTGAAACTGATTTAGGATTGCTATAGTGTTTGATTGGCAACTGTAGAATAAGGGTTTCAGGGCGATTGCACAATCGATATCCCAACGGAAAATCAACGGTTTCAGACTAGGCTCTAAAAACAGTCCTGACTATCGATCGTTGACAGTGTAAAGCTTGAAACTAGAATGGGGAAAACGAGTTCTCTGTAAAGTGCGATCGCCATCTCCTCATGGGATATTGAGGGTAGGAAATCTCTCCGTCCAGACTCATCATTATAACAAAAAATCTGGGTTTCACAAGGATTTTATTCAGTTGACACAAGCTCGACAGCTCGCATTTATCTAGGTCATTGTTGACAGGGTTGCAGTTTATCTTTCCTGAATCTACTGTGTTCTCACTTGATTCAGGTAGATGAAAATCAACATTCTCAAAATAGCTGGTTCTTTGGACTTAAAGTCCCTAGGTATACACTTTGGAGGAATTTGTCATGACTAAATTTTCACAAATCGACTCTTATCAACTTGAGCAATTACTAAAACGCCTCGAACAAATTGAAGCTAAGCTCGATCTCGGAATCAAAGTTGGCTCAGGTGGCGCAGAATCAGGTAAAGAAGCACAACATTTTTGTGCTTTGCCAAAGGTTCCTCCACGCACTTTCGATCCGAGCGTGTCGCCGGAGCGTGCTCGTCTAATACGGTTAATCGGGAAGAAGTGGGTTAACGGTACAAAATTACGTTATTACTTTTTTGAGAGTGGTTCCTATTCAGGCGGGAATGAGCAGAAGGAGATTGTGCGGCAGGGGTTTGAGGTGTGGAAGAAGGTAGGGATTGGTATCAAGTTTGAGGAGGTTCGGAACATCAGCGAGGCAGAGATACGAATCGGCTTTTTGGAAGGGGATGGAGCCTGGTCATATGTTGGCCGCGATGCGATCGATATTCCTAAGCAAGGCGAGCGAACCATGAACTTCGGCTGGGATCTTCGGGCTGATTCCCGTGGGGTAGATGTCCCTGTTCACGAGATAGGCCACGCTTTAGGTTTCCCTCACGAGCACCAAAACCCGTTTGCAGGTATCGTATGGGACGAAGAAGCCGTTTATAAATATTTCGGTGCTCCTCCTAACGAGTGGGACCGAGATACAACTTTTTATAATGTGCTCCAAAAGCTTGCAGCAGGAGAAGTGGAGGGGTCAAAGTGGGACCCCAACTCAATCATGCACTACGCTTTTGCAGCGGGACTCATTGAGAAACCTGTGGAGTATCAGAACGGATTAAACCCTGCTGGCGGACTTTCTGAGCAGGATGTGTTGCAGGTACGATTATTCTATCCCCCGCTTGATGACTCGAGTTATACAGAACTTAAACCCTTCCATTCCGAGATTCTGTCCCTCGCGCCTGCTGAACAGAAAAACTTTGCCATCAAACCCTCTGCGACCCGAACCTATACAATTGGAACCTTCGGAAAGGTAGATACAGTTATGGTTCTTTTCGAGGATCAGAGTGGTGACCTGAAATATGTTGCTGGTGACGACGACAGTGGCACAGACTTGAATGCACAAATCAATGTTCGGCTTTATCAAGGTCGGCGGTATGTGTTGAGAATCCGCTTGTACTCTAACTTTTCTGGTGGTGAAGCCTCAGTGATGCTTTGGTGAGGGCTGCCACAAAATTTTAGAGAGAAAAGCGATTTCTCAAAGTAGTGCATGGCAACCCGTAGGCTATATAGGGCAAGCTATTTTCTATTTGGTCTTTTTTCTCCCAATAGAAAGCGGGTAATTTGCTCATCAAGCAGCAGGTTGTGCGCGAGGAAGGCGGGTTTGGGCTGATTGGGGTCTGAAACGAGGTACAGCAGGTTGTGGTGACTTAGGGGGGGCAGAGAGCCTCCTGTCTCCTGCCTCAAAACTTCAATTTCTAGCTTGGTTGCTTTCATTGAGATGCTCTCCAGGTAGGACAGGGCGCTGTGTAACCGAAAATGATTTTACTTCTGGCTCATCAGAGTTTATTTGCCATGATTATACAGCGTATTCTAGGTTCATAAAGTAGTAGGGAAAAGGCAATGCCTTTTCCCTACGGGGATTCATGGATCAGGGGTGTACTTCACAAATAACGTGGAATCTGCTGTAAAATGTTTGGTTTGACCCTTTTCTTATTTGCCAACAGTCTCTTAATCCATCATCCCTACAATATTCTCACCTAATTAATTAGCTCGATCGCACTACAGGACAGCAAAATCTGTTGCAGTAATGACGCTGGCAGGCACATTGTTGAGAGTTGCCAAAAGTTGCCCGGAACCAGTAACTCGGATGAGAGTTGAACTATTCTCGGCAACAATGCTCAGTTGGGAGAAATCCAGACCACCCATTAAGCCGATCGAATCGAGGCCGTATTGAAAGTCTAAAATAGTCTCGCTGCCGAGGTCAATACCCAACATAAATCGATCGTTCCCAGTGCCTCCAATCAGAGTATCATTCCCCTGATCTCCAAACAGCCAATCATCCCCAGCACTGCCAAGCAAACTGTCCTCATCCTTACCGCCGTAAAGACTATCGTTCCCAGTATCCCCGTTGACAGTATCCTGACCTTCATTGCCAAACAACAAATCGTTGCCCAAACCGCCGCATATTTGGTCTTGTCCGCCAGTAGAACCAATGGGGAGGGGGCTACCAATATCCCCGTACACTGTATCTTCCCCCTCGCCGCCACAGATAGTATCACTGCCTTCATCGCCAAACAGCAGGTTGCTGCCCAATTCGCCGACAACTAAGTCATCGCCCTTGCCAGCACGCACTGTATCATTACCCTCACCACCTACGATCGTATCTTGATTGTTCTGCCCGCTGAGGAAGTCATCGCCCGCCAAACCAAACAGCAAATCGTTGCCAGTCAAATCCGGCTCCAAGGGGTTAATAGTTCCCGCGTAGATAGTATCGTTACCCTGGTCGCCAATTAAAGTATCGCTTTCTTGGTCGCCGAAAATAATGTCGTCATCTTTGCCGCCGTAAACAACATCGTCGTTCTTGCCCGCAAAGATTAAATCATCTCCAGCAACCCCATTGAGGTAATCATTACCCTCATTGCCAAACACCAAGTCGCTGTCTATATCTGGGCCAACCGGGAAAGCACTGTTAAGTCCACCGTAAATATTATCATTGCCCCGTAATCCTGCCAACAAATCATCGCCGTCAAAACCATTTATTTCGTCACCGTTATTAGTGCCGAGAATAGTGTCGTTGCCGTTAGTGCCGTTGCGGGTATTAGTGACAGAATTTGGACCGCGAATACTGCTAAGGCTGGGTAAAACAATTTGCGAACAAATGCAGTCAACATCTTGTCCTTCTTGCGGTGGTGGTGGTGGTGGTGGTGTTGGTTGGACTTGGGCCAAGGAATTGCCCAAGTTAATATTGCTAACATTAGTGCCGCTGACAGCAATAATATCAGCAGGATTGGCAGTAGTTTGCGTCCAACCAGGTTGATTGACTTCCCGAAGTCGATAAGTTCCCGGGCCTAAATTAGCGAAACTGTAGCCGCCCAAACTATCAGTTGAAGTGTTAACTTCTCCAGCATCTAAAGAGTCATTGCTGTTAGCGTCAAGGAAGATTTGCCAGTTCGGCAATAGCGGTTCTTGAGCATCCAAAACCCCATTGTTATTGAGGTCATTAAACTTGCTGCCGGAGATACTAATATTTTGGAAATTGCCAAAATTAAGGTTCGATCGACTTTCGCCACTACCCAGATTAACCGCCGCCGGATTAGCAGTAGTTTGCGTCCAGCCAGTCTGCTGGACTTCCCGCACATTGTAGGTGCCGGGATTGAGGTTGTTGAAACTGTAATTACCAGAATTGTCAGTGGTAACAGTAGTTTCGCCCGAATCTAAAGAGTTGTTCCCGTTAGCATCGAGGAAAATTTGCCATCCCGAAAGACCAGTTTCCTCCGCATCCTGAGTACCGTTGCCGTTGCCGTCGTTGAATTTAAGACCGCTGATGCTGCCTTGTTGCACGGGAGTGGGAGTCGGAGTTGGAGGCGGAGTCGGAGTCGGAGTCGGAGTCGGAGGCGGAGTGGGAGTCGGAGTTGGAATAGGTATTGCTTGGTTGCCAAAATTCACTGTAGCAGGAGTAGTTTGACCGGCAGCCAGCGTCACTGCAACTGGGTTAAGCGTAGTTGTTTGGCTTCCAGCCGGTACAACTTCCCGGACGCTGTAAGTACCTGCGGGCAAGTTGGGGAAAGTGAAGCTGCCGTCAGCGGCGGTAGTTGCGGAAGTTTCTCCGGCACCGAGGATGCCGTCACCGTTGGTGTCGAGGAAAACTGTAACTCCGGCGACGCCAAGTTCTCCGGCTGCTTGCGTGCCGTTGCCGTCAATGTCGTTAAATTTGATGCCAGTGATGGTACTCAGCGGTACTGGTATTGCTTGGTTGCCAAAATTAACGGTAGCAGGAGTAGTTTGACCGGCAGCCAGCGTCACTGCAACTGGGTTAAGCGTAGTTGTTTGGCTTCCAGCCGGTAC